>JANTGH010000038.1 GCA_024763055.1 Desulfobulbaceae bacterium
AGGAGCAGGCCATGTCTTTGCGTTCTCCACTCATAGTTTCTTGCTGTTGGCTTGCCAGTGGTAATCTCTGCAATTTCATCTAATTCCAATCCATTACATTACTACTGTATCTTTCTACTGTTGCTGTCAGCAAAGAGTATCAAAGGCAGGGGGTGGGCACGTCACTGATACGGTATGTGTATGACCTTGATAAGATGAGAAAGAGGGCCGTGGACGTCGTTCACACGTATGGAGATCCGGCTTTTTACACCAGGGTGGGTTTTCGTGCGTTGTCGGAAGCCGACATTAAGGCCCCGCTTGAGCCTTCCATGCCTGAAGGTTGGTTGGGCCAGTCCCTTACGCCAGCCCCATTCCACCCATCGATGAACGTCCCGCCTGCGTTAAGGAGTTCAATGATCAGGCATATTGGTGAGAATGAAAGCCATGGACAATCGGCTGCAGGCGCATCCTGTCACCAATCCGTTATTGCAAAAGATTTTAGGACATGATAAAGGGATGCTACGTTAAACTCACACCGGAGAAACGAGTAATGCGTTACTGTATCTGACAATGACGGTTTAAGCCGTCCGGCCTGGTTCAGGCTGGTATGCGTGATGTCGGGTGTTTCTCCGTGATGTCCTGCCTGAAGTAATCTTCCTCTTCAAGGATTTCGGATTGATGTCCGCATCAAGATGGAATCCGGAAAAACATGTCAACAGACAGCACTGTCCGCCTGTTGATGATATTTTTCGACCAGACTTTATGTTCCTGATAATCCGTTTATATGAAAGTCATGGTAAAGCATTGGCCTTACCACGGCGAAATTGGTGATTTTCATCATTCGTCGTGGCCGGCCAAGGTGGTCCAGCCATGCTGGTTTGTCAGACAGCTTACGCCTGCTCTTCTCCAGAATCCAACTTAAGGAGGCAAAGAAGAACCATGATTACCGACAACTCAACTCTATCGAACAAAGGGCATGCCGTGAAAACCATTGTGACGATGCTTGGCTTTTCCATACTCGGCCTGATGCTCTGCTTCACGGCTTCTGCAGGTGGACTTGACTCCTTTGCAGGCAAGAAGGGGACAATTGCCATCGCCGGGGGCACAGCCCACATCCCGGTCATGAAAAAGGCGGCCAGGGCCATCATGACTGCCAACCCGGACATCCGGATCACCATAGCCGGTGGCGGCTCCGGTGTAGGAATCCAGAAAGTGGGTGAAGGGCTTGTTGATATCGGCAATTCCGGACGCAAACCCAGTGATGCGGAAGTGGCCAAGTATGGTCTGGTCCTGTTCCCCTTTGCTGTTGACGGCGTGGCCACGGTCATCCATGCAGGGAACCCGGTAACCAGCCTGACTTCCGCACAGGTTCGTGACATCTTTGCAGGGAGAATCAAGAACTGGAAGGATGTGGGTGGTCCGGACGCAACCATCAACCTCTACACCCGGGATGAAGCCAGCGGCACCCGCGCCGTCTACTGGAAAAAGCTTCTCAACAAGGGGCCGGTGGCCGTCAAAGCCAATGTCGTGCCCTCCAACGGGGCCATGAAGGCCGCGGTTTCGCGGGATCCCTATGGTATCGGTTACGTCAGCATCGGTCACCTGGATAAGACCGTGAAAGCGCCAAAGCTGGACGGTGTGGCCGTCAACCAGCAGACCGCCATGGACGGGGCCTATCCTGTCGTCAGAAAACTCTACATGGTCACCAAAGGCCGGCCAACCGGTATTGTGAAAGCATTTGTGGACTATGTTACGGGGCCGGACGGTGTTCAGTTCATCACGTCCAGCGGTTACATTGCCATCCAATAATATTGAGCCTGTACGGGCAATGTCTGCCGGTTTCCATGTCTCAAAGGATGTCCTGGCCAGGATCGTTATAGCTGCTTCGGCCTGGGTCAGCGCCGCAGTGGTGCTGTTTCTTTTCCTGTTCCTGGCTTGGTTCTGTCGTCCTCTTCTGGACATGACAACACTTGCAAGACTCCTGAGCTGGGACTGGCGTCCGTTCCAGGGGTCTTTCGGGATCTTGAGCATGCTCACCGGATCGCTGCTGCTGGCCTTCAGTTCCATGCTCCTGGCCTTTCCGGTGGGGGTGGGTATCTGTTGCTTTATCCACGGAATCGGGCCGCCCAGTTTGGCCCGGTTCGTCCTTCGAGCAGTCAAGCTCATGACCAGTGTGCCCACGGTGGTCTATGGCTTTGTGGCCGTGTTTGTGCTCGTCCCCCTGTTACGGGACGTGTTCCACCGGGGCAGCGGGTTTTCACTGCTGGCGGCCATACTTGGGCTGGCTATACTGGTACTGCCCACGGTCGTCCTTATGCTGCACAGCCGGTTTTTGACCGTAGAGCCCCAGGTTCGCCTGACCGCGGCCGCCCTGGGCATGACGTCCTCACAGAAACTGCTCCATCTGGTGATCCCGGCCTCGAAGCGGGGATTCCTGGCGGCCGCCGTTCTGGGCCTGGGACGGGCGCTGGGCGATACCATGATCCCTCTGATGCTTGCGGGTAATGCGCCCCAGGTCCCCGGTTCGGTGTTTGATTCCGTCCGGGCCATGACGGCGCATATCGCCCTGGTGGTGGCAACGGACAGCCACAGTCTTGCCTATCTCTCGCTGTTCGCCTGCGGCCTGCTGCTCTTTCTGACAACGACGCTGGTCAACATCGGGCTGCGAATGCTCACCCGTAACCGGGAGGTCGGCTCATGACCCGGTTCCACCATGTTTTTTCCGTACTGTGCCGGCTCTGCGCCCTGTTACCCGGAGCCGTTCTCCTCTTCCTTGTCGGTTTTCTGCTCCAACAGAGCCGGGGGCGCCTTGACCTGCAGCTGTTGTTTGGTGATACCCCGCCCCTTGATGCCCTTATCCACTTTGCCCCGGTCTGGGACGGCATCTGGCCTGCCTGCTTTGGTACGTTTTGCGTCGTGGCCCTTGCCGGAATTGTTGCTGTTCCCCTGGGCATCCTCTGCGGCATTCATTTAAGTGAGTTCGCCCGGGGCCGGTTTCGGACCATGCTCTCCTTCTGTGTTGATCTGCTTGCCGGCATGCCTTCCATTCTCATGGGCCTTTTCGGTTTTGCCCTGATACTGTTTCTTCGTCACACCCTGCTGCCGGACGCCGGAACATGCCTGTTGCTGTCGGGTTTCTGCATGGGACTGCTGGTCCTGCCGTACATGGTCAATGCCACCTACTCGTCTCTCTCCGGCCTGCCGCATGACATACGCCTGCTTGGTCCCAGCCTGGGGCTGAACCGGATGCAGACCATTCGGCACATCCTGCTGCCTTCGGCGGGCAGGGGAATTCTGAGCGGCCTGGTGCTGTCCCTGGGCCGTGCAGCTGAAGATACTGCCGTGATCATGCTCACCGGCGCGGTGGCCAATGCGGGCATGCCCCGCAGCCTGCTTGATAAATACGAGGCCCTGCCGTTTTACATCTACACAACGGCAGCCGAATATCAGACACCTGAAGAGCTGAAAGCAGGATTTGGCGCGGCGCTGGTGCTGCTTATATTGACCACCGGCCTGTTTTTAGCCGCGCACCTGCTGCACAACGCCATGGAAAGACGCTGGAGGCAAGGATGACCCCGCCTGTTTCCATAAACAACCTGACTGTTTCTTTTGACGGTACCCCTGTCCTTGAAAATGTGACCTTCAAGACCCGACCTGGTGAGCTGACGGTCATCGTGGGTCGGTCCGGATCCGGCAAATCAACCCTGTTACGTGCCGTTAACCGGCTCAACGAGTGCTTTCCCGGCTGTTCCACCACCGGCGAGGTGCAGCTCGCGCTCCATGATGGACAACTGGACGTATACAGCGCAACCACTTGTCCGGAACATCTTCGGGCCCGGGCGGGCATGGTATTCCAGTCACCAAACATACTGCCGGTGTCCATAGCGCGCAACATGCTCCTTCCGCAAAAACTTGTCCGCAACGTCACAGGTCGGTCCGCTGAAGAAAAAATGCGACATATGCTTGAACGCGTGGGACTCCTGGAGGAGGTCCATGACCGTCTGGGTGCCCCGGCCGCCACGCTTTCGGGTGGACAGCAGCAGCGGCTCTGCCTTGCCCGCGCCCTGGCTCTTGAGCCGGAAATCCTCCTGCTCGACGAACCCACTGCCTCGGTTGATTACCGCTCGGCCCGGCGCATAGAGGAATTGCTTCTCTCGTTAAAGAATGAACTGCCCATGCTGGTTGTCTCGCACAGCCTGCCCCAGACACAACGACTGGCGGACCGGGTGCTGCTTATCCGGAAGGGGAGGCTTGTCGGAGAGTGGCATCGAGGGCAGGCCAATGCTGAAGCCGACTTTGAAAAAATGCTCTCAACAACGTTTTGATTCTTAGCTACAGGTCGTATTTATACGATGTTGCCAGGCCTTTACATATGTGGGCTGCGCACAGCCGAAACAGGGGCAATGAAAGCGTAAACTGATAAAAGTAATAAAAGAGGTCCGCCTTGAGACATCGCTGGAGGCGCAATTGTACCGGTAAGGGATTTCCCGGATAACCTATATCTGTCTTGACCATGGGGTCAATCTCAGGTATTTTTTATTTTTTGGCTGGAGCTGAGTTTTGAGATCTGCTCCAACGGTGCCGGGCAGAAGGAAAAAATGAAAAGAATATATGAGTAAGCAGCAAACCATAAAATTACACCTCCTGATTATCTGTCTTGTTTTACTCATAGGGCAGTCTTTTGCGCTTATCCACGTTGTTCGCCATTCTTTTCATAGTCCGCTGAAACCATGTCATATCTGCATGACATTCCAGCAAACTGGACATGGTGTCCTTTGCCATGATATTGTCCCCATCCCCCTATTTTGTAAAGAACCACCCGGCATAGAGCTGTCCGGCGGCCGGATCATTCCTTTTCGACTGATTTTCAATTCTATTCCACGCCCCCCTCCTCTGTTTCTATCAGCCTGAAAATCAACATCATTTTTTGCCGCAGTCGTTAACTCCCTGCGGCCTAACATTTCTTTATCGGAAGGTTAATCCATGCGCATACATATACTTGCGGCAAGTGTTATTCTTGCCGTTTCATGTACAGGTCCGGCTTTTGCCGCAGATGATATTCAATCGTTAAAAAAGGAACTAAACAACCTGAAACAAGACTATAGACAACGGATACAGGCCCTGGAAGATCGCCTTGAAAAGGCTGAAAATAATGCCAGGATGGCGAATGCCAAGGCTTCTCAAATTGAGGAAAAGGTACAAGAAGAGGGAGGTGCAGGTACGGCTTCCAGTTCCCAAAACAGCTTCAACCCCGCGATCAGCCTGGTTCTCGACGGCAGATATGCCGGTTTTGACAATGAACCGGGTGCCTATAAAATACCGGGTTTTGCGTTAGGTGGTGAAGCCGGGCCGGGTGAAGAGGGATTTGCCATTGGTGAAACCGAACTGTCGGCAAGCGCGAATGTCGACGACAAGTTTTATGGGCAGGTCACACTGGCGATCGGTGATGAAGATGGCAGTACAGAGGTGGGCCTGGAAGAAGCCTTTATCCAGACGCTCGGGCTGGGAAATGGCCTGACTGTCAAGGCGGGGCGTTTTTTTTCAGCAATAGGTTACTTGAATCAGCAACATGCACATGCCTGGGATTTCACGGATGCGCCGCTGATTTATAGAGGTTTGTTCGGTAATAAACTGATCGATGATGGTTTGCAGATCACCTATATAGCGCCAACCGATATTTTTCTGGAATTTGGCGCTGAGGCCTTTAGAGGAAGCCGTTATCCTGCCGGTGGAGACCATGATGATATCGGTTCATGGACAGCCTTTGCCAACGTTGGCGGTGATATAGGTATTGAACATAGCTGGCAGCTGGGGTTAAGCCACTGGCAGGCCGACAATGTTGACGGACGTATCAGTGACAGTGGCGCAGCTGAACCCTCTTCCTTTACGGGCGACAGCAAGATTAATGCCCTGAATCTGGTCTATAAGTGGGCGCCCAATGGTAATCCATACAACCGGAACTTGAAGGTTCAATTTGAATATTTTGATCGCCGGGAAGATGGCAGGGTTGTGGTACTGGACAGTGATCCATCGGAAATTACGGGTTATGATGGGAATCAAAAAGGCTGGTATGCGCAGATGGTTTATCAGTTCATGCCGCAATGGCGAACCGGATTGCGTTATGACCGGCTAAGCAGCGATAACACAGGGTCTGATAATGAGCTGTTGGCAGCGGCCGGGTTAGATGACCAAGGGCATACACCGCAGCGTTACAGCGCCATGGTTGAGTGGCTGCCCAGTGAATTCAGCCGGATTCGTCTGCAATTTAACCGGGACGACTCATATGATGATTCGGACAATCAGATCTTTTTACAATACACCCATAGCCTCGGCAGTCATGGCGCCCATCAATATTAAGGAGAAGCAACAATGTTTAATCAATGGAAAATAATTGTCACAGCAGTCATGGCCATCACCGTCTGGGTTGCACCGGCAGCTCATGCAGGTTTACGCGTCTTTGCCTGTGAGCCGGAATGGGCATCATTAACCAGGTCGCTGGGTGGAGATCATGTAAATGTTTACACGGCAACAACCAACCGGCAGGATCCGCATCATATTCAGGCACGCCCAAGTTTGATTGCCAAAGTACGTCGCGCCGATCTGCTGACATGCACAGGGGCGGAACTTGAAATCGGCTGGCTGCCGCTTTTGCTGCGAAAATCGGGCAATAGAAAAATACAAACCGGTCAGCCGGGTCATTTCATGGCGACCGATTATGTAACCTTACTTGAAAAACCTGCCATACTGGATCGCAGCGCCGGTGATATTCATGAAGCAGGCAATCCTCATATCCAGCTTGATCCCAGACGTATCATGCAGGTGGCGACTCATTTGAGTCGGACATTGATACGGCTTGATCCATCAAACCGGGAGGATTACGAGAAAAAACTGACCTCATTTACCCAAAAATGGCAGAAAAAGATAGATCAATGGTATCAACAGACCCAACCCGTCAGAGGAAAATCCGTCGTTGTCCATCATGATGGTTGGTTTTATCTGCTCCGGTGGTTGGGACTGAATCAAATCGCCACCCTGGAACTCAAACCAGGTATTCCGCCTACCAGTTCACACCTGAGTCAGTTGCTGTCAACACTGCAAAAAAACCCTGTATACCTGATTATCTACGCCAGTTATCAGGATAACAAATCGGCGAACTGGTTGTCTCAAAAAACCAATGTTCCAACCGTTGCGCTCGATTTCAGCCCGGCGGAGAATGAAACACTGGTTCATTGGTTTGATCGTCTTATCGATCAGTTGTTGAATGTGAAAGACTGATGGATGCCTTTAATGTAACGATTCTGGGGCCGGCCTTTGTCGCCGGCCTGCTGGTCGTGGCAAGTCATGTGCCGCTTGGTCGGGAAGTGCTGAAACGCGGAATTATTTTTATTGATTTGGCGATAGCGCAGATAGCCGGGCTGGGTGTTATTGCCGCAATGCAGCTCGGCTTTGAACCGCACGGCTGGGTGGTTCAACTCATCGCGCTGGGTAGCGCCCTGCTGGGCGCGATGGGATTAAGCCTGCTGGAAAAATACCGACCACAAATACAGGAAGCATTGATTGGCGTTGCCTTTATATTAGCGGCAACGGGCGGTATTTTATTGCTGGCAAAAAATCCCCACGGAGGCGAACAAATCAAGGACCTTCTGGTTGGACAGATCTTGTGGGTAACATGGGGGCAACTGATACCGCTTGCCACGGTGACAGGACTTATTCTGTTGTTATGGTTTACATTTAAGGACAAAAGGCAAATGCTCTTTTATGTATTATTTGCTGTTGCCGTCACCAGTTCCGTGCAGTTTGTCGGTATTTACCTGGTTTTTGCCAGCCTTATTCTTCCTGCCCTGGGCAGCCGCGGCTACCCGGAGAGAAAATCTCTCTACGCAGCCTATCTCATAGGCGTGCTTGGATATGGCCTGGGTCTGATTGTATCTTCAATTGTTGACTTGCCCAGTGGCGCAGTCATTGTCTGGATGATTGCCATTACCGCATGGTTAGCAAATTTTTTTGGAAAGAGCAGATCAATCTGATAGAGGTTATAACGTAAGCCGTAACAGGCACCCCGCCGTCGCGCAGGCACACCTGCCCGCATAAAGGGGTCCTGATCACTTCCCTGAGACAAGCTGATTGTAACTGTTCACCGGGAGCGTTATTCCCTTAATAATGCCACTGGTGAACGGTTACGAAGAGTTTGCACATATCCTGCACCAATCTTTTCAGTCGCTGTCGAGCATCCCTGCCAACAGACCACAAAAATGTACAACCTGTTCATTATTGTCAACAATGAAACAATTCTCTCCAGTCCCCCTGCCGTATCTCAGTAAAAAACAAAACACCTAACATACTTGAATTAAAGATTAAAGCAGGATTGCCTCTGTTCTGGCATTTCTCTTGCGGTAGATCGGTAAACAACAGTTCACCAACAGAGAGGCAATTATGGAAGCAGTTGCATTAAAAGATCGCGAAGGTCAGATACACATTAAGGGGAAAACTCCCTTAAATATCGTCTGCGACCAGGACAGCCTGGCCGGGGCGGTCAGCCAGCGGGCCTGCGTGTTCTGCGGCTCCCGGGTTGTGCTCTATCCCATTGCCGATGCCCTGCACCTGGTGCACGGCCCCATCGGCTGTGCAGTGTATACCTGGGACATCCGGGGAGCGCTTTCCTCCGGCCCCGAGCTGCACCGTCTCTCATTTTCCACGGATCTCCAGGAGATGGATGTCATTTTCGGCGGAGAAAAAAAACTTCGCAATGCCCTGCTTGAACTCATCGACCGGCACAGCCCCAAGGCCGCCTTTGTCTATTCCACCTGTATTGTCGGCATCATCGGCGATGACCTGGAAGCGGTCTGCAGGACAGTGGAGGAGGAAAAAGGAATACCGGTTATCCCCGTCAGGTCGGAAGGGTTCAAAGGTAACAAGCGGGCGGGTTACCAGGCTGCCTGTGACGCCATGTTCCGGCTGATCGGCACCGGTAATACAGAAAACATCTCAAAATTTTCTCTTAACATCCTCGGTGACTTCAACCTGGCCGGCGAGATCTGGATGATCCGCGAGTATTACGAACGTATGGGCATCCAGGTGGTGGCCAATATTACCGGCGACGGCAGGGTAGATGATATCAGGCGTGCCCATGGCGCAAGCCTGAACGTTGTCCAGTGTTCCGGCTCCACCATGCAGCTGGCCAACATGATCGAGGAGCAGTACGGCGTACCTTCCATGCGGGTCTCCTATTTCGGCATCGAGGATATGTCCGAGGCCCTGTACGACATTGCCCGCTTCTTCAAAAAACAGTTTCCCGACGACCCGGAAGCAGACAGGGTCATGGAACGAACCAGGAGTCTTGTTCAGGAGGAGGTGCGTGAGCTTGTGCCCAGGCTTGAAAAATACCGCAGGGCCCTGGCCGGTAAAAAAGCCGCCATCTACGTGGGAGGCTCGTTTAAGGCCTTTTCCCTGGTCAAGGCTTTTCGCCTGGTGGACATGGACGTCGTGCTGGTGGGGTCCCAGACCGGAACAAAAGAGGACTATGCGGAACTTGAGGCCATCACCGATCCGGGAACCGTAATTGTCGATGACTCCAACCCCCTGGAGCTGACCTCCTTTCTCAAGGAAAAAGGGGTTGATGTCTTTGTCGGCGGGGTCAAGGAACGCCCCATTGCCTACAAACTGGGCATCGGTTTCTGTGACCACAATCATGAGCGTAAAGAGGCGCTGGCAGGGTTTGAAGGCATGCTCAACTTTGCCCGGGAGGTCTATTCTTCCGTGATGAGCCCGGTCTGGCGCTTCGTGCCCAGAAGTTAACCCTTGAAGAAAACCAACCGATTGCAACAAAACCGGGGGGAGTGATCATGAGCAAGAAGAATCCCAATTACATCTCCACCACCAACGCCTGCAAGCTGTGTAAACCCCTTGGAGCCTGTCTTGCCTTCAAGGGCATCGAGGGCGCGGTACCCTACCTGCACGGTTCCCAGGGATGCGCCACCTATATGCGGCGTTATATCATCAGCCATTACAACGAGCCCATTGATATTGCCTCCTCTTCCCTGTCGGAAAAGCATGCGGTATACGGCGGCGGACCCAATCTGAAACTGGGGCTGACCAATGTGGCCGAGAAGTATCACCCTGCAATGATCGGCATTGCCACAACCTGTTTGACTGAAACCATCGGCGATGATGTCTCCATGTACCTGGATCAGTACAAAAAGGATACGGAAGGCTCCCAGGGGTTGCCTGATTTTGTCAACGTGTCGACCCCCAGTTATTCCGGCACCCACATGGAGGGGTTTCACGGAGCCATCTATCAGGTTATTGCGCAGCGGGCCGAAGGCGGACCGCAGACGGAAACCGTCAACCTGCTGCCCGGTTTTGTTTCCTCGGCCGATTACCGGCTGCTCAAGGAGATCATGGCCGATTTCGGTCTGGACTGCACCATGCTGCCCGACCTGTCGGATACCATGGACGGCCCGGCCCTGCTCGAATATGAAAAGGTTCCGGCCGGCGGCACGCCCCTGGCGGCCATCAAGGCCATGGGCCGTTCCAGGGCAACCATTGAATTTGGAAGAACGCTGGACAGCAGGGAGAGCGGCGGTCCGGCTCTGGAGGAAAAATTCAACATCGCCAATCACCGGCTCGGCATGCCCATCGGCATTGGCGAGACCGATACATTTTTCGATCTGCTTTCCAGCCTGAGCGGCCGGGAGATACCGGAAAAATATGCTGGTCAGCGCGGTCGCCTGGTAGACGCCTACGTGGATGGCCACAAGTATATCTTCGGCAAAAGGGCCATTGTCTACGGCGAGGAAGACATGGTGGTCGGCATGAGCTCTTTTTTAGCCGAAATCGGCATTTTCCCGGTTCTCTGCGCATCCGGAGGAACCTCAGGCCATCTGGCCGCAGCCATCGCCGAGGTCACCGGGGATACTCTTCCAGAACAGCCCCAGGTACACGAAGGCATGGATTTTTTTGATATCTCCGAAATGGCCGAGAACCTGGAACCCGACCTCATTATCGGCCATTCCAAGGGCTATCCCCTGGCAAAAAAGCTGAATATCCCGCTTATCCGGGTGGGATTTCCCATCCATGACCGGGTGGGCGGCCAGCGCATCCTTCACCTGGGCTACAGTGGCGCCCAGCAGCTGTTTGATATGGTAACCAATGCGGTTATTGCCAAAAAACAAGCCGACTCATCGGTCGGTTATTCATACATGTAATTCAACATTTCAATCCTTTTCAGCAGGGAGAAGACCATGACAACACATATCGATTTTAAGCGTCATCCATGTTTCAACGCCAAGGTCAAGGGACAATACGGCAGGGTTCATCTGCCGGTGGCGCCCAAATGCAATATCCAGTGCAACTACTGCAATCGCAAGTACGACTGTGTCAACGAATCCCGACCGGGAGTAACCAGCACGGTTCTGTCACCGGAACAGGCTCTCTACTACATGGGCAAGGTGCTGGAAAAAGAGCCCCGAATCTCTGTGGCCGGCATTGCCGGACCGGGAGACCCATTTGCCAACGCGGACGAGACCCTGGAGACCATGCGTCTCATCAGGCAGGAATTTCCAGACACCATTCTCTGTCTTGCCTCCAACGGCTTGAGTCTGGCGCCCCATGTACCGGAGTTGGCAGAAATAGGGGTTTCTCATGTCACGGTAACTGTCAATGCGGTTGACCCGGAGGTCACCGCCAAGGTCTATTCCTGGGTCCGGGACGGCAAGGTGATCTACCGGGGCATTCAGGGGGCTGAACTGCTGCTGGCCCGGCAGATCCATGCCATAGAACAGCTCAAGAAGCATAATATCACGGTGAAGATCAATACTATCGTTATTCCCGGCATCAATGACCATCATATTCTCGAGGTTGCGCAGACCATGCAGCAACTGGGGGCCGACCTGCTCAACTGCATGGCCATGTTCCCCAACGCGGATACGGTTTTTGAAGATGTGCCGGAACCGTCTAAGAGAGAAATGGCCGATATCCGCAATGCAGCCGAACAGTATCTTCCCCAGATGCGCCACTGTACACGGTGCCGCGCCGACGCGGTCGGTCTGCTTGAAGACGACCGGACCGATGAGATGCGCGGCTGCCTGTCCGCCTGTGCAAGCCTGCCGAAATACTCTGAAGCCAGGCGGCCCTATGTGGCGGTCGCGACCCTGGAAGGCGTCCTGGTCAATCAGCATCTCGGTGAAGCAACCCGGTTCCAGATCTGGGAAGAAGACGAGGCCGGCGGCTACAAGATGGTGGAAGAACGGGATGCGCCGCCCGCCGGCGGAGGACCGCAGCGCTGGCTCAACATCAGCCGCATTCTTGGCGACTGCAGGGCTGTACTGGTCAATGACCTCGGGGACAGTCCAAAGGCGACGCTGAAGAAAAAAGGCATCACCCCGGTGACCATGGCGGGTTTCATTGAAAAGGGACTTGAGGCGGTGTACACCGGCAAGGGATTGAACAAACTGCAGGGCCGGATGCGCAAATGCTCCTCCAAGGGAGCCTGTGTCGGGGCAGGAACCGGCTGCGGATAACCAACAGAAACGGATCGGGGAATACGATGACATACAGGCAAAAAAACTTTCTGTGCATCTGTTCCCTTGTCCTGCTTGCTGTCTTTTCCAGCCACAAGGCGACGGCGAAGAGTCTGACGGTTGCCGTAGCTGCCAACTTTTCACCTGCCCTGGAAAAAATCAGCAAACTGTTTATCCGAAAAACCAGTATAGTTATCAATACAACGGTTTCCTCCTCCGGAAGACTGTATGCCCAGATACGCAACCGGGCTCCCTTTGACCTCTTCTTTTCCGCCGACCGAAAGCGGCCGGATATGCTTTTCCGGGACGGCTACTGCGAAAAACCGGTTGAATACGTCAAGGGCAGGGTGGTCCTCTGGTGCCGCAATCCCCGGTTCTGCGAAAAACACCGGACCTGGCAGACAGCGGTTCTGGCACCCGGACTGAAAAAAATCGGCATGGCCAACCCCGAGCTGGCCCCCTACGGAGCCTCGACAAAGGAGGCTCTTGTGCAGGAAAAGATCTGGCATGCCCTGCAGAGCCGGCTGGTCTTCGGCACAAACGTAGGCCAGAGTTTCCAGTATGCCGCAACCGGTGTAACGGGGGCATCCTTTATCGCTTTGTCCCTGGCAGGCACTGCTCCAGGGAAATCAGGATGTTTTCTTCCTGTACCCGAGGCAAAACCGGTTTCCCAGGGGGCATGTATTATCGGCAAGACAGAAAACATGGATGGAGCCCGGCAGTTTCTCCAGTTCATGAGATCAGAAGAAGCGCAGGTCATACTGCAGCAGTATGGCTACCAGTAATACGGATTTGGACTGAATTCAGCACGCCAAACGCCAACATATGAATGGAACTGGAAAATTAATGGATCTGACGCCTCTCTATCTATCGGCAAAACTCTCCCTGGTGAGCACCATCATCCTGCTTGTGCTGGCAATGCCACTGGCCGCGGTGCTGGTCTTTGTGCGCTTTCCCGGCCGTTTTCTCGTCGACAGCCTGGTCAACCTGCCCCTGGTTCTCCCGCCGACGGTACTTGGATTTTACCTGCTCGTCATCATGGGGCCGGACGGGCCGGTGGGAAAATTCTGGGCCGGTTTTTCCGGAGGCTCGATTGTCTTTACCTTTGGCGGCATTGTACTGGCGGCCATGGTGCACAGTCTGCCCTTTGCCGTGCAGCCCCTGAAAACAGCATACGAAAAAATCGACAAACGTCTGCTTGAGATGGCGGATGTGCTGGGGACAAGTCCGGTGGCGACTTTTTTCAGGGTTATCCTGCCCAATGCCACCAGCGGCATTGCCGCTTCCGCCATCCTGGCCTTTGCGCATACCATGGGTGAGTTCGGGGTGATTTTGATGGTGGGCGGCTCCATACCCGGGCAGACCCGGGTGGCCTCTATTGCCATTTACGAATATGTGGAGGCCATGCGCTACCGCGAGGCGGCCATTCTCTCATTCATTCTGGTCGCCATCAGTTATATGATCCTGTTGATAGTCAACTCGCTCAACAAACGGAGCAGTCAGCATGCTTGATGTACACATTATCAAACAACGTGGTCAATTCTCTGTGGATGTCAATTTCTTCTGCCCTGACGGCCGTCTCCTTGCCCTGACCGGCCCATCCGGTTCGGGGAAGACAACAGTCATCAGGGCCTTGGCCGGCCTTGACCGTCCTGACTGCGGCCATATCAGTTACCGGAAGAAATACTGGTACCACAGTACGACCAGCTGTTTTCTCAAGCCAAGAAAACGGAAGGTGGGGTACATGTTTCAGGAACACACGCTCTTTCCTCACCTGAGTGTCCGCAAAAATATCGCTTTTGCCTGTAGGGATGATGAGCGGGTATCAAAACTTCTCAGACTGCTTTCTATCGAGCATCTTGCAGACAGCCGACCCCATCGGATTTCCGGTGGCGAACGGCAGCGCACTGCCCTGGCCCAGGCCCTGGCCTCTGACCCGGATGTACTCCTCCTGGACGAACCGTTTTCAGCCCTGGACACCATGACCCGCAATCGGTTACGTCACCTGCTGCTGGATCTCAAGGAGAGCCTGAAGATTCCGATTATCATGGTGACCCATGACCTGGAGGAGGCTCGTCAACTCTCCGATCAGCATATCTGCCTTGAAAAAGGCGCGGTTGTGGCCTGCGAACGGAAAACCGGGAACAATTTCATCCCCTCTCTCCTCGCTCCGGCACCCATATAAGAATCGCCGGAAAATCTCAGGAAAATTCCGGCCTTTTCAGGTTAAACTTTTTAATCCGGTAACCTATCTGGCGCTGGGTAAGGCCCAGTTCCCTGGCCGCCCGGGCCTGTACCCAGCCGTGACGGACAAGGGCATCCCGCACCTGTTCGAGTTCTGCCTCCTGCAGAGACTTACGCCCAGAGGACGGGATTTCAGGAGCAGCCTGGCCGCCTGCATTTTGAGCCCGGGATAAGCGATTGTTTTCGTTTTCAACGATTCCCTCTGCCGATGGATGGATGACATAGTCCGGCAGGTTGTCAATACTGAGGACATCGCCGGTGGAGAGAATAACCAGCCGTTCCACAAGGTTCTGCAGTTCGCGTACATTTCCGGGCCAGTTATACCCTGTAAGACAATCAAGAAAATCCCGTGTCATCCGGATGTCCTTTTCATTATTCCGGTTGCTGACTCGCAGGAAATGGTCCAGAAGCAGGGGAATATCTCCTTTCCGCTCCCGCAGAGGCGGCAGGAGAATGGGGACCACATTGAGCCGGTAATAGAGATCATTTCTGAAGGTGCCTGCGGTGACAGCCTCTTCAAGGCTGACATTTGTGGCGGCAATGATTCGCACGTCAACGCTTTGAGTCCTGGTTGACCCTAACCGTTCGAACTGCTTCTCCTGTAGAACCCGGAGCAGCTTTGCCTGAAGATGCAGAGGAATTTCCCCTATCTCATCAAGAAACAGCGTCCCTGTATCGGCCAGCTCAAACCGGCCCGCCCGGCTCGCTCCGGCCCCGGTAAAGGCACCCTTTTCGTGCCCGAACAGTTCACTCTCAAGGAGCGTTTCCGGAAGGGCTGCGCAGTTTATCTTGACAAAAGGCCTGTCCCGGCGAGGGCTTGCCCCATGGATTGCATGGGCTACAAGTTCCTTACCGGTACCTGATTCCCCGAGCAGCAGGACGGTTGCCCTGCTTGGCGCCACCCTTTCAATATTCCAGAACACCTCCTGCATGGGTTTGCAGTGGCCGATGATATAATGCTTCCGATGACGTTCATGCAGTTGAGCCTTCAAGCTTTTGTTTTCCCGCACCAGTTGCTGACGATCCCTGCGGATGGTCTGGTTCAGACTTACAAACTGACCGATAAGCGTTGCCACCACGGTAAGAAAGCGGACATCTTCTTCAAAAGAAACATCGAGCCCGAACAGACGGTCAACACTGAGAACGCCGACAGGAACTTCACCGAGGACAACCGGAACACCGATGAATGAAATGGTTGTCTTGCTGAAAGACGGGCGGGCGCCTGTGCGGTTCAGAAAAAGAGGTTCACTGTTCACATCGGGAACAATGAATGGTGAGACCGTGCTGAAGACCTGCCCGTAAATTCCTTCATCCAGGCCATAAACCCCTCTGCGTTCCTCTTCGACACTCAGACCGTACGAGGCACGGATCGACAGATGCTGTCTGTTGTCATCCAGCAGCGCCAGGGTGGCCCTTTCCATACGCATGGTATCATGCAGGACTTTCAGAATCGCCGACAAAGCCGTGTCCAGGTGTGCAGCCGAACCTATGAGCTTGACAATCCGGTACAGGGCTTTGATCTCCAGCGCTTCCGTTGAAGAAGTCGCTGCGCCATTATTGCGATTTGTCTGGATATCCATGAATACCTTCAGTGCCTTACAGCTGGATTCCTCTCATAAAAACAGGGAAACGCAGACTCCGGGTAAAATTTTTAAGCACATTGTAAGAGCCCGCCCCCTCGGGCGATAGCGGTTCATTGCACGTTACGGTTTTTAATCGCTTGCAGATAAGTGAACTTGTGAGACTTCAGGGGCAAGCTCCTACAATTTTGCGGGTTGCAGGTTTCCCGCCTTAGCCTTAAAGCGGTTCCTTGAGATGTATTCTATTGAAGATGGCGTCGTAAAAACTTCGATCTACTGCGTCGTGTGTCCTGTGGCGATTCGTTGGCATACTACATGTCTAATTAAGACCCGCCACAGAACACTACTCCTCGGAGTCTACGCTTCCCTGTATATCTGTGTTTTTGCTTAGCCATCTTTAAGCATTGTCTGGACTTTTTACGAGTTTATCATTGAAGATAAAGCAAAAAACGTGCCCAGGCAACAGGTATTCAGGCCGCGCTGTTTTTTTCTTGTATTCTAAGATGGTATCAGGGAGAAAGAACTGGCGGCAACGCATACCTTTTACTATTATTACATTCATGTAAAATTAACGGCGAATTAGCATAAAAACATAACATGCATGTAATTGTGCGAGACACGTCAAGACTTCCCTCAGCTCGGAAAACTCTATTTTCTTGTTTTATATCAATGTACTGTATGTTTACCCGCAGGATAACGATTCATCTGGCACGGATTGTGATAGTCACTGGGGTAACAGGAAGATTACCCTTATCTGAAAATCAGTAACCAAGAGGAAGAGTATGAAGAAAATTGAAACCATCATCAAGCCATTCAAGCTTGATGACCTCAAGGAGGCCCTGCAGGATCTCAATGTCCTGGGAATGACCGTCAGCGAGGTAAAGGGGTTCGGACGCCAGAAAGGACACAGTGAAATCTATCGAGGCGCTGAGTATATTGTGGATTTCATACCCAAGGTAAAGGTTGAGATCATCATAGAGGCGTCCCGCGTGGACGAGGTGATCGACGCCATTATCAAGGCTGTGCGAACCGGCAAGATCGGAGACGGTAAAATTTTTGTCCTGCCGGTGGAAAAGGTGGTCCGGATCCGGACCGGAGAAACCGACAAAGAGGCCATTTAGGCGATCAGCCGAAAGACCTTAAGAATTGAATCATCACAAGAGAGAATATAAGAGGAATGATCCCATGCGAAAGAAAATGATCCCGGCCCTTGCCATCCTGCTTCTGCTGGCTGCAGGCGTGGCATACGGCGCTGAAGAAACTGTCAAAATTACCCTGGAAGGCAACGCTGAGGCCGTCAAGTCCGTGCAAACCAACCTCAACTACGTGTGGACCCTTATCGCGGCAGCCCTGGTTTTTTTCATGCAGGCCGGCTTTGCCATGGTCGAGTCCGGTTTCACCCGGGCCAAATCCGCCTGTAACATCATGATGAAAAACCTGCTCGACTTCTCCATGGGCAGTCTGGCCTTCTGGGCCATAGGTTTCGGGGTCATGTTCGGGACCACAAAGACCGGCTGGTTCGGGACCACTGATTTTTTCCTTTCCGGCTGGACCGGACCCACCGGAGATCCCTGGGTGCTGGCCTTCTGGATGTTCCAGTGTGTCTTTGCCGCCACAGCCGCCACCATTGTTTCCGGTGCGGTGGCTGAACGGACGAAGTTCACCGGCTATCTGGTCTACTCTTTTGTTGTCTGCGCCTTTATCTATCCCGTGTTCGGCTCCTGGGCCTGGGGCTCGCTGCTCAACGGTAACGGCTGGCTGGAGGGCAAGGGATTCATCGACTTTGCCGGCTCCACGGTGGTCCATTCCATCGGCGGCTGGTGCGCCCTTGCCGGTGCCATCGTTCTTGGCCCGAGGAAAGGGAAATACGGCCCTCAGGGTGAGATCCGGGCAATCCCCGGCCATAACATCCCCATGGCGGCCATTGGTGTCTTTATCCTCTGGCTCGGCTGGTTCGGATTTAACCCCGGCTCCACCACCACCGGTGACACATCAATCGCCATGATCTTTGTCAACACCAACCTGGCCGCTGCCGCCGGTGTGGTCGGCGCCATGTTCACTTCCTGGATCATGTTCAAGAAACCGGACATCGGCATGAGCTTAAACGGCGCCCTGGCAGGCCTGGTAGGCATCACAGCCGGCTGCGCCAACGTCAGCCCCACCAGCTCTGTGATCATCGGTTTTATTGCCGGTATTATTGTCGTCATCTCGGTTGTCACCATTGACCGCATGCACATCGACGATCCGGTCGGCGCCGTTTCGGTGCATGGCGTCTGCGGCGCCTGGGGCACTCTGGCCGCTGGTCTTTTCAACATGGAAGGGGTCACAACCGCCATCATTACCACCCAGGTTATCGGCATTATCGCCGCTTTTATCTGGGCCTTCGGCACCGCCTTCATCCTCTTCAAGGTCATCTCCTTGACCATTGGTCTGAGAATCTCGGAAGAAGACGAGATGATGGGCGTGGACATTACCGAACACGGCGCCCATGCCTACAACGATTTCCAGATCATGAACTAAGCCTCCTCCACCCGACCGGCCCTGTTCCTCCTCCTTAAGGGCCGGTCACACCCCTCCACCCCTGCCTGACTGGTTTTATCGCTCCCCGGCGGAACCGGTCAGGTGATCATTTCCCGACGAGCCGCCGGAGAGTGATTGGTGCAAGCTCAAACAGCCAAAATTTTCGACGATGCCAAATAACCTTCTTGTATTTCAGCACATCGACCTGGAAAAACCGGGCAGACTGCTCAGGCAGGCTGCTGAAAAGTTTGACGTGGGCCTTGAGGTGATCAGGATACACCGCCAGGCGGCACCCGATCCTGCAGATTTTGATGGACTGCTGATCCTGGACGGACCTGCCGACATTAACGAAGAGGAGAGGTATCCTTTTCTGCGGGAAGAAAAACGCTACATCAAGGCCTGGCTGGCCATGGACCGGCCCTGCCTGGGCTTCTGCCTGGGCCATCAGCTGCTGGCCGATGTCCTGGGGGCCCGGGTCCGGGAAAACTTTATGCCGAGTATAGGCTTCATTGAGGGGTTCCTCACCCATAACGGCAGGGAGCACCCCCTGTTTACCGGGCTGGACAGCAAGCTCGTTCTTTTCAAGTGGCACAACCAGTCCATCCAGACCCCGTTACCACGGGAGCTTGTCATGCTGGCGACATCTTCCCAGTGTGTTGTTGAGGCATTCAGCGTAGCCGGTCGACCCCATATTATCGGCCTCCAGTGCGACAACCATGCGGCCTGCCCGGATGACGTCGCCTCCCGGTGCCGTCAAAACGATGAGTGGCTTGCGACAACGACAAAAACAAAGCATTGCAGAGAGACTCTTGTCAGAGAAGCGGAACAGCTATTTCCTGCCATGCGGGACACCTTTTTCACCTTGTTTGGAAATTTTATCAACATCATTGCTGCCTGGAAACAGGATCGTAATATTGGCAGCTCACGATCCGAATCATGACCATGTCATTGCTTGACAAAAATACAATTTTTATCGCCATGCTCCCGGACGGCTCCCTGGTCGTCCGGAGAAAAACTTCCTGGACCATCCGTCACCTCTTTCTTGCGACTTGAAACAAAAACTGTCGCAGGTGCCCCACCTTCCCCTTCTTGAGAATCACAGAGGCCTACCATTAGCGCATTGTTACAATTGTGTTAATGGGTGTATGCAATAATACATAATTGTGTTGTTTTTCATTTCGACCGTTCCGCTTTTAGCCTTACCGTGCTCTGCCATCACCCCCAACTATCTGTTTAGTAAGCATTTTGTCAATATATTTCTATTGTGGCATTAAAATTGGTACATTTTACCCAAGAACATGTGGCCGGCACGAGAATGTATGCTTGTCGACTGAGATCGGCGTAGAGGCATGAGGTATCCTTTTTTCGTGACCGGATAGAATTAAATCTAAACCCTGCAGTCGTCATGCGGTCATCAAGCCGCATCACTGTTCGTGCACCGAGAACGTTGAGACAGGTGCAGATACAAAGAGGCAGGTAAGCGAGTTTGCAAGACTCCGAGCGAATTTCGGCACAGGTGTACTGTTGGTACATCGAGCACGAAATTCGTGGAGCCGACACAGTAGACGTGCCTGTATCGACGTTCGAATGCCGGATGACTGCAGGATTTAGGTTAAAAGAGAAAATAAGACAAAGGAGAGAAGAGATGAGAATTGGAACAAGCATGTTGTCCATGGCCCTGGCGGGATCAATGTTCGTTGTGACCATGGGGACTACCACCGCCATGTGCGAGGAAGCAGATGCTCCCACCGCTGATTTTACCCTTGGCCTCTATTCCAAGTATGTATGGAGGGGCTATGAGCTGAGCAAGGACAGTCTGGTCATTCAGCCGTCGGTAACCGTCGGTTATAAGGGATTTGGCTTTAATCTCTGGGGTAATCTTGATACCGATCAGACGACTGACCTGTACAGTGAGGACGGGAATAACTGGAACGAAACGGACATGACGGTGTCCTACGATGGTTCCTATGGTTTACTTGGGTATACGGTCGGCTATATCTATTACGCCCTTGAGGGCATTGATGATACCCAGGAGATTTACGGCGCCCTGAGCTTTGATGTGATGGCGTCTCCCACCCTGACCGTCTATCGTGATATCGCCTCGGCGCCCGGCTGGTATATCACTCTTGATGTCTCCCATTCCTTTGACCTGATGGACAACCTGGCCTTAAATGTCGGCGCCAAGGTCAGTTACCTTGCTGTTGATGATGAGTCCACGCTGGCGGATCCCAATGATCCCACTTCTTCGTACAGTGATTTTCACGACGGCGTCCTGTCCATGAGCCTGAGCTACACGGTAACGGACAATCTTGTTATAACGCCGGAACTCTATTATTCATTTGCCCTTGGTGGTGACGCCCAGGATGTTCTGGAGGCGGCCAGCGCCGATGGCGATGATTCCAGTTTTGTTTACGGTGGTATTTCTGCCAGTTTCTCGTTTTAGATTCTGCTGACAGGATATCCGGGATGTTTCTCAACAACCCGTAGATGCGGTTGTCCATGGAATATATCTATGGACAACCGTTTTACGTTGTACCATCTGTGTATTGAAAAGAGTCCGGTGTCGTTATATAAAAGGGTCTCTTGCAACGATTATCAAAACAGGGCATAACACATACATTCCTGTCAGAAAGTGAAAAAACAGCTTCCCGCCATGCGAGATATTTTTTTCACCCTGCTTGGCAACTAAATCGACATCATCGCCACCTGATAACAGGACCGACCTGTCGACAGCCCGAGGCCATGACCATGTCACTGCTCAATGAAAAGTCTATTTTTACCGCCATGCTGCAGGATGGTCCCTTTGCCATCGGTGCTGACCCACCTCTCTCTCATCCGTTTTCCGATGAATGCAAAAACTGGGTGGCCTCCCTTGGTGGAGACCAGCTCATGAAAACAAAGTACCGGGCCGTCCGTAACCAGATCTTTGATTTCCTCGGTATCGCTACATTTGACGAGATCCTGGTACTGATTCATGATCAGAGACTGCGATCCAGGGCCCGTACCAGAAGCAGGCAACTGCTGGCCAACATGTTTGGTCTTTGCGGTTCCGGTACGGAAATCAAGCGTTATCTCCACGAGTATGCCAACACTGCCGACAACGTCATCAACTCCCTGCGCAATAAGGTGCTGGCCCCCTACTCGGCCAATATCGAGATGACCAACGAGATCGAGACCATCACAGAACCAGTGGACCTGCTGCTCACCCTTTTTGATAAGAGTTACCATCGTAAGGCCCGGTTCGAGGCCAAACGCAAGCTGGTGCTGATGAACCTGGCCGGGTCCATCGACCAGCGGGAACGGGAGACCGATATTGAGAACCAGTTTGCCGGTTTTCTTGATTTTCTGAATCGTTACGTCTGGAGCCCGGACTTGAAGATCGGCGACCTGAAAATCAGCTACCTGCACTCAACCCACAGAAGCAACGATTTTTCCTGTGCATCGGTCCGGGTCATTTCCGAAAGGGAAAAAAAGGTATTGCAACTGAAACCCGGCGAGAAGCTGACCCTGATCAAACGACGCCGCTTTAATGCCGGCGGACGCGAGGTGCCGGTCTATGTCACGATCCGAAAAAAACCGCCGGCGGCCAAGGTTCTGAAACTTCTGAGAAAGAATGAAAAGAATCCGGCAGTTGCTGTGGATGATGAACTGGGCCTCATGGGAGTACTCAACTCGGTGGGTGACGTCAAAGGGTTCCTTCGCCACCTGACCGCCAGCGGCATCCGGGCCGACTCGTTCATGACCCTGGAGGATATTTCCGATACCCTGACCGGAGGTGAATATCGGGGAAAAGCCACAGGCAGTTCAGACAAAACCCCCATGCTCAAGTTCTTTGCCCGGCTGGGAGGTATGCGGGTGGAGTTCATCATTCACACCAACCGTTCCTACCTCAACTATATCTACCAGCGGGAAGTGGCCCACGACGAATACGAGGTGAAACGCATCTTCGACTCCGGTGTGGCCCGGTTCCTCTTCCCCCCGGACATCTACCACCTGGACCTTGACGAGATCCGTGAGAGCCAGTTGAAACTGTTCAGAAAGATCATTGAAGAGGTATGAGAGCAAAAATACAATAAATCAACGAGCTCGTCTATCGGGAAACCAAGTGGGAAAGATACGCTAACGGACGGCTCATCAATATCCCCCCGGGTGGATATATTCGTATGGAGGACCTTATTAAAGAAATTCAACTGACCTTCAATTTCAGGCTCAGGCCGACACGCATCAGGCGGTTATCGGTTATATAAGGTTAAGCAGAAGGTTTATTACCAGAGAAAAAAAGGAAAAAATAGTAAACAGCACGCATAAAGAAAAAGAAACGTAGTTTCTTTGATTGGTAAAAACAAGAGGGCTGACAACTTCAACAATTGACCATATTCCGACCAGTGCCCAAAGAGACCTGCTCGTCGAAAAATTGTTAAGCGTTTGTGCAATACCGGGTATGGAAGCGCACGATTCGGCCTGTTTGAGAAAGTACACCCGCAGACCTGTCCCATTTTTTTCATCCATGTATCCGGTGGTGTCGTTGACAGTTGATCGCAAAAAGTTTACGGTATGCAGGAAGCTTTTATGAAAATCATGCAATCTTTCAATGTATAACCGTGATCTGTATACAAGGCGAATAGCCGAATACCTGTCCACGCCGGTGGTCAAGGTTATTACCGGCATGAGGCGGGTGGGAAAAAGCTACTTTTTAAAACTCATCATGGCGCATCTTCGAGCCCAAGGCGTTGCAGAGGCTCGGATAATCTATATCGATATGGAATCATTGGATTATGATTTCATCCACACCTATCATGATCTCAACAATTACATACGGAAAAAAAGTAAAGATGTTTCCGGCGAAATCAGTCTCTTCATAGATGAAATCCAGGAAATTGAAAATTGGGAAAAATGCGTTGCTTCATTGCTGGGATCTGAAAAATACGACATTTTCATAAGCGGTTCCAATGCCGGCCTGCTGTCATCGGAGCTGGCGACCCTGCTGTCAGGCCGCTATATCGAATTTCCCATCTATTCTCTTGGACTCAATGAATTTGTTCAGTTCATGGGCAAAGACGAAAGAGACGCAGAGGAACTCTTTCCCATGTTTTTGAAATTCGGAGGGTTTCCAGCCCTGCACCATTTTGATCTCGACCAGGAGATTGTGTATCAGTATATAAGTTCACTCTACAATACCATTCTCCTCAAGGATGTGACTCAAGTTTCTGACTTGGCCTAATTTGTGGTAATAACGCTATTATTTTGAAGCAGCCTCTGCCCTGTTTGCAGCATATCAATTGCAGTGTTCATGATTGAATCAACAAGCGCAAGAACTACATCTTCAGTCACAATACCTGCTGACCTGATTTTATCCATGGCCAGGCTAAGTATCCGCTGCAGTGCTTCCACAAGACTGAGATCTTTCATTTCGTCACTGCAGGCAAAGAACAAACTGCCCAGTGTTCGGGGATCATCATGACATCGCTGCTCAAACGCCAGGAATATATACCGGCTCATGGCTATGGTGATATGGGCAATCATCCCGTCATAATCTCGCAATTGTGTCTCTCTTTCAAGGTTCAGGTAGTGTTTCATCATCTTGAAGAATACCTCGATGTCCCATCGCTTGCCGTAGATCCGCACGATTTCCTCGTCAGACAATTCCGTGTCAGTAGATACAATCCCAAGCCACTGCCGTTTCTTGTTGCGGTTACGGACGAACACAATCTTCACCTGTTGCCCTTCCCTGGTTTCCACTACCACACTGGTAAGAATTTTGGCCTTACCGGGTCTTTTACGCAACAGGCTGTACAATTTGCTCAGCCTTACCCACTTCCCTTTGTGCCGGTACAAGATAGTTGGCATATCCTTGCCCATACAGATCACCGGCAGGTGCTTACCGAGTGCGGCCAGAATCGACGGGAAACAGAACCAACTGTCCATCAGAATATAGTCGGCTCGAAGCCCAAAGCTAATTGCTCGCTTCACCATCGCCTCCAGGTGGACAGTGGATTTTACCAGAGCCTCAACACGTCTCTTGTAGCCACAACTTCGCTTATCAAGCTCTTTGGTGATCCCCTGCACCCTTGTTTCCTCATTGGCGGAAGAGCAGAGAATAAAATCCAGCGGAAGAAAACTGTTCCCGTCAGACCAGCCAAGGGTAAGCAGTTTGAAGCCCTTCAAATTGCGACCGCTGTTGTGGTCGTAGATCCAGGCAAGCAACTCAACCATCTTGGAACGGGACCGGTCATAGGTGGAATCATCAAAGATCAAAACTTTCTCTCGTCCTTCGCTGGTCAATGCGTCGAAGAAACGAACAACGATGGCCGCCAGCGACAGCATGAACTTTCGCCAGTTATGTTTGGGATTCTTGAGGAAATCATACGCCGCATCCTTCTTGAATCCAAGGTTGGGGTTCCGTACAATCCCCTGGGAAAAATTGACACCTTCAAATGGCAACGAAAAGATAACGGTGAACAATGTGAGCGGGGATACGCCACGCAGCTTTCTGATCCCGTTGGCATGCAACAAGGTTCCGACCTTGAAATCCTTCATAAAGGAGGAAATCCTGTTCTGCAGTTGTTTTGCTTCTTGTTGATCCCGGTATTGTTTGGTATGGTCCATGTGAGCCTTTCCTTTCTGATATTATTGAGTTTTTTGCAGATCCCAATATGCCAGAAAGTGAAAGGCTTTTCACGTTAATATATAATTATTTTAAATGGTTGACTCATATTTGTTGTCACCTGACAGGCAACTCAGAAACTTGAGGATGTGATCAAAAGACACAAGGTCCGCAATATCTCTCTTCTGGAAAACATCACCATGTACGCCTTTGAGAATATCGGTAATGTCTTTTCTGCAAAAAAATTATCCGACTATCTGAAATCACAAAGAATGTCACTTGGTGTAGAGACGGTTCAAAACTATCTTTCCTATCTCTGTGCCACCTTTGCTCGTAACCGTTCACCGGGATAAATTTATCCTGTCATTTTCATTATAAAAAACGAGGCGATTGTTCACCGGGTGTATCTTGAATTCTATCCCAGGATGGAAGCGTTTCCTTATGTGGTACGGATTTCAGTATTTTTTTTACTTTTGTTTTCAATTCGGGAAGACTTTTCCCCACATAGCCCGTCGGTATTCATTAACTTCTTAAAATATTGTCTGGGAACGTTCTCGTATTCTCTAACAAACCGCAAGACCCAAAGAATTTTTTCAGCCTGTTTATCCGATAAACTATCAAGAAACTCCTGAACAGGTTTATTGCCTGATTCGGTCGTGAAAAAGTTGATTCTTCGCATATCAAAATGTTAACATATTGGTGAACATAGTCAAGGGCAGTAAAATTTGCTGCTGTTTTCTTGGTATTCAAAATTTCATTTACAGGGAGGCACCATGAAAGTTCAACAAGCTGTCGATTTCCATCTGCAATACCACCGGGCAAATTCCAAAAAAAAATATTGTTAAGACTTGTGAGTTCGTTCTGTTGCGTTTTGCTGCTCAATTTGGCAAACGTGATTTAGCAAGTATTTCCCAGGAGGAGGTACTGGCCTTCCTGATGGCCCTGACCAAGGACAATAAACAGACAACAAAAAGAAACCGATATTCGGTACTCGCAGCATTCTACAATTTCAGCATAAA
>JANTGH010000039.1 GCA_024763055.1 Desulfobulbaceae bacterium
CCCTCGCAGGGGTGCCTTCATTGCCCGACAAATTAATTCAATCGCTCACTGGTAACTTGGATATGTGCAAATCCAACTGAATTTTGTGACAATAGATTTATTCTATTCCCCTGCGCTTTCAGCTGCAGAGCGACCGGCGAGCCAGCCGGTTGAAAAGGCGGCCTGCAGGTTGTAGCCGCCGGTATCGCCCTGCAGGTCAAGTAGTTCACCAGCAAAATAGAGTCCATTTATCAGCTTTGACTGCATGGTTCGTGGATCGACCTCACGCAGATCTACACCACCGGCCGTGACAATGGCCTCATCAAAGCCACGGTAGCCGCTGATTTCAAGTCTGAAATTCTTCAGCCAGTGGCGCAGTTTTTTGCGTTGTTTACTTGTGATAACACCTGCTTGTAACGAACCGTTTATTTCTGTTTCCCGCAGGCAGACCGGGATGAGTTCCCGGGGCAGCAGACCGCGCAGCACGCTTGTCAGTTGTTCATGGCATCGTTTTTCAAAGTCTCTGCGCAGGCGAGCGTCAAGTTTATGTTCATCAAGGGCCGGTTTCAGATCAAGGATGACGGCGGCCTGGTCGCCTCTGCGCAGCGCGTCCACCACCTGCAGGGACATGGTAAGGGTGACCGGGCCACTGATGCCGTACTTCATGAAGACCAGTTCGCCAAAAAAACGACCAACCCGTTTGCCATTTATCAGCAACCTGATGCCGATGTTGCGCAGATGAAGTCCGGCAAGTCCTGCGGCAAGATTTCCCGCTGTTTCCAGCGGTACCAGGGCGGGCCGCGGTTGAACGATCCGGTGACCGAGTTCGGCTGCAAGCCTGTAGCCGTCCCCGCTTGAGCCGGTTGCCGGGTAGGAAGCACCTCCTGTGGTCAGAATGGCCGCAGTGCATCGGTAGATAGAATTACCACTTTGTACGCCGATTATCCGGTCATTGGTGGCAAGCAATTGCTCTACCCGGGCCGAGGTGATGATCGAAACGCCCTTTTTCGTCAGCCGGTGTTTCAGGATTTTGACCACTTCCAGGGCCTTGCCGTTTTCAGGAAAGACCCGGCCGCCACGTTCGGTAACGACCGCGAGCCCCTGTCTGGCGAAGAAATCGATCAACTCCCGCACAAAAAATTGATTGAAGGCCTGGCGGAGAAAACGGCCGTTTCTTCCGAAATGTTCTATGAAGGCGGGCAGTTCGGCTTTGTTTGTCAGGTTACATCTGCCTTTGCCGGAAATACCGATTTTGAGGCCCGGTCGCTTCATTCTTTCCAGCAGTAAGACCCGGGCTCCGGCCGTAGCCGCCTGCCCGGCCGCCATCAGACCCGCGGCCCCGCCGCCGATGACAATAATGTTCGCTGTGCTGCTGTCGGTCATGGAATGTATTGCCCGAATTGTTATCGAAGAAGCACGTCCTGCGGGGTATAGATAACAAATACCGGCTTTTTACAGTTATGAACCACGCTGTTGGCCAGAGAACCGAAGAATATCCGCTGGATTTTATGTCTTCGGGCAGCAGTCATGATGATGAGATCATGGTAGCGGACAGCGTTAAGAACAGTTTCCAGCCGGGAATCCGAGGATTCCACCCTGATGGATGTGTCAACATCGACAAGATTGACCTCCAGCCATTGCTGCAGTTGAGTTTCGCTGGCCATGATTTCCTGGCGGGAACAGTCGGCATGGAGCATCTGCAGGAAGGTAATCCGCGGCTGGCTTGCCGTGGCAAAGGCCTCGCAGAGAGGAAGAAGTTCTTCAAGTTCCTGGGGAAAAAGAAAAGGAACCAGGATTCGTTTACAGGTAAGCGCACCGACAAAACGAACCGCAATCACCGGGCAGAGGACGTTGGCGGCCACCCTGTCCAGCACTTTTTGAAAAACCAGGGGGTTTCTTCCAAGCGGATAGCCAAGGACCACAGCCCGGGCATTATTGTATTCAGCCGCTGAGACCAGGCCGGAGGCCGGCTCATCGTAAATGATTTCTGTACGCAGAGGATAACCCAGGCTCTCTGCTTCATCGCGTTCCGGGAGAAACATGGCCTCAAGTTCCTTCTCGGTATGCATTCCTTTTTCCGTTTTCTTTAAAACCCGCACCGACATGGGCAGGGCATGATAGTGATGGGCAAGGATTGTGGCAATACGGGAGAGAGCCCTGGCGGTTGCCGCATGACAAGCGCCAAAGACAACAATTCCTTCCGCGTTTGTCGCGGGATGCAGGGATTTTTCTTCCCATGGGCTGAGGCTGACACCATCAGGACTTTTCAGCCAACGGTTGCAGAGACGGCTCGGACGCCCCTGGCATTCCGGCCGTAGTTGCTCTGTATTTCCCTCGTTTCCCTTCTCCAGTGTATGGCGAACAAACAGAGGACCTATCAGTTCGGAAAGAACCACTCCGGCCAGGACGATGGGAGTGATAATGGTCGACCACTGGCTGATTTTCGGGTCACTGGCGATCATGAAGACCAGGCCGATGGCCACACCTGCCTGGGGAATAAGGGCCAGGCCAAGATAATTTTTCACTACAGCAGGCGCTCCGGAGAGTACGCCGCCGAGCCAGGAGCCGAAATATTTGCCGATGACGCGGGCAAGGACATAGACCAGGCCGAGCCAGCCGGCGGATTTCAGGGCCCCGATATCTAAGTGAACTCCGGCCAAAGTAAAAAACAGGACATAGATGGGGGGTTCAAAGCCGTTGATGGCGCGAAAGAGCCGCACGTCCCGTTCCGCCCGGTTAATAAGGATAAAACCGGCCATCATTCCCGCCAGTAGAGGAGAGAGGTGGAGCATTCTGGTTGTTTCCCCGCAGACCAGGAGCAGGGCCAGCCCGGCAGTAAGCATCTCTTCCCGGTTGTGCAGCTTATGAAGGACAACATCGATTATCAGACCGGTGGCAATGCCGATGACTATTGAAAAGCCGATTTCGGCAAGTGATGCCAGGATAGAGGTCAACGCGGAGCTTTCTGTTGGGTCGACCAGTTGATGGGCGACGGAGACCGCCATGCCGAAGGTCATGATGGCCAGGCCGTCACTTGCGGCAACCACAGCCAGAATGATCGATGTCAGCGGTCCGCGGGCCCCGAGTTCTCTGACCACATGCAGGATGGAAGCGGGCGCGGTGGCCACAGCTACTGCGCCGAGAAGCAGGGCCAAGGTCAACTGCTCCCTGAAAATACCTTCCTGCCCGCTGAGAAGAAGAGAGGTGGCAAGGGTACCGGCGGTAACCAGAAAAAAGGAGCCGATTGCCTGGACAACCGAGATATAACCCACATCCCTGGCCACATTTCCAAGTTTGCGGATTTCAATATGCTCACCAATACCAAAGGCAATGAGCATCAAGGCAATCTGGGTAAAATGATCCAGCCGGTGACCGACGGTTTCCATGGTCAATAGAGCAAATCCGGAGGGTCCAAGCACCAGGCCGGCCAGGATGAACCCGGTTACCGAGGGCAGGCGTATCAACTGGGCAAGCTTGGCAAAAAACAGCCCTGTTGCCAGGAGTACGGCGATGCCGAATGTGACTTCATTCATGGTTTTATGCGTTCGACAAGTCTGTGGATGTGTTGCCGCAGTGTTTTATTTTCTTCTCCCGGGATTAATTGGAAAAAATCGTCCAGGGAGTTGTCCAGGGCTCCGGCAAGTTCAAGTTGATCCTGAGTGGATTTTTTTTTCTGTTGCTCTTCGTGTTCCACTGCCAGGGCCGAAGCCGCCAGGGACGCACGTTCCATGTCATCTAACAGCAGGGCCGCCCAGAGCAGATGGTCGACGCGCGGATTGATTTTAGGATCCTGCATCCAGAACGTCGGGGGCAGCTTGATGACCGCAAGTTTTTTGGTCATGGCCAGATCAAAACGTTTCCTGAGCTGGTTTATATCTATCTGTTTGACACTGAGCGTATGATCAAAAAATTGACTGAACATCATAAGCAACGGGTTAAAAAAATATGATATCTTCAGTGTTGGTTATCTCACGGGCAAAAGATGGAAATGGCAGTTCCAGTTGCCGGGGGCTCTGTTTTCCCTGTGGGTGAAGGTTGGTTACCGTTATTCCCAACAGGCGCACTTTTTTTCTGCCCGCCTCTGTTGCCGCCAACAGCTGTGGAATATGAGCCATCATATCGGACTGGGTTGTAAACAGAGAGCCCGAAGTGCGACAGCGGGTGACGGTGATGAAATTTTCATAACGAATTTTCAAAATTAATGTTCTGGCCAGAAGTTTTTTTGCTGTAAGCGCCTCTGCGACCTGGTCGGCAATTCGAGCCAGGATGGACAGCATCTGTTCTCTGTTTTGCAGGTCTTTTTTAAGGGTTACCTCACTGCCAATTGATTTCCGGGCACGGCGGGGACAAACCGGTCGATGATCTATTCCGCGGATAATATCGTAGAAAAAATGTCCCGGTTTGCCAAAATGGTTGACAAGGTCCTGCCGGGAGTAGCGCAAAAGATCATTGCCGGTCTTGATACCTATGCCAAGCATGCGCTGTTCCGTTACCCGGCCGACCCCGTAAAACTTTCTGATCGGCAGTCTACGGATAAAGGGCAGTGCCTGTTCCGGTGTGATCACGGTCAGACCATCAGGCTTGTTCATGTCCGAGGCTACTTTGGCTAAAAATTTATTGCAGGAGACTCCGGCCGAGGCCGTCAGACCGGTATTGGCATAAATCTCCTCCCGTATGGCCTGGGCCGTCCAGGTCGCTGATGGGATTTGTTTAATATTCCTGGTTACATCGAGAAAGGCCTCGTCAATGGAAAGAGGTTCAATCTTTTCTGCATATCGCCGGAAAACTTCCATGATTTTTCTGGAAACCTCTCGATAACGCTCCTTGCGCGGCCGGATGAATTGTGCCTGCCGACAAAGCTGATGGGCTCGGGCACAGCTCATGGCGGAATGGATACCAAAGGCCCGGGCTTCATAGGAACAGGCGGCCACCACCCCCCGGCCTGCGGGATCTCCGCCGACAATGACCGGTTGGCCCCGCAGGTCCGGGTTATCTAATTGCTCAACCGAGGCAAAGAAGGCATCCATATCGATATGCAGAATTTTACGGGTTACCATGGCGCCGGGAAGTATTTTTTTATGGAAAGCTGTTTGATATTTTTTACCCTGCGTGTGCATAGTACACTATTTGAGTGACTGTGCAAAAATAAGTGTTACAATTCGGCATAATCTTGTACCACTTATTTACTTACACCCCTTTGGCAAGACAATTACTTTTTTGGAGATCGGAATGCTTTATCAACAACGACAAGACGAACTGCGCGCCCATCCAAAAACCTGGCTGGTGACGGGAGTAGCGGGATTTATCGGTTCAAATCTGTTGGAAACACTCTTAAAGTTGGACCAGCAGGTTATCGGGCTGGATAACTTTTCCACGGGCTTTCAGCATAACCTGGATGAAGTGCAGATCCTTGTTGGAAACGGGCGCTGGCAGCGTTTTCGCTTTATTCAAGGTGATATCAGAGAGCTTGCAACCTGCCATCAGGTCTGCCGGGATGTGGATTATGTCCTTCACCAGGCAGCTCTTGGCTCGGTGCCCAGGTCCATTGAGGACCCTATCACCACCAATGAAAATAATATTTCCGGATTTCTCAATATGTTGGTGGCTGCCCGTGATGCAAAGGTTGCCCGCATGGTCTATGCCGCGTCAAGCTCGACCTATGGCGATCATCCCGACCTGCCCAAGGTGGAGGATACGATCGGTAATCCGCTTTCTCCGTATGCGGTGACCAAACTGGTGGATGAACTCTACGCCCGGGTCTTTGCCCGTACCTATGCTTTTGCCGCTATCGGCCTCAGGTATTTTAATATTTTCGGGCGGCGACAGGATCCGGACGGCGCCTATGCGGCGGTAATTCCCAAATGGTTCGCCGGGCTTTTAAGTGGTGACAAGGTGTATATAAATGGTGATGGTGAGACCAGCCGTGACTTCTGCTATATAGATAACTGCGTTCAGGCCAATATCATGGCCGCCACGGCCGACGACGAAGAAGCCGCCGATCAGGTCTATAATGTCGCCTATGGGGAGCGGACCAGCTTGAACGATCTTTATGCCCTTATTCAGGAAAGGGTACGGGAATATTTTCCGCCGGCAGCCGAAGCAAAACCGGTCTACCGGGATTTTCGGGCCGGAGATGTGCGCCATTCCCTTGCCGATATCGGCAAGGCCCGGCAACTGATCGGATATATGCCGCAATACAGTATAAAGGCTGGTCTTGATGAGGCCGCATCCTGGTATATTGACCGGTTCCGGTAAGATATCGATTGTATTTAGGATTTTTGTTCATGGATTCTCCTTCCTTTAACCTCTTTCGACGTCGCTCCATTGCCAGGGATCTCGCCTTTGGTCTCACCTGTATCGTCATCCTGATGACTCTTTTCTTGAGTTTTTTCTACCAGATGCTTTCCAGTAAGAAACTGGCCCGGGATGTCGAGATCAAGGCGGAAGAAGTCATGAGCGAGGCGGGCGAGATGTTTTTTCTTCCGCTGTATAATTTTGATAATCAGACCCTGCATCACATTGCCCGGGTCTACCTTGACGGGACGGATTTTGTCAGGGGCATTACCGTCAAAAATGAATACGGCGATGTGCTTATTGACGAAATTAACGGATCAACGGATACGTTAATCCGTAAAAATAAAGTTTTGACGGCCAAGAACAGGGAAATCGGCACGGTCACGTTTTATTTCAGTGATCAGAAACTACGAGTGCAGCAACGGGAAAAAATAACCGCCGGCTTTATTGTTATTATTGTCCTGCTGATGGTTATTCTTGTGGCCATTGATCTCTTTATGCATCTCTGGTTGACCAAGCCGCTTCAGTTGCTGACAGTGGGCATCCGGAGGATAGCCGGTGGCGATTACACTCAGCCGCTGCCGCCGGCGCCGCAACTGGAAATCAACGAAATAATAGAAGAAGTAAATACCATGGCCGGCCGGATTGCTGAACAGAAAAAACAACTTGAGGATTCGGAAAAGCGGTACCGGTCAATCTTTGAAGGTTCAATGGAGGGCATCTTTCAGGAGACCTTAGCGGGAACATTACTGACCGCAAATCCGGCCATGGCAAATATTTTCGGTTATAATTCACCGGAAGAATGTATTGCACGCTGCACGGATACCGGCAGGGATCTCTGGGTCCATGGAGATCAGCGTCGAAAGCTGATTAAGGAGCTGGGACAGCATGGATTTGTCACTAATCTGCATGCGGAGATGCACCATAAAAACGGCGGTATCCTGACTATTGCCCTCACTGTGCGGCTGGTGAGGGACAAGGATGATCGGCCGGATTATATTGAAGGCATGCTCTCGGACATTACCGGCCGGCAGCAAATGGAGGATGACCTGCGCCAGGCCCAGAAGATGGAAGCCATCGGTACATTGGCTGGAGGAATTGCTCACGATTTCAACAACATTCTTTCCGCGATGTTTGGCTATATAGAACTTGCCCAGATGCGGGTCGGAGATAATATCAAGCTGAAAAAGTATCTTGCAGCTTCCCTGACCGCCGCTCGCAGAGCCCGGGATCTGGTCCAGCAGATTCTGACATTCAGTCGTAAGGCCGATCAGCAGAAAAAGCCCTTTCCTCTGGCTGTCATTGTTAAAGAGGCCTGTAAACTGCTGCGTTCATCCATTCCGGCAACCGTTGAAATTACAAAAGACCTCCAGAGCAAGGCCGTTATCCTGGCAGATCCGACTCAAATACATCAGCTGGTAATGAATCTGTGCACCAACAGTTACCAGGCCATGGAGGGTTCAGGCGGAACCCTGAGTATTCACCTCTATGACAAGGAAATACAGGACGATCACGATTCCTCCGACCCGGAACAGCTGCCCCCGGGAATGTATGCAGTGCTTGAAGTGACGGATACGGGCTGCGGCATGGATGAGGCTGTCCGGGGAAAAATATTTGAGCCTTATTTCACGACCAAGTCCCAGGAAAAGGGTACAGGTCTCGGACTGGCGTTAGTGCATGGCATTGTCAGTAACTGCAAAGGAAAAATTGAGGTCAGCAGTACACCGGGTTCAGGAACTGCTTTTCGCATTTTTCTGCCGGCAATTGACAGGCAGGCCGGACCGCAGGTGGTTGACGTAGTATCGTCTGTTCCCAGGGGTAAGGGGCAGACCATTATGTTAGTCGATGACGAAGAACCAGTGCGGGATATCATGAAAAATTTTCTGGAAGAGTCGGGGTATATCGTTTTGTCTTATTCCAGCGGCCGTGAGATTCTCGATGCCCTCAAAGCTGGTCCTGAGACATGCGATCTGTTGATTACTGATATGGCAATGCCCAAGATGACTGGAGCGGAAATTGCCCGCGAGGCGCTGCAAATCAGGCCGGATCTGCCGGTCATCCTCTGTACCGGTTACAGCGCTGATCTTAATCAACAGCAGGCTATGGAAATCGGTATTCACGTCGTGCTGCAGAAACCTGTGCAGCGTACCCGATTTCTCCGCACCATATATCAGGCTCTGGCATAACCTTATCCAAGGTGCGCTTCTTCTGTCCCTCTGCGGATGAACCTGGATGCTTTTCGGCGATACAAGAATGTCGCCGTTTCCGGGTCATGAAAACAACAGGTTGATTATGAAATCATACCGTATCACCTGTCCTGTTTATGGAGTGACAGGTTGATCCCTTCTCTGTTATCGGATATATTTATGCCTCTGAAAATGAGGCAAGTTTTTTGATCAGCAACCGGCGCATTTCCTCGGTTCTGTCGGGGAGGGCCGTTTCATCTTTCTTTGTGGCAGCCAGAAAAAATTGTTCACAGATTTGTTGCTCGGATCGCGACCATCCCGCAGTAACACCTTGTTTTTCCATGTCAGGTTCCCCTTTTTCGGTCAGGCCTTGCTGATAATCACGACGGCCATGGGCCCAGTTTATAATCAGGCTATAGAACAGTATGGATCGGTCCAGCAGGATGAACATCAGCTGCGGGGATTTGACCGGACCTGTTCGCAGTTGCTGATGGTCCAGTCTGATGCCAAGGAGTTTCGTTCCCGTTAACAGGTCTTTTCCCTTTACGGCTGTTGCCGCCGCACCGAGGACGCCGCCAAGGGCGGTAAAAACACCAAGTGACGCCCCGCCTGCGGCCACATCAATGGTTGCGGCAAGCGCAGCGCCACTGAGCGCGCCGGCCATGATCAGCTGCGTATTGGTCAAGCCGAGAAATTGCCAGGTTTTTTCGGCAAACAGGTCCTGGTTGAGGATGGAACCGGGGGGCAGTTCAGGTGAAAAAATATTGTGTTTAAACAGCCTGCGGATCTGCGCCTGGGCGGCTTGTTCCCGTTTCCGGACAAAACGGTTGAAAGTCGTCCGCATTTTTGCTCGTAATGCTTCCTCATCGGCGCCCTTGGCAAGAGTAGCGGCCCTATGGTACGAGAGGACCTCCTTAAGCATCGCTATGATTAATTCAGCGGTTTTGCGGTTTCTTTCCGCCCAGTCTTTGGTAAAGGCCTGAATGACGATTTCCAGTGCATCTTCAATGGACTGGTCAATGGCTTTCAGGCTTTCCAGCAGGGCAATACGCTCGGCATAGGTGGCACGGACGGAATTAAAAATTCGAATCGCATTAAAATGTTTGCGAAATTCCATCTGCCACTGTTCCAGAAATCCGGTTTCATTTTCCTTGCTGTTGAGGATAGCCATTCGGGGACGTCCGGTGAGACGCAGGATTTCCATTTCCGCCCGGTCCATATTACGAATCGGCCTGGATCCGTCCACCACAAAGATTATTCCAGCCCCATCGGCCAGCGGTCGTAAAAGATGGCAATCATCATGAAAGGTTGGATCGTCTTCATGGGCGGCAATGAAATCAACCAGCAGCCGCTTGTCCGACCCTTTGTACTCCCGCATCCATTGCAGGGTACGACGCGGATTCTGAAATCCGGGGGTATCGATAAAGGCGATCACCTCCCGGCCGTCGATCTTGACTGGAAAACGGCGGCATTCCCTGGTTTCCCCCGGGGTCGGACTGACGCGGACACTGTCATCCTCGGCCAGGGTAGAGAGTACCGATGATTTTCCTTCGTTGGGATGCCCGACCACGGCAAATTCAGGCACTTTTTCTTTCATGCGTCTACCAATGGGATGGATTGCAGGTAAGGGTCGCCCCGGGAAATAATTTTTTGCCGCCAGATTGCGTAATCCTGCTTTCGGACCTTTGTAAAGATGGTTTCCGGGGTAGGTTTGCCGATGAGCATGATACTGATCAGGATTTTTTTCCCTCCGGTCTTCCTGAGTTGACTGAGAAAGGCAAAAAATTCCTCGATGGGCGGCTGCCAGGCCTCCTGCAGGATCATCAGTGCGTCGGTGTCCGGGGTTATTGATTGCCTGATTTCATTCAGGACCTGCTTTTGGTTGTCTTCCGGCTGATTAATGCGCAGGCAGGGTCCGAGCTCTGCTCCCAGCCGATTTCGAACAAAACCGGCAAGTTCTTTATGTGGGCATTCAGCAAAGATCTCATCGGGAATCAAGGCCACCACCTGTTTGCCGGTCGTCGGGAAAGTACCTTTTTCGACAGGTTCTGCAATAGGCAGTTCCTGTTTCTCCGACCTAACAATCACGGTCGTTGTGGAAAGCCGGGGGGTCATCATTCGTCTTAATACCTGTCGATGGGCGGCACTGTCAAACTTGAAACGCCGCAACAGCAGGCGCAGACCAAACCGGCCACCCGCAAATAAAATAACCCGGGGGAGCAGTCCATAAACGGCAACAGCAAGACAGAGAAAAGGCCACCAGGAAACCAGATTACCAGTACTCAGGCGATAAATGCCCTCTTTGAGTATTATTTGGCTTCCCTGGATTTGCGCAAGATCGGGATAGCCGATTCCGGCGGGCAATGCCCAGGACCAGGGCAGGGCAATGATTCGCACCAGATGCAATACGGCCTCAGCACCGGGCTGCAGGGTTGACTGCCAGCCAAAGGCTACATCCGTGGCCACCACTTTAAGCAGGGTTGCCCCTAATACGCCAAGATTAAAGCCCATACCCGCAAGTTGGACGAGAGAAAAAAATGGAAGCGCAAAGAGAAGACCGTAAAGATCGCCAAATTTTTGTCCGCTCCCTGACAAACCGACAAGCCACCGGTATGTCTCCGTGCCACGGGACAGACGTCCGAGCTTCACGGCCAGTCGAAATACGGCTTTGCGAACAAGGCTGTACGTCAAAGGCAGCCGCGGACGGGTTCGTAGTCGGCCTGCCGTAATAAAGAAGAGCAGAACCAGTAAAAGAAGAAGTTGAGTGCCGACAAACAGACCAAGGAAAGTTGTCACATTGACAGGCGCCTTGCCGGAATAGCTCAAGTAGGACATGGCCAGTCCCCAGCCGCCGGCAAGCGCGAAAAGAAAGAAAACCCATGAGCAAAGTCCGATCAATTCCCGGAAAAGCCGCCCCGGCAACACGGACCTCTTCTCATCACGGGGAAGAGCAGCACGACGGGCAGACAGCCACCGGTGCAGCAGACAGGAACGTCTATCAGGGTCATCCTGCTGTCTGCAGGAATCTTTGATTTCAAGATATATACTTCGATCTCTTTTGCTTAGATCTTTATCTCCGCCTCTATCAAGCAGCTCCTGGTCACGGCTGAATAAAAATTCCAGATCAAGAAGGTCTGCAAGCGACCACTCATGTCTCATCCGCAAATCCTCATTTATGGACAGGCACTGTGTGCATGCGCATCCCAGCATTCATTCAGGGAGAATAATGGAGTTCTTTACCACATGCTTGACCAGATCCACCGTATTTCTCATCTTGAATTTTTTCAGTAATTTTGCCCGGTGATGGTCGATGGTGCGAGGACTCAGGCAGAGAACCTCTGCTATCTGTTTACTGGTGTGTCCCTTGACGACAAGCCCGAGAACGTCATGTTCCCTGGGGGTTAACCTGATAATTGGCGGGTCCCGATGTTCGCGAAATGCCGAAATCATGGCATCGGTCACTTCTGTGGATAGTTGCGGCGAGATATAAGTCTTTCCCGAACGGATGGTCCTGATGGCAGCCAAAAGTTCGGTATCCGAATCATCTTTCATCAGATAGCCGTGGGCGCCGGCGGATATGGCTTTATAAAAATACTGACTGTTTCGATGCATCGTTAACATGAGAATACGTATTTGTGGATACTGTTCTACAACCTTTCGCAGGGCGTCAATCCCGTTAAGCCGGGGCATGGAAATATCTATTATGATCATGTCCGGCTGCTCACGGGCAAGAAACTGCAGCAGTTCTTCTCCGTCCCCGGCTTCGCCGATGACCTGCATGTCCGATTCAAGCTCGATAATGATCCGCAATCCCTTGCGGATCAAACCATGATCATCGGCAATAATGATGCGGTAAGCTTCTTCTTCCATGCGTTACCTGAAATGTAAACTGACCGGACAGTGATCGGACCCGGTTATGTCGTCGTGGATGGCTGCGTCAATGACCCTGTCACGGCTGCCGGGATCAACCAGAAAATAATCAATGCGCCAGCCGATATTTTTGGCGCGGGCGTTAAAACGGTAGCTCCACCAGGTGTACTGCCCCGGGTCGGTGTTGAACAGGCGAAAGGTGTCCACATAACCGGCATGCACGACTTCATCCATCCAGGCCCGCTCCTGTGCTGAGTAGCCCGGATTTTTTTCATTGGCCTTGGGGTTGGCAAGATCGATGGGCTTGTGGGCAACATTCAGGTCTCCGCAGAGAACAACGGATTTTTTTTCAGCAAAGCGATCCATAGAGGCCAGAATCGTGTTGTTGAATTTCTGCTTAAAATCGATTCGTTTCAGCTTGGGCTGCGCGTTGGGAAAATAGGCATTGACAAAGAAAAAGTCATTGAATTCAAGAGTGATTACCCGTCCCTCGCTATCAAAGGTGTGGTCACCCAGACCGTAAATAACGTTTTTTGGTTCTATTTTGCTGAAGACAGCCGTGCCTGAGTACCCTTTTTTCTGGGCCGGATACCAGAACACGTGATATCCGGCAATCTGCTTGATCTCATCGGGCAGTTGGTCCGGCAGGGCCTTGATCTCCTGCAGGGCAAAGATATCGGCGTCCAGCTCGAAAAAGGTATCAAGAAATCCTTTTTTCAGGGCCGCCCGCAGACCATTGACATTCCAGGAGACAAAGGTATACACCTGACTATCGGTTTGCGTGGCCTTTGTTTTATTTTGGGTTTTACGCGGGGTTACTCCGTTTTTCGGGCAAAGATCTTTGAGTACGCAGCGATCGCAATGGGGCCGCCTGGGTTTGCATGTGCCCTGGCCGAATGCGACCAGAATGGAGTTTATTTCAAGCCAATACCTTGGCGGTAATTTGTCCCGCAGGGCCATCTCGGTCTGCAGGGGAGTTTTAGTGTCCACATAGCCCCAGATATTCATAATTCGGTGTACATGGGTATCCACGCAGATGGCAGGTTTGTTAAAGGCAACAGCCACTACCAGGTTGGCGGTTTTGCGACCCACGCCGGGCAACTGGATAAGTTCGTCAATGGTGTCGGGCACCCGGCCGGAAAATTTTTCCTGAAGAACCGCCGGCAGCGCGGCCAGATATCTTGCCTTGTTTCTGAAAAATCCAACCGGATAGATAATTTTTTCCAGTTTGGTCACGGAGAGGACGGCAAGTTCTTCCACTGTGCCGGCATGTTTAAACAACCTGCGAGAGGCCGTTGCCGTGACTTCGTCCTTGGTCCGGGCGGACAGAATGGTTGCCACCAGCACCTTGAACGGATCCTTTGTCTGGGCGGCAATAAGATCCACCACCGGCACCTGGTAATCGGCGACTTCTTTTTTCAGCAGGGAAACAGCCTGTTTGATGTCAAAGGCCATAGAAATCTCAAGAAATATTGAATGAACAAAATGATTCAGAATAGATACCAGATGTAGTCAATGGGTGCAATATCTCAGATTCTTTCTTGAGCACAAGACAGATGTGAACAGAATATGATCCACTCCGATCTGTTCGGAGAGTTATAGGACAAATCAGTGGACCGGACAACAGGGAAGATATTCATTTTTTTCCATACCTCAGGCATGATAGATGCAACATAATAGCAGGCATGCTACTCATGTGTATCATTTCTGCGGCAGTTATGTGGCATTATTGTAGCATGCCTGTTCTTCCCGCTACGATTGTGTAGCGAAAAATGAGTATGTAGGGATTATTTATGTCCGACAGGCAAAAGGAATATCTCAGAATTATTGAGTTATATAAGCAGCGAACCGCTTTGCTTAAGGCAATCGGTGAATTGAATGCCGCTATTTCAGAACAGGGCCGGGATGAAATTCTTAAGCGATGCTGTGATATTTTAATAAAGAATGTAAATTATTGTTTAATCTGGGCGGGGAAACGAGAAGACAATGAAAATGAAATTACGCCGATAGCCGTCGCAGATTCCGTCGCAATTGCCGACCGTGACTGCAGAAAACTTATCAGGGAGGTTGTCCTCGATATGCAGGATTCGAACCCTGCAGCCCAGGCCCTGCAGAGCGGTTCTCCCGTTATTATTCAGGATATATTTCAGGAAGACGAAAATTCACCCCTGTTGCATATTGCCCGGGAAACGGGATTTCGATCCTGCCTTGCCTGGCCGCTCATCTATAAAGACAGGGAATACGGAGTGTTGAGTATTCATTCCGAACAGGCGCATTGTTTTAAAAATTCTGAACTTGACTTCCTTTCCAATGTCATTGCCGATGTATCTCTCGCCTTGTATTCCCGGGAAACAACTCAACAACTCCAGATTGAACGGAATTTTAACCAGGAGTTGGTGGATACGGTTCAGAGTTTACTGGTTTCCGTCTCGCCCTGCGGCGAGATTCTTTCCATGAATCGTGAGGCTGAAAAGATTACAGGGTACAGTCAGCAGGAAGTTGTGGGTAAGTATTGGGTTGACGTTCTGTTATCCCCGGAAGAGCGACAGGATAATCAGCGTCGTGTCTCCGTGGCTTTGAAAAATAAAAGCCATGATGTCAATTTTCAGGCTTCTCTTCTGACCAGGGCAGGGGAGAGGCGTATTATTGACTGGCATGGATCATTTCGCACCAACATTGAAAAAGGTCAGGTGGGATGGGTGCTGTTTGGCATAGATAAAACAGAACAAATAAATACCGACCGAACATTGAATCAGGCCGTAGCCAAATGGGAACAAATATTTATTGCTATTCAGGATCCGGCTTTAATTGTTTCGGCGGACAGTAAGATTCTTGATGCCAATTCGGCAACATTAACCGCTGCCCGAAAGACCAGGGAAGAGGTTGTCGGCAGACAGCTCTGCCGAATCCTTCACGGCGGGCGCAAGGCGCAAAAAAGATGCCCCCTTGAGGAATTTGTCAGGTCAGGAAAAGCCAGGATTATTGAAACCGAGCTTCCGGGACTGCATGGACAGTACATGCTGACAATCAGTCCGTTTTTACCCGAGCAGGGAGACATCCGGCTGCTGGTGGCAAGAGATCTGAGCGACGAGGAGCTTTCACGGGCCGAGCAGATGCGGGCAGCCCAGCTTGCCTCAATAGGGGAGCTGGCAGCGGGTATCGCCCATGAAATAAACAACCCGATTAACGGCATTATCAATTTTGCCCAGTTACTGCTCGACGATCTTGGAGACGATGATTCCACCACCAGTGCGGAGATATTGCGCCGTATAATTTCCGAAGGAGTTCGCATAGGTTCCATTGCCCATAAGCTGCTCGACTTTGCCCGGGGACAGGAGGTGGAGTTTGAAGCAGTTGAATTGAACCAGATTGTGGATAACTGCCTTGCCCTTATTGGTCATCAATTAAAAAAAGACGGCATTGTTGTCGAGATTGATATTTCCAGGCAATTACCGGAGGTCTTCTGCAGCAAACAGCAGATGGAGCAGGTCCTTCTTAATATTTTTTCCAATGCCCGGTACGCGTTGAACAAAAAGTATAAAAAAGCCGATCCAAAGAAAAAGATCACGGTATCCGCGACCCGGATACTGCATAACGGGAATCCTTATCTTGCATTGACTGTTATCGATTATGGAACAGGTATCGAACATGACCTCATGGAACGGCTTTTTGATCCTTTCTTTTCAACCAAACCAAAAGGCGAGGGAACCGGACTCGGGTTGAGTATAAGCCATGGGCTCGTCCAGGATAACAATGGATTTCTTCGGGTGCGGAGCGAATTCGGCGAATACACTACCCTTACTGTCGGTCTGCCGACGCAACACATTGCAGGAGGAGCAAATGAAGGATATATGGAAAGTTAATTGCATGTTTGTCAGCTTGATTATGTCAGAACGCTCATTATGGAGGAACGTATGCTGATCGGCGCGTTTATCGTTTTTCGTGCCATGAGCACCTTTGCCTGATTCGAGGAACCGATGAAACAGATGAGTTTAGAAAATACAGCGATTCTTATCATTGATGACGAAGAAAACCTGCGATTAACCTTTCAACTTTTTCTGCAGCGACAGGGGTACGCGCCAGTGCATACGGCCGCAGGGTTTGAAGAGGCGCTCGCTCTTATCGCGGAGAATTCTTTTGACCTTATTATCAGTGATATTGTCCTGGAGGGCAATTCCGGTATTGATCTGTTGCGCAGGATACGGGAAATGGGCGCCCGGTGTCCAGTGGTCATGGTGACCGGCTATCCTAACGTAGAAACGGCATCGGAGGTTGTTCGCCTTGGCGCCTTTGACTATCTATCCAAACCCGTTGACAAGGAAACGCTGTTAAAAACAGCTCGATTAGCCCTGCTGCAGTATCAGCTGGAACGCGAAAAAGAACAGGCAATACAGGAAAACAAGCAATACCAGACCCTGCTGGAAACTATTTTCCGCAGCGTCACCGATTCCATTATTACCATTGATCGGAATCTTGCCATCATTACCATGAATCAGGCTGCGTCCTCTCTGTTTCGGGAACTGTATCCCGATAGTTCAGACCATTCGAATTTTATAGAGTTTTGTCGTCACGACAGCCTTCGTGTCCTTCAAGATGATGCTGAACGTATTTTGAAAACAGGCATTGAAATCCGTGAACACCGGGTAGAATGCCGGACTATTGAAAGTAGCCGGAAAATATTTTCAGTCTGCATGTCACCGTTTGATGACGGTCACGGTAATGTGAACGGTGTGGTTGTTGTTGTCCGTGACATGACCAGGATAACGCCGAAAAAGGCGGGAAAGCGGGTGCGTTTTCATCGATTTATCGGCAAAAGTGATATCATGCAGACTGTCTATGCCATGATTGAGAACGTCGGCAAGGTCGATACATCGGTTTTGATCACCGGTGAATCAGGGACAGGAAAGGAGTTGGCCGCTGAAGCTTTGCACGAAGAAAGTTTCCGGAAAAACAGACCGCTTATCAAAGTGGATTGCACGTCGATACCGGAGAACCTGTTGGAGAGTGAGCTTTTCGGTCATAAAAAGGGATCGTTTACCGGGGCCGACAGGGACCGAATGGGTCGGATCCTTCAGGCAGATGGAGGGACGCTGTTTCTTGATGAAATTGGTGATATTTCGACGATTATGCAGCTGCGTCTGCTTCGTTTTCTACAGGAAAAGACCTTTTATCCCGTGGGCCGGGATACACCTATCCAGGTGGATGTACGGGTGGTTACGGCGACAAATGTCAACCTGAGAGAAAAGGTCAAGGAAGGGAGTTTTCGAGAAGATCTCTATTTTCGTCTTCGGGTCATTGATATTATTCTGCCGGCTTTACGTGAACGGCAAGGCGATATTTCCCTGCTGGCCTATCATTTTATCTCACTGATATCACAGAAAATAGGCAAGACAATCAGCGGAATTTCCGATCAGGCTCTTGCAATTCTTGAGCAATTTCCCTGGCCCGGTAATGTACGTGAACTTGAGCATGTTCTGGAACGGGCCTGCGTACTCTCCGACAGTCCTACCATCTCCGCAGATCGGTTGCCGCCTGAACTGATGCATTATCAACCGGAAATGCAGCCGGTAACGGCGGACCAGGGTATTTTTACTCCGGGGAATGTATCTCCGGTTCCGAGGGAGCACAACCTGCGGATGCCCTTGGAAGAACGTATCCTGAACGCCTTGCGGCAAACCGGGGGCAACAAGGCGAAGGCCGCTAGATTACTCGAAATTGACAGGTCGACATTGTATCGAAATATCAAAAAGATGGGGATTGATTTGAGCGTTTTTGAACTTTGATGGCGTCGTAAAAACTTCGATCTGCTGCGTCGTGTGTCCCAGGGCGATTTTCAACATACTACATGTATAGTTAAGACCCGCCCTGGAACACTACTCCTTGCATATCTGTGTTTTTACTTAGCCATCTTAAAAAAAGATTCTGACTTTTTACGAGTTTATCAACTTTAAGCTATCAGGAAAAATTATCTGTGAATAAGAGCATGCGGGCTGAATTGAGGGTATGGATACATCCTTTACAGCTAATGGTATCAGCCTGCGGAATAACAAAAAATACTTTGTTAACAGCAAAAACAGTGGAGGTAGGGTTATGCGATTTGAGAGAAAATTATTGCCGGCGGTACGGGCTATGGGGTTGGGACTGCTGCTTCTCATTCCGGCAGGAGGCCTGGCAATGGATGTTGACGATGCGCCGGCGGCCGTAGTTATCGATTTCCTGCAGAATCTCTACGAACCTGTGCATTTTGATCACACCATGCATTTGGACATGGCGACATGTTCACATTGCCATCATCATACGATCGGAACGGGACCTGCCAACCCTTTATGCGCTCGCTGTCATGCCGGGGCAGGTGAGGGGGACATCGTTGCCTGCAGTGATTGCCATGATGCCCAACCCTTCACCGTGGAAAACCTGAAAAAGACGGCTGAGCCGAAACTCTTTCATATCGATAAGCCGGGATTGATGGCTGCCTTTCATATTAACTGTCGGGGTTGTCATGAAGAGGCGGGCGGTCCAACCGGTTGCCAGGATTGCCATAAGATGACCGAGGCCGGAGAAAAACGGTTCAACACCGGGAAATATGCACCCTCCGGCTATAAAGCTGTCCCTAAGCATCATGATGCTGAGAAAAAGCATGAATAATTTATTGATGGATTCGAGATTTTTTACGAGACCGTCATGTATTAAATACTACAGGAAGAGAGTGAACAATGAATACGCAATTAAGCCGTAGAAGTTTTATCCGGGGAGGTTTGGCCGGAACCGTTGCCGCAGCTGTCCTCAAAGACAAGAAAGCATCGGCAGCCCATAATTTTGAAGGATACCCGGATGCCATGGGCGTGGTTGTCGATTTGACAAGATGTGTCGGCTGCCGCAGTTGTGAGGCGGCCTGCAACAAGGAACAGAGGTTGCCCGAACCGGCGGAACCCTTTGATGATTTTTCCGTCTTTGATTATATGGAACACGGTCAGAAACGACGCACCGATGAAGCACATTACACGGTGGTCAATCGGTATGATGTCCCGGCAATAGACCACCCTCTGTTTCGTAAAATTCAATGCTTTCACTGTAATGAACCGACCTGCCTGACCTCCTGTTTCGTCAATGCCTACACAAAAACACCGGAAGGCGCGGTTATTTATAATCCCAAGGTGTGCGTCGGCTGCCGCACCTGCCTGGTTGCCTGCCCGTTCTATATACCAACCTTTAAATATTCCAGTGCGTTCAGCCCACGGGTCATGAAGTGCATCTTCTGTTATGACACCCGGCTTAAAAAGGGAAAACCGCCTGCCTGTGTGGAAGCCTGCCCGCAGGAGGCGCTCACCTTTGGTAAACGAACCGATATGCTCCGTGTCGCCCGTCAGCGAATCAGAGAAACTCCCGGTAAATATATCGATCACATCTATGGAGAGCATGAGGCCGGCGGCACTTCCTGGATGTATCTCTCCCCCGTTCCCTTTGGCGAGGTAGGACTTGATACCGATCTACCGAACGAGCCGATTCTTAATTACGTCAAAGGGTTTCTGTCTTTTGTTCCCGTGGTCCTGACGCTCTGGCCGGCCCTGTTTGCCGGGTTCCACCTGTTGGCAACCAGAAAGAATCGAGTTGAACAATCGCACAACGATGCGAACAGGGAGGGATGAAACAATGGAAAAATTAACTGTAGACAATCGGTCAATACCCATTGTCGATCATTTTAAACCCGATGGAACAAGATGGACATTGAGAGAAAAATTATGGCTTGGATTAACACCCCGGCAATATCGGCAGCAATTTTTTAGAAACTGGGTAAACTGGTTGATGATCGGTATCTTTGCCGTCGGCATTCCACTCATCCTGCAACGATACATTTTTGGCCTGGGATCGATTACCCACGGATCAAACGATTATCCCTGGGGTCTGTTTCTTGGTTTTGGCCTCTTTTCTATGGTGCCGTTGTCCGCTTCGGGTTTTGTTCTCGGCACGACCGTTGATATCTTTGGCCGTAAAGATTTTGCTCCTGTTGAACGTCTTGCCCTGCTCAACGGTCTGCTCGGCTACTTTTTTGCAGTTGTCTACCTTCTTGTTGATCTGGGGCTGCCCTGGCGGCTTCCCTATCCTTTATTTATCTCCCCGGGGCCGGCGGCAGTTCTCTTTCTTGTAGGCTGGCATGTTGCTCTTTATCTTTCGGTACAGATTGTTGAAATGATTCCGGCCTTTGGGGAATGGTCCGGCTGGTTGCGGGGGAAACGATGGGCCAGGTCAATAACCCTTGGCCTGACCATTGCCGCGATTATGCTTTCAACCCTGCATCAGGGAGCATTGGGGGCTCTTTTTACCTATGCTCCCGGCAAGGTGCATCCCCTCTGGTATTCCTCGGAATTCCAGTGGATTCATTTCCTCTGTTCCTCCATCTTTGCGGGTCTGTCCATGGTCATTGTTTCTTCGACTCTGTGTAAATGGACCTTGAAATGGCGAGCTGATGAGCGTTTTTTAAAGAGTTTGGATACCTTGACAATCGGCCTTGGCAAGGGGTGTGCTTTTGCCTTGATAACTTACCTTGCCGTTAAAATAGTCTCTCTTGCCCAAGATCAGGAATGGTCTTATCTGTTGACCGGCTGGGGGCAGTATTATCTGCTTGAGATGGGTGTCGGTGTTCTTCTGCCCATGTGGCTGTTTGCCGTTGCCGTCAGGAATCGTTGGGTGGGGCTGGTTCGCTTCGCGGCTTTTCTCTCTGTTTTAAGCGTCATCTGGAATCGAATAAATACATCTATGATTGCCTTTAACTGGAAACTGTATCAGGAAATTCCATCCTGGCAGGAGGTCTGGGTCAGCATCACCCTTTTTGCCCTTTATTTCCTGGTTTATCGGTTCATTCTCTACCGTCTGCCTGTTCTGTATGAATGGAAAGGGGAAAAATAGAGGGTCGTTATTTCCGTGCGGTTTCTATGAAATTTCTCTGGGAATTTATGAGGTCGCACCCCGGAGACAGAAATAAAATGTGTGAGTAAATAGTGCAAGGGATGGATCCACTTCGCTTTTTTTTAAGTATATTGCAGGTTGAGTTAAGTAGTGTGTATTCTATGAGTGTTCTTGAAGGTTAATGAGTGGAATATTAGATATGTCGATTATATATTACGATTATGCTCCATTGATGCCGGCGCAATTTTTTTTTCAATACAACAAAAGGAGGAAACAAAATGAATGCAATTGAAATGCAAGAATTATTGGTTGGTGGCCAAAAGAGTTATGTGGAAAATATAGAAAAAGCTATACAGCTGATAAAAGAGGAAATTAAGGAAGCGGTGAGTGTGGAAAAAGCAAACCACCCCGAATGGCAACATTCGATTGGCGGTTACATAGACGAACTTCACAGAGTGGTGTTTGCCTTGGCCGAACCGAGATACGGCACAGATGAGGACCACCGGAAAATAGTAGAGCTTAGAAATCAGGTTAAGGATCTATATGCTTACATGAAAAATCAATATTGATGGCGTCGTAAAAATTTCGATCTATTACGTCGTGTGTATCAGGACGATTCACAATATACTATCTACATTGTTGAGATTCGACCCGTCACATTGTTCCTCGTATATCTATGTTTTTACTTAGTCATCTTTGATCGTATTTCGATTTTTTGGGAGTTTAAAAGTATGAGCACACAACATACCAGAATAATAGAAAAGACAGTCCTTGTCTTAGGTCTTATTGCCGGCTTGTGGGCAGTGGTAGTACTCGTTGGCGGAACTCCGTTGATCAGGCATTTTATGGTTGTTATCGGCATACTTAAGCCGCTGCCTACAGAGGTTGATTATTATACCCATATTAAGGGGATTGAATATTTGATCTGTGTTGTATTTTTTGTTGTGTTCCCTCTTTTTTTCCGTTACGTGAACAAGGAAAAAAAGGATGCCGATTTTCAATTATGAAATGCCGATTTTTTAAAGGGACGAAGGGAAGAGAGAACAGCTGACAAAAACGCCCGGTTTATGCCGGGCGTTTTTGTATCATCTCCACCTGTAATACAACCAAAAACAGCAGCGTACCCTGCAGCAGCTGTTATCATTTACGACAAGATTATCCCTCTCTATCTTCCAAAGTTATTCAGGATTATTCAGCTAATTTGTCCAGCACACTTGGAAACAGGCTCATGTCGGTGTGGGGGAGAAAGAGCGAGGCCATATAGTAGGACATGAATTCAGTGTTTTCCGCGAGTTCCAGGTTGGTAATCAGCTGTCGCACCTTCACCCGGTCACGAAAACGGTCAACATCGGAAAGGCTGATCTGGCAACCTAACATGGATGCGTTGCCAAGATAGAAGAACTTGTCCCGGTCAACATCGGGTAACAGACCGATACAAATAGCCTTTTCCAGGTCAATATAGGCGCCGAAGTTACCTGCCATAATAACCCTGTCCAGATCATTAAAGGTAAGTCCGACGGAATCAAGCAGAGTCTGGTAACCGGCATACATGGCGCCTTTTGCCCGCATCAGGTTGTCCAGGTCGACCTCGGTGATGACGATGTCTTCGCCAATGAGCGAATCCTGTCCCCAGGCCAGCACATATTCCCATCCCTCGCGTCCTTCCCGAATGCGGTGATGGTCCAGGGTGCGGTTGAATTTACCCTGCTGATCAATAACCTTTGCCTCCAGAAGTTCGGAGACAATGGAGATCAGGCCGGAACCACAGATGCCGCTGGGTTTAATCCGGCCGATGGTGACGATCATCGGGTCATAGGTCTCGGGATGAATCTGAAAATTTTCAATGGCCCCGGTGGAGGCCCGCATCCCGTACTGGATGCCGCCGCCCTCAAATGCAGGGCCGGCGGAACAGGCAGCGCAGACCATCCATTCCTTGTTGCCGACAACAATCTCACCATTGGTGCCAATGTCAATAAACAGGCTGATTTTATCGGATTTTGCCATCTGGCAGGCATGGACACCGGCCACGATATCTCCACCGACATAGGAGGCAATACAGGGGTAGAGAAAGAGGCGAACGCTGGGATGGGCATGAATACCGAGCCCGGCGGCCTTGGTTAGCGGGAACTGGCTTACCGAGGGTACATAGGGCGACTCACGGATATATTTCGGGTCAAGACCGAGAAAAAGATGGGACATAACCGTGTTGCCGGCCGCCATAATATAGCTGATGTCAGCCGGGCTTATGATCATATCGCGGCAGATGTTCTCAATGATGGAATTGATGGTGGCTACCACCTTTTCCTGCAGGGCCTGGAGTCCGCCGGGACGACCGGCATATATGATTCGGGAAATAACATCCTCGCCATAACTGATCTGGCCGTTATAACCGGAGGCTTCGGCAATGATCTTGCCGGTATTTAAGTCAACCAGGACGCCGGAACAGGTGGTGGTCCCAATATCCACCGCCAGGCCGTACAGACGTGATGTTGTATTGCCGGCTTCCACATCAATGATTCGGAAAGTTTCTCCCTTGTGTTTCCCTCGAAGGAGAAGCAGAGTAATATTCCATTCCGACTCACGCAGGGCCCGGGGCAGGATTTTAATTAGTTCAGGATGATCATAGGACGGCTCTCTCGGATCAGGCATAACCTGCTTGATGCCCCGCATGACCCGCTGCATGTCGGAGATATTGTCTTCCATGGTTGGCGGGTCAAGTTCAAGATAGAGTTTGCTGACCGGTGGGTCCACCTTCCACTCACCAATCAAGGTATCCAGGGAGCGGGCGGATATGGTGCGAGTGGTTTTCGGTTTTCGTTTTAACGCCTTGCCGTTTTTGGTGGTCATCTCAGGAATGGTGACTGTAAGGTCGGACTGCACTGATGACAGACAGGCCAGGCGATAGCCGTTGTCCCAGTCCTCCTGTTTCAGGTTTGCCTTGTCCGAGCGAACCTCTCCCTGGTCGATTCTGACCTTACATTTACCGCATACTCCTTCACCGCCACAGTAGGCATGAATATAAACCCCGGCTTCTGCTGCCGCTGAGAGTAAGTTCTCGCCCTTATTAACGCTGATTGTTATGTTGTCGGGCAGGAATAAAATGGTGTGCTTCATGGAAACTCCGAGAGGAAATAAAGGTTGTTTCTGAGAACATAAAATAGCAATTTATAGCATGAAATCAGATGGAAGGCAATGAGGGAACGTCATGGAAAAAAAGAATACAGAGGACAGTGGAAAGCAGTGGCTGAAAATCAGTCTGCAGACACCTGGCAGACTCGTTGAGTCGGTTTCTGATCTTCTGGGCGTGCTCAGTGGTTCCGGTGTGGAATTGAGCCCGGAAACGACTGAGGGCAGCCTGATAACCGGTTTTTTTGCAGGTGCGGGCGACACGGATAAACAACGGAAAATTATCGCTTTAGTCCGACGAAAAATGGAGATGATTTTTAACCTTTACGACCTTTCCCCGCCGGAGTTGTTCATTGAGCAGATTGATGATCAGGATTGGGCCACCAGCTGGAGACGATTTTTTATTCCGGTGGAAATTGTACCGGGGCTGATTATTAAACCGTCTTGGGAAGAATATCAGGGAAAAGAAGACGAAAAAGTTATTGAAATGGATCCCGGACAGGCCTTCGGCACCGGGCAGCATGCCTCAACAAGGATGGCCCTTTCACTCGCTGCCACCTGTTTGTCTGATTATCCTGCGGCAAAGGCTCTTGATGTGGGCACAGGTACCGGTATTCTGGCCATGGCAGCTGCTTTGTTTGGCGTAAAATCGATTACGGCCATTGATAATGATCCGGATGCCGTCCGAGTGGCAAAAGAAAATATTACGGCCAACAAGCTTGAGGGAAAAATTCAGGCCAGTACCACCTATCTTGCTGATCTTGCAGGGCCATACTCCATGATTTTTGCCAATATCGTTCACGATATATTAGTGGAGATGGCGCCACAGTTCGGCAAGCTGCTTTCCCCGGCCGGCAGGGTGATTTTATCAGGAATTTTTTCCGGCCGGCAGGAAGAAAATATTATTCGCTTATATGGAAATCTGGGGTTCCAGCTTAAAGAATACCGGCATGAGGATGAATGGGCGGCGCTCCTTTTGCAACTCGGTGAGATTTGACTCTTCAACCATATGGGATGCCCGACCGGTTATGCGTCCGTGAGGTTTATTGCTCCACCTCGGAAGAACTATCCGGGTCTTCTATGGTTTGTTTATTTTTTTTATCCAGCTTGCGCTGTCTCTTTTCTTCTTTCTTTTTTTTCTTTGCCAGCTCTCTTTGTCGTTTTGCATATGAATAGTTATTTCTTGCCAAAATAGAATCCTTTGCACGGGAGATGGTTTATTGCAGGCACGTTTGCCTGCAATGGAAAAGAGAGAAGGCCCCGCAGGATGGCGGGACCTTCTCCAGGTATTGGGCTGTCGCCGGAATTATTGTCGGTATCGCAAAAAGAATCGACACCGACGGCCGCAAGGTTATAATCTGTTGATTATGCCTTGCAGGATAATGCCGCTTCAGACTATTGATGAGTTTGTCGTTATTGAGCGACAACGTTTTCAGCTGCCGGTCCCTTGGCGCCGTCAACAATGTCGAACGTTACCCGCTGTCCTTCCTGCAGACTTTTAAAGCCTTGTGCTTGAATAGCTGAATGATGGACAAAAACGTCTTTGCCGCCATCCTGCTCGATAAAACCAAAACCTTTTGAATCATTAAACCATTTTACTGTTCCTTCTGCCATTTGTCTTACTCCTTGCTACGCGGTTTCTTTTGAAACCATTATTAAAATGACCGGATTTCGGTCAGTGAAACCCGGTATGCAGCCACATGGCTGCGTTTATCCGAAAATCCCTTGAGGCAGGGCCTGCCCATGCCGGAGCAAGGGGTTTTCATCGTTCGAAGTCTACGCTTATCTGTTGTGGCCGGCCAAT
>JANTGH010000040.1 GCA_024763055.1 Desulfobulbaceae bacterium
CAGGGACGCGAAACCCTGAGCATAGAGGTGGCCAACAGCGGCGACCGGCCCATTCAGGTCGGCTCCCATTACCATTTTTTTGAGACCAATCCGGCCCTTGTCTTTGACCGGGACAAAACCCGGGGTTTTCGCCTCAACATCGCAGCAGGCACGGCCGTACGCTTTGAGCCGGGCCAGAGCCGGGAGATCGAACTGGTGGCCTATGCCGGGGAGAGAAATGTTTATGGCTTTACCGGCGCCATCATGGGTTCATTGGAGGGACAGCAATGACAACAATAAGCTCTTTTCTATGCAGGCGGTCGCGACCATGCAAAAGCGGGTGCTCGTGGCGACTTACGGAGGAACAATCATGACAACAATAAGCAGAAGGGCCTATGCCGAGATGTTTGGCCCGACCACGGGTGACCGGGTGCGCCTTGCCGACACACAACTGTGGATAGAGGTGGAAGAAGACCGCACCCGGTACGGCGATGAGGTGAAATTCGGCGGCGGCAAGGTCATCCGTGACGGCATGGGCCAGAGCCAGCGCCCAAGCAGTGAATGTGTGGACACGGTGATCACCAACGCGCTCATCCTTGATCACTGGGGCATCATCAAGGCGGATATCGGTATCAAGGACGGCCGGATTGCCGGGATCGGCAAGGCAGGCAACCCTGACATCCAGCCCGGTGTGGATATTGTTATCGGCCCGGGTACCGAGGCCATTGCCGGAGAAGGATCGATCCTGACCGCAGGCGGCATTGACGCCCATATCCACTTTATCTGCCCCCAGCAGGTGGAAGAGGCGCTGATGAGCGGCATTACCACCATGCTCGGCGGCGGCACCGGTCCGGCCACCGGCACCAATGCCACCACCTGTACACCCGGCCCCTGGAACATCCACCGCATGCTCCAGGCGGCCGACGGCCTGCCCATGAATCTCGGTTTTCTCGGCAAGGGCAATGCAAGCCTGCCCGAGCCCCTGAGGGAACAGGTCAAGGCCGGGGCCATGGGCTTGAAGCTGCATGAAGACTGGGGCACGACTCCGGCCGCCATCGACAACTGCTTAAGCGTTGCCGATGAACTGGACGTGCAGGTGGCCATCCATACCGATACGCTCAATGAATCCGGCTTTGTCGAACAGACCATGGCCGCCTTCAAAGACCGCACCATCCATACCTATCATACCGAGGGCGCAGGCGGCGGGCATGCCCCGGATATTATTCGCGCCTGCGGCCGAAAAAACGTCCTGCCCTCGTCCACCAACCCGACCCGGCCCTATACGGTGAACACCGTGGATGAGCATCTGGACATGCTCATGGTCTGCCACCATCTTGACCCTAAAATTGCCGAAGATGTCGCCTTTGCCGAGTCACGCATCCGCCGGGAGACCATTGCCGCAGAAGACATCCTGCATGACCTTGGCGCCTTTTCCATGATTGCCTCCGACTCCCAGGCCATGGGCCGGGTTGGAGAAGTGATTATCCGCACCTGGCAGACAGCCCATAAAATGAAAACCCAGCGCGGCAGCCTTGCCGGTGACCCGGCCCGCCACGACAACCTGCGGGCAAAACGCTATATTGCCAAATACACCATCAACCCGGCCATTTCCCATGGTATCGCCCATGAGGTCGGTTCGGTGGAGGTAGGCAAGCTGGCAGACCTGGTGCTGTGGAAACCGGCCATGTTCGGGGTCAAACCCGCCCTGATCATCAAGGGCGGCATGATCGTGGCCGCACCCATGGGGGATGCCAACGCCTCCATCCCCTCACCGCAGCCGGTCCATTACCGTCCCATGTTCGGCGCATTCGGCGGAGCCAGGAACGCAACTTCGCTCAGTTTTCTTTCCCGGGCAGCCATGGAAGCCGGAGTGGCCGAAGGGCTACGGCTGCAAAAGAAGATCGGCATGGTAAAGGGATGCCGGGACATCGGCAAAAAGGATATGATCCGCAATGATTATCTACCGGTGATCGAGGTCGATTCCCAGACGTACGAGGTGCGGGCGGACGGGGAGCTGCTCACCTGCGAACCGGCAACAATCCTGCCCATGGCGCAACGCTACTTTCTCTTTTAGACGCTCTCATGCTGCATTTCAACGAATGTATTTCAGCAGGTGACGCTGCGCCGCAAACCTTCCTGACTCTCCCCTGGCAGAGGAGAATCAAGAGCAGGCAACGGGTACGGCTTGATGACGGCCGGGAGGCGGGACTGTTTCTTAAGCGGGGTGTCATCCTGCGCTCCGGCGACCTGTTGCGTGCTGAAGACGGCACCGTGGTCGAGGTGCGGGCAGCCCAGGAGAGGGTTTCTACGGTGCATATTGCCGATTCCCTGCACATGGCCCGGCTCTGTTACCACTTAGGCAACCGGCATGTGGAACTGGAAATCACCCCTGACCGCGTCCGCTATCCCCATGATCACGTACTGGACGAGCTGGTTGCCGGCCTGGGCCATGAGGTGCTGGTGGAAGAGGCGCCGCTGGAGCCTGAAACCGGTGCCTATGGCAGCGGTCATGGACATCATCATGGATAGTTCGTCCCTTGTCCGGCTGCTGCACCTGGTCAGCCCGACCCTGCCCACCGGGGCCTACAGTTATTCGCAGGGGCTGGAATGGGCTGTGGAGGCGGGCTGGATTACCGATAGCGCAAGTCTTGGCAACTGGCTTACCCAGGTCGGGGCGCAATCCATCGGCCAGGCCGATATTCCGCTGCTGGCCCGGATGTATGCGGCCGTACACAACGGTGACCAACACCAGCTTGGCCGCTGGCGCGACCTTTTGCTTGCCTGCCGGGAAACATCCGAGCTGAGAGAGGAGGAACGAGTCCGGGGCCGTGCCCTGGCTACCCTTTTGCACCAACTTGATCTTCCGGGAATGCAACCTTTCAGGAAGGTCCTGACCACCTGCCAGTTGGCAGGCTTTGCCTTTGCCGCTGCAAGCCGGCAGATCCCGCTTACTGATGCCGCCACCGGCTACGCTTGGGCCTGGCTGGAAAACCAGGTATTGACCGGCATGAAGATCATCCCTCTGGGGCAGAGCGAAGGCCAGCGCCTGCTGGTTGACTTAAGCCCGGCAATGTTAGAGTCCGTCAATACCGGCCTGCACCTGGAAGATGAAGAGATCGGTGGATCAACCCCGGCCCTGGCCATCGCTTCAAGCCTGCACGAAACCCAGTATACCCGGTTGTACCGTTCATAAAGGAGATCATTATGCCAGAGAAAAAACCACCCCTGCGTCTGGGCATCGGCGGCCCGGTCGGCTCCGGCAAGACAGCCCTCATCGAGGCCTTATGCCGCAGGATGCGGGAGAGCTGCGAAATAGCGGTTGTTACCAACGATATCTACACCCGTGAGGACGCAGAGTTTCTCACCCGTAGCCAGGCTCTGCCCGCCGAACGGATCATCGGGGTGGAAACCGGCGGCTGTCCGCATACGGCCATCCGGGAAGACGCCTCCATGAACCTGGCTGCAGTCGATGATCTCAGCCATCGTTTTCCAGATCTTGATCTCATCATCATTGAAAGCGGCGGCGACAACCTGAGCGCCACCTTCAGTCCGGAACTGGCAGACCTTGCCATCTATGTCATCGATGTGGCCGCTGGCGATAAAATCCCCCGCAAGGGCGGGCCGGGGATCACCAGAAGCGATCTGCTGGTCATCAACAAGATCGACCTTGCTCCCATGGTCGGGGCCTCACTGGCGGTCATGGAAGAGGACACAAAAAAAATGCGCGGTGACAGACCATTTATCTTTGCAAACATGAAAACAGGTCAGGGGGTGGAAGATATCTATACCTTTATCCAGGAACAGGGTATGTTGGATTTATGATGGCAAGAAGATTCTTAATTTGTAACTTTGACACCATTGACCATTGGTGACTACATTTTACAGCGCTGTAATTTTTCAGCAAGAGCCTGTTTTATAAATTCATTCAGAGTAATGGATTCGTTATGTGCAGCAACGGCTGCAGAAAAATGTAATTCGTGTCCCACCCGAACATTAAAAGATCCCTTACACGGCTTATCCGGGTCGATTTCATAAATCTTGCAGTCTTCGATAAACTGTCAACAGCATCTTGAAGGGCTTATTCAGGTTATTGTGCGGTTGCTCTGATAACATGAAAATTTTGGCCGGCTGCTTACATAGTTATAATCAGAAAAAAATGGACCGGATAATTTGGAATTCGACAACTCTCGATATCACATTGTTCGTTTCATTTATCTTGCCGAAGGCAGCTCCGACCCTGCGACAGGGCTATAGGAATAATTTCCCCGGCTGAGAAAATATGAATCAGGGAGGTCGACGCGAAGAGTCGGCGTGATCCAACCTTGCTCCACAAAGTCGATCGGAGTCAAACCATGAGGCAATTTATCAATCCTGGTTTTTTTCAGCCACGGTGTACGTTAGTGGGTAATAGATTTCAGGCAGTTACAGGTGGCAAGCTGGTATCAGCCTGCTTCAACTCGGCCATTTTTTGGTCAGAAACCAGAGTGGTTGTTTTTCTCTGGATTCCTTGAGAATCTCCTGTTTTTTTTTTGTGTCGCACCGTCTGCGAAGCGCTTATCGATTTCATCGATATCACCTCTCGCCCTACAGGAGACTATGTCCACCAGATAGAGCGTTTGGGCGGATTGCCGTGTTTATCAAAGACGTCGCCGGATTCCCGCAGGACCTCGGCAAGTTCCTCTACCGTGAAGTCGTAACCGTCAGCCTTGGCCATGATGATAAATTCTTCCATGGTGGCAGGTTCATTATATTTTTCACGGACATGTTTATCTTCACCACCGGCAATCAACAGATCTTCCACGGATTTTTTTGACATATCTTCACCTCGTTCCTTATTCAATTCTTTGTTGTTAATCGTTAATCCACGACGAATTCAATGCGCAGATTTTCCTCATCTACAGTGGAGAGGATATAGTCTGTCCCCTCAATAAAAATCATCCCGTGCCGTTCAGCCGCTTCCTTGAGAATGGAGAGGGCATCGACAAGAGATGCGGGATCAGCCTCTTTGTTGCGGTGGACAATAACCGTGTCATCCTGCTCGTCGAACTGCAACAGGAACCCGTTGTGATTCAGAAAGACCAGATCATCATAGGCATGGCTTATCTCCATGCCCACAGATTCAACGATTTCCCTGACCACTCCCAGTTTTCTCAGTCCCATAATCACACCTCATTTTGTTTTCTTAAGGTTCCTATTCGTCCCGGGAGGGTAGCAGGTCATGGTGACTGCCGCTCCAGCTGCAGGCGCCGCACCGGATCATGCCGGAAAGAAGCAGTCCCTCGGCAGCTGGAGCGTCACCGTCAGGTATAAGAGGAATGTAAAGGGAATTCAAACGAAAAATAATTTCATCGGCGCCTGTCTTTACCTTCAGCCAGGTCGAACCGCAGTTGGGGCAGGCAAGAAAACTCTTTTCCATAAACGGTTGTTCCCTTAGCTTTACCCCCTGATTAATCGGTGGGTCCATAAGTACGTATTGATGCAATTTTTTGCCAGTCGTAATAGGTGTTTATTGTCTGGTTCTTCTCGCCTTCTCCAGTTATGCGGACAAACTCCTCTCCAAGAAAAATGACAGCTTCCTCATAAATTTTTCCCTCATTGATCTGCAGATAGACGTTCTTGCGCAGTTTCCGCGACATGGTTCCGTGCACAGGCATGGAGGCGTATTCAAAAATTCTTTCCCAGGTTTTCTTCATGGTTTTTCCTCTTTTTGTTGGTCGTCACAGGAGAGGGTCTGCAGGTTCGGGCAGGTGATCACGTCCTCGCTGCTGTCCCATTCTCCAAGATACGGTTTAAGCTCAGGATGATCAAAGCCCTGAATGAAAAGGGCGTCTACTTCAATAAGCGGCCTTTTAATCAGAATAGGGTCTGAAACCATCAGGGCAACGGCTTCCTCAATACTGAGGTTCACCGGATTGATTTTTTCCTCTTTGATTGCCGGAGCAGTGTAATTCATGATATCCTGCGGCCTCTTTCCGGCAATGAAGGGCTGTAGGTTGTCCGTCGACCAGGGATAGGTAAGAATGTTTCTGCACTCCAGGATATTGCCCGCCCTGATGAGGATTTTCTTCTGCTTCCCGCCATTGATGCAGCCGGGTTTTTCGTAAAATATTATAAATGCCATTGGGCTGTTGCCTGCTGGTATTTCTTTTTACAGGAGCTCCCGGACAACAAGCGACTTAAGTTGTTCCGCAAGCCCCAGCATTGAGGGAATCTCTCCCATGGTTGGCGGTTTGATAGTATAGGTGTCCAGGTCACAGATCTCCTGGTATTTGTCCAGCTCAAGCAGTGGTTCTCGCAGCTCTTTCATAGCATCGGGAAAGTTTTGCTCCATGGCCTCAACCAGGTCCACCATGGTATGGTTGTACGGCATGGCGCCATGGCGCATCAATGCAGCCATGACAAACTTTTCAATGGCCATGGCCACCAGGTTGTAGAGAATTTCTGCGGTGAAGATTTCTTTTCGCCGCTTATGCGCCCCTGCGGCTGTTTTCAGGTACGCTTCACCGTCCTGAAAGAACTCCTCCCATCCGGCGATCTCCTGCATAGGCTGCAGGTCTACCTGTGGCATCTTGCTCTGGTTCATGGTTTTTCCCGTTTCATTTTTTTCGTAAGCAGATCAATGCAGTGGTCTGCCAACCTGATTTTCGGTAAAAGTCAAGAGCCGGCGTATTGTTGCAATCGGCCAGCAGCTGCAGACGGGTGGCATGGCGATCAGCCGCCCAGCGGGTAAGATTTTCCAGCAGCAGGCTGCCCGTGCCCTTGTTTCGATAGCCGGGGGCCACCACCAGATCTTCGACCAGAACGACCGGTCCCCCTTCGGCTGTGGAGATCAGCAACTGGCCGCTGCACATGCCGATCACTCGAGAATCCTGCTCCGCCACCAGCAGAACGGCCTGCGGGTTTTTCAGCAGCAGGCCCAGGCCCTGAATCTGGAGTTCCCTGTCCGGCTGAAAATCTTCTTCGATGGAGAAAAGAATTTCCAGCAGGTCAGCCAGTGGTTCCAGATCCCCGGCCCGAGCCCTGCGGACAGTGCCGGCTCGCCTCATCTCCGGTTGCTCACTTGGACAGCAGGTACTCTTCCGGCGGTTCGCCGTCTTCAAGTCCGTCGAGGATGGTATCAATGACATCTTCGCTGTCCACCCCGCCGAACCACCAGTTTTCCGGCTGAATCACCATAACCGGGCCATTGTCGCATTGCTTGAGACAAGTGGTGGCGCTGACCAGACAGTCAAGGCCCCGATCCAGAACCTCTTCTTCAATGTACTGGAGGAATCCGTCGGTCTGCTTGTGACAGATTCCCTTTTTGTCTCCTGCCACCCGAAAGCTCTGGCACATAATGATCTGACGTTCCGGTATTGCCATCTTCAACTCTCCTCAGCGATTGTTTTTTTATTTTTTGCATTTTTTCTTTTTCCCGCCGCCGTACAGGACATCGACGGTTCCCTCGATGTTGTCCTCCATAAGGAGAACCTTGATTCCCTCGTCGGCCAGCACCTTGCGCGGATTTTCTCCGGCATTGGCGGCCAGCAGGGCAAAACAGTCACCAAGGCAGGCTCGGGCCAGTGCCTGCCAGCGATTGTCCCCGGTCCCGGCCTGCGGTGTCGGCCGTGATTCAAGCAGGCAGGCCAGTCCGTCTTCCCTGGGACCGTAGATGAGCATATTCGTAGCCTGGCCAAGATGGAGATCTATATCCATGCCGTTGGAACTGGCCACGGCGACATTGGGTCGTTCTTCCGTCGGTCCGGGCAGGAGCTGCCCTGCTGTCGGAGGCTCGACCAGAGGAGGGGGAATACTTCGATCCCCTGGCCCGGATTTCACCTCCAGATCAGCGGCAATCTGTTGCTCCAGGACGCGCAAACTCTGATCGTCACATTCATCGAGCAATAATTCTTCCTCGCCCTCTTCGTGCCGGTAAGGAACCAGTTCCATTGCCCCGGCCCCCAGCCCGGCCATTTTTTTACTGATCCGACTGATATGGTTATCGTTGATCCCGGGATACACCGTGGTGCGGATACAGATATCCAGCCCGACTCCGGCCAGGGCCTGTACCGCCTCTGCCTGCTCCTTGACCAGCAGTTCAGTAGCCAGGGGCAGGGCCAGTGTTTTTCTACCCGGTCGAATCCAGGCATAGATCTTTTCGGCAACAACGGTTTCCACGCTGTCAACCAACAGCGTAATCTGATCGATTCCTGCTTTTTTCAGGTCTCCGGCCAGGGAAGCTGCTCCCAGTCCAAGGGTCGTCAAACTGACCCGGCAGCCGGGACGTGATTCGGTCAGCTGCGCAAGCAAATCAAAGAGGACAGAAGGAGCGGCCAGGGGATCGCCCGGACCCTCGATCCGGATCCCTTTCACCGTTTTTCCGCCCAGTTCAAGATCTTCCAGCCACTGGATGACCTCGGCAGGAGCAAGCGGCCTGGCCTTTTTTGCCGTCGGCGCATACCGGCCCCTGTTGTTGGCCTGAGGGGCTGCCGGTACGATCAGCTCATCCAGAATCATGGACTGTCCGGTTTTTGAAGACTGCGAGGGAAAGGGCAGAATGGTCATTTATGCCACCATTTGATTGACGACGGGACACAAGTCCCGCCGATCATTAGATTAGAGAACCAGTTCAAATTTTGGTTCCGCGTCATCCCGATCCTTACGGTCGAGCAGGGCGTTGAGGAATTTTTCCACCAGCCTGATTCCACCCTTGTAGCCCACGGTTGGAAAGTACTGGTGCCCCTGACGATCCAGGATGGGAAAACCCCAGCGCACCAACGGGATATCTTCGTCCCGGGCGATGTACTTACCGTAGGTGTTGCAGAGCAGCAGATCCACCGGGTCGTTCTTGATCCACTGATGGAGGAGAAACAGATCGCCCTTGGCCTTGACATTGACCTCAAAGGGCATGTCTGCCGTGATCTCCCTGATTCGCTTCTCAAACTTCTTGCCCGGCGTGCCGGTGACAATATGAACAGGGCACATATCCATGGCGACCAGAAATTCGGTCATGGCTATGAGTTGATCCGGATCTCCGGCCAGAGCAACTTTCTTGTGATACAGGTACTGATGCATGTCGCTGATCAGGTCCACCAGCTGGCCCCGTTCGGTAAACAGTTCATCCGGGACATTCACCCCGGCAATATTGCGGAGGGCATCGACGAATCGATCCGTTGCCTTGAGCCCGAACGGCATATCCAGCACCGTGCAGGGAACCTTACATTTTTTATCCAGAACCCGTGCCGCATCGCCTGAGCACCATTCACCCAGGGCCAGGGTACCCACGGAATCACCGGTAGACTTCAGTTCCGCCATGGTGGTGCCGCCCTCGGGAAACATCTTGTACTCGCCCGTGAGCGGGGCATTAAGCACGCCGGAGGTATCGGGGAACATGATGTTGGCCACTCCAAGCATGGAACATAGCCGCTTGATCTCCTCCATATCGCAGGGTTCCACCCAGCCGGGGATGATGTTGATCTTGCCGGTTTTTTCTCCGGTTTTTTCTGAAAATTCGGTCATCGCCTTGACCATATTGGAAAAACCGGTAACGTGCGAGCCGACATAACTTGGCGTGGAAGCGCACATAACATACTTGCCTTCCGGAATCTTGCCCTCTTTGAGCGCTTTCTTGCGGATCTGCGGCAGATCGTCACCAATGGTTTCGGACAGGCAGGTGGTATGAACGGCAATAACTTCCGGATCATAGACGGTAAAAATATTGTTAAAGGCCTGGACCAGGTTGGCCTGGCCGCCGAAAACCGAGGCTCCTTCAGTAAAGGAACTGGTGGCGGCCGAAATCGGCTCCTTGTAATGCCTGGTCAGGGCGGAGCGGTGATAGGCGCAGCAGCCCTGTGATCCGTGACTATGCGGCAGGCATCCATGGATGCCCAGGGCCGCATACATTGCGCCCACAGGCTGGCAGGTCTTGGCCGGATTAATGGTCACTGCCTTGCGCTCCTGTATTTCACTTGGGGTATGTCTGAGTAACATGAGTAACCTCTTTATGAACCATGAAAATAGTGGTGTGATGTTGTGACATCACGGATAAATTCTTCTCTACGGCCCGGCTGGAAAAGATATCCCGGCCAGGCCGGCGTAAGTGGACAGCCCGTGAGGTCTGAGCCTTGATTGTTATTCCCACACATACGCTGCTGAAAGCTGGGGGTTTTCCTGCCAGGGAGCCTTCATGTAGCTCCACACCTTGCTGTTGACCAGCCGGTCGATTTCATAATAAAAATTGACCGCTCCCTTGAACCCCGCATAGGGGCCGCCTGAGTCATAGGAGTGCAACTGTTTCATGGGAACCCCCAGTTTCTGGATGGAAAACTTCTCCTTGATGCCGGCGCAGAAAAGGTCCGGCTTCAAGAGTTCGACCAGTTTTTCCGCTTCATACTGGTTGAGGTCGTCGATGATCAGCGAACCCTGATCCATATCCGGAGCCAGTCCGTCATAGTGTTTGAACTTCACGCCGGATTTTTCCAGGGCCTCCATCTCTTCTTTACTCTTGCGCGGATTATAACGGGTCTCGTCCGCTTCAACTTCAATCTCTTCGATGTTGCGGCTGTCCGCGTCCACCTTGAGAAAAGGGATCACCTGACGGCCCTCGTAATCGTCCCGGTGGGCAAATTCGTAGCCGGCGGAAAGGGTCTTCATACCCAGTTCCTTGAACAGCTCCTGGTAATGGTGGGCCCGGGAGCCACCGACAAAGAGCATGGCTGTCTTGCCTTCAGTGCGCGGCAGGACATCGCTGATCGCCGTTTCTACATCCGGCATCTCTTCAGCAATTACCTTCTCCACCGTATCTATCAAATCCTGATCCTCGAAGTAGGCCGCAATCTTGCGCAGCGACTTGGCCGTGGATTGGGCGCCAATGAAGTTGACCTTGACCCAGGGGATACCGAATTTGGTCTCCAGCATGTCGGCCACATAGTTGATGGAACGATGGCACATAACGCAGTTGAGGTCGGCCTGGTGGGCCGAGGCAAACTGATCATAGGTCGAGTTGCCGGAAAAGGTGGCGATATTGGTAATGCCGCATTTCCTGAATATCCGGTCGATTTCGAACCCGTCACCACCGATATTGTACTCGCCAAGAAGGTTTATCTTGTACTTACCCTCCTTGGGCTCATCGTTTTCACCGACCACATGTCGGAAGATCTGGTTGTTGGCGATGTGATGCCCTGCCGACTGGCTGACCCCTTTGTAGCCCTCACAGCTGAAGGCAAAGACATTGCAGTCGCCGAATTTTTCCTTCATGTTTTTGGCCACGGTATGAATATCATCGCCGATCAGCCCCACAGGGCAGGTAGCAAAGACCCCGATGGATTTCGGGTGCATGATATCATATACTTCTTGAATGGCCGCAGACAGCTTTTTTTCCCCACCGAAGATAATATCGGAATCCTGCATATCGGTGGAAAAGCAGTAGTTCATGTAATTTTCACCATCCGGGCCGGGACCGGTCTGATTGCGACGGGTCAGCCAGGCATAAAAACTGCAGCCGATGGGGCCGTGCACCAGGTTGACGATATCTCTTGTCGGCCCCATGATAACGCCCTTGCAGCCGGCATAGGTGCAGCCGCGCATGGTGATGATGCCGGGAATGGTCCGGACATTGGCGGTAATTTCGGGCGTCTCGTTTTCAAGCGCCTCGTTGATCAATATCTGTTTGGAGCGTTTGCGGGCCACCTTGGGCGGATATTTTTTGATCAACTCCGCCTTGATGTCGGTGGGATCCCACTGCACCATTTTTTTCTTTACTGTTGCCATGTTTTTCTCCATGATGATGGTAATTGCGTATTGCCGGGTGGTTACAGGCGAAGCTCATCTCGTAGTCAGTCGTTTGTCTCCGGTTCCGGCCATTTTCAGGACTCAGTTAATGGCCGCCGCACCTGTTTCCCCGGTTCTGACCCGGACGGAATCCTTGATCGGCATGACAAAGATCTTGCCGTCGCCGGGCATACCGGTCTGGTTGGTAGTGATTATTGCCTGAACAACATCATCGACCCGGTCGTCATCAACTACGGCAGTGACCACGCGCTTCGGGTACAACTTTCCCTTTTCGCCCAAAACCGAAGCCGCCTCTTCATAGCCCTGTTCAGCGCCTTCGAGAACCATGGGATTGACAAAACCCTTGCCCCGCCCCTGGGCCTCGCGGGCAAAGTAGGAGTCAATGCCGATATCGGCCAGTGCGTGCTTCGTCTGATTCATTTTGTTTATTCGCACAACTGCGATCACTTCCTTCATGCCGTCACCTCTTCCTCCACTGGAGTGGAGACTTCCTTAAGTCCGGAACTGACAGTGTACACTTCTTCAACATCGCTGACGAAAATCTTACCGTCACCAAAAGCGCCTTTGCCTTCGGAACGGGCCGTGTCCATGATTGTCTGGATGACAAAATCCTTGTCCTCGGCGCCGACCACCGTCATCAGCATCATTTTTGGAATTTCGTCATAGGTGACATCACCGATCTTGATCCCCCGCTGCTTACCACGACCGGCAACGGAGTACTTGGTCACCGCCGGAAAGCCGGCATCCATGAGGGCCGCAAGAATTGCATCGGATTTTTCAGGCCTGACGATTGCTCTGATCATTAACATTGTGTAATCTCCATAAGGTATAGTTATACGTGTAAATATTTATGTGTCCGATGTTCACTAATTCATGAGACCAAAATCCATGAGCAGTTTCTCCAGCTCCTCTATTTCCATGGGGGTAGGAACGACAAAGGTTTCGTTTTCGTCTATTGCCTTGGCAAGTCCCCGGTACGCGTCCGCCTGGGGAACGTCGGGTTTCCACTGGATAACCGTCTGCCTGTTGATCTCGGCCCGCTGTACATCATTGTCACGGGGCACAAAGTAGATCATCCGGGTCCCAAGCTTTTCGGCAAACTGCTCAATCATCTCCTTTTCATTATCAACCGCGCGGGAATTACAGATCAGGCCGCCAAGACGCACATCACCTGACTGGGCAAACTTGACAATACCCTTGCTGATGTTGTTGGCCGCATACATGGCCATCATTTCACCGGAAACGACGATATATATCTCCTGCGCCTTGCCGTCCCGAATGGGCATGGCAAAACCGCCGCAGACAACGTCGCCGAGAACATCGTAAAATGCATAGTCCAGCTCTTCGCTCTCCTCATAAGCGCCCAAAGATTCAAGCATATTGATTGAGGTGATAATGCCGCGACCGGCACAGCCGACACCCGGTTCAGGGCCGCCTGACTCAACGCACCAGGTTCCGCCGTACCCCTTTTTGCGGATATCCTCAAGCTCCACGTCTTCCCCTTCCTCGCGAAGGGTATCAAGCACTGATTTCTGTGCCAGTCCGCCAAGCAGCAGGCGCGTGGAGTCAGCCTTGGGATCACAGCCGACAACCATGACCTTCCTTCCCAGCTCAATAAGTCCTGCGACAGTGTTCTGGGTGGTGGTGGACTTGCCGATACCGCCTTTGCCGTAGATTGCGACCTTTCTCATTGTTTTTTCCGCACTCATAATCCTTTCCTCCAATATTATTAAAATAGGTTTTTTCCGGAATGTTCCGGCCCTTTGTTTGTTATGTTTTGCCGCAGAATATACGACCAAGCTGGTAATTACTTTTCTTACAAAGCAAAGGGCGTGCCAAACCATCTCTAAGTTTTTTTTACTTTATTATCAAACAGATAAAATTATACTTTTCAATTTTGTTGCAAAAAACCCGTTGTTTTCTCTCGGTCATATTTGTAAAGAACATGACAATAAAGTAGCGGCTTGACATTTTTGCCAGGCGGTCTTCATGCTGTTCGGGGTACACCGATACGGCAGCGGAATATGGAAAGACGCAAGCAGGATGGACAAGGGAAATGATGGCGGCAGGTTGCCGAAGAATATGCTTCTTCTGGAGCGGAGATTTCCGCCGGGCAGGGAATCATTGTCGGCACGGACGCTGTATCGGATGGTCAGGAACCCTTCTCATCAGAACCGCTCACGGGTTGTTTCCTGAAAAAGCCCGGCAGCCTCGTGTGTCAGCTACAACTCACTGCAGAGAAAGAAGATAGGTGCGTAAATTTCTGGACCTGTCGCGCAGGCCCAGTTTACGGCGTAGATTTTTTCGGTGAAAACTTATGGTGTTAATGGAGACGCCAAGCACATCGGCGATTTCCTGGCTGCTCTTTCCCTGGCGCACCAGGGAGGCCACGTCAACCTCCTGCGGTGTGAGCTGAAGGTGAAGCGCTGAAAGTTTCTGTAAAAACGGTGACACGATATCCAGCAGGTTTGCCTCGATAATTTCCGCAAGGGTCTGTTCACGGCTGCCGAGTTGTCTGCTGTGTAGTTTCTCCACATAGGGCAGCACCAACTCCTTTATGTTGGCTGCAATTCTCTGCTCAAGTTCTTCCCGATCCTGGTCACGATGGTCCAATAATACCTTGAGGGCAATGTTCGTTTCCTCAAGTTTTTCGGTTTTTTTCATCAGCTCCTGCCCCTTTTTAAACAACTTCTCCTGGGCGAGAATAATAGGCGTCACATCTTCATGAACCAGGATGATCCTTTTCGTTCCTTGCGACCGATACGGTAACACCCGGAGATTAAACCACCGGCGCCTGTCCGGGGAATGACAGGGATACAGGGTGACGAATTCATGCAGGTCACCGCTCAGAACTTTCTGAATGCCGAGAAGTACCGTTTCCACTTCAGGTTCCCCGGATTCCCTGGCTGATTCGCAGACAGAGATATAATTGACACCCACGGAATCCACGTCCCCTTCCAGACCATTTTCCATACCATATTCCTGCCAGGCCCGATTCGTTTCAAGAATAACTCCCTGGTCGTCGAGAACAGCGACATGGGCGGAAAGCGAATCGACAATGGTCTCACACATCGAACCGTCGTATTTGTTCATAGCTCAAGGAGTAGTCTTTGCTCGTATTCATCTGTTTTTTCCCTTCTTGATCTATCGCCAAATACCATATAAAGTCAAGAAAATATGATAGGAAAAGGCAAGCTGAAGAGGACCCCGGATGCTGTCATTTACCTCAATGACAACTCTACTCTGGACGGTCGTGATCCCAACGGATACGCGGGTATATCCTGGTCCCTTGAAGGAGTGCATGACCGTGCCCGGTGGAGCGGCTCGTTTCGGAAAGATCAGGTATATAAATCAAGACAGCTGCAGACGGGAGTTCAACATTCAGCGTTATCTCAAGAGAGTATCCGGGTACACCGGCTGCCTGGGGTCGATTGAGTTTTTTGTTCAGGGACTTCCGTCAAACCATAGTGATATTGTGTAAAGACCTGTTGAAAGGACAGCAAGCGATCGGATCAGGCATACGAATTGGCCTGTCGCTTATTTAATAATAGCTTTACCTACCATTAATCCACTATTAAACCCTTCTTGATGTGACGTAGATACGTGTATATAGTCAAGTCATGGGGAAATAACTCCTCGTATAAACGAAAAATGATAGGAGGCTGTTATGGCTGACAAATCACAAGGCGGTTTGGGAAATCTGGTATGGGTGCGGGACAAGGACGGTAAAGAGTATGCGTGCTCCGTTGAGGCCCTGAAAGGCAACATCAAAACCAAGGAAGAACTCACTGACGAGGAAAAAGAAAGCTGTATGGACGTCAGCACCATCGTCGGGACTGAACGCTGGTAATAGAGACCTTTCGACCCTGTTGTTCCGGTGCGGGGGAGAAAATATGTCATGTTTTTCTGCAAAGTGTTGCCCGACAGGGCAACACTTTTTTTTGGAGTTGGAGTGGGGGCCATGAAAAAAATCGTCCGGGCAGAAAACCTGAATCGGGAAATCCTCAACCCAATGAGAATTACGGAGGGACCACCCCCGGAGTCTGCTCTTCCTGTGCTGTATAACAGGAATTCAGGTGTCAGGCTCTGATATACTGGAAATACATATATGGCTATTAATAAATTCTGCAGTATCTGCGGGGCTGTGACGGAACGGATTGTTCCCGAAGGCGACGAAAGATACAGGGCGGTATGCACCTCCTGCCATACCATACACTATGAAAACCCCAAACTTGTGGTCGGCTGTCTCGTCACAAGGAATGAATCCATTCTCCTCTGCCGACGGGCCATTGAGCCGCAAAAAGGAAAATGGACCCTGCCGGCCGGGTATCTGGAAAACCATGAAACCGCTGTTCAGGGAGCCTTGCGGGAGACAACGGAAGAAAGCGGCGCCGAGGTGAGCATTCCGACTCCCTATCGGCTTTTCGATCTGCCTCATATCAGTCAACTCTATCTTCTTTTTCGGGCACAGCTTCTTGCCTGCCCGTTCCGGCCCACCAGAGAAAGCCTGGAGGTGCGCCTTTTTCATCCCAAAAATATTCCATGGGACGCCCTGGCCTTCAGGGTTATAGCAAAGACCCTGGAGCAGTATGTCCATGATGCCGCAAAGGGTGAGTTTTCCTTTGAACATCATGTTATCAGCCGGAACTGACGGATGAGACGTATGGCAGCATTTTTCATTCTCTTTGCCCAGCTCCTTTTTTTTGACAACGGCAAAGCTCAGATAGCAAGACCACAGGGACAAACAATGAATACAGAAGAATACAAAATACCGGCGGCCAGGCACCTCGATCCCTGCCCGGACACTCCCAACTGCGTAAACAGCGAACAGCGTTTCGGCAGGGCCTCCATTGCCCCTTTTCAGGTCCATGGCCCTCCCGCTGTATCCTGGCATATACTGCTGCGGGCCATACAGGAACAGGGCGGCCAAATCGAGTCGGTAAACGACATGTTTCTCCACGCCACGTTCCGAACCGGGATATTTCGTTTTGTGGATGACCTGACCTGCCGCCTGGACCCGGTTTCCGGGGTGATTCACCTCCGCTCCTCTTCAAGAATCGGCTACTTCGATTTCGGGACGAACCGGAGACGGGCGGAAAGGATACGCCGTACATACAGGACCCTTTCCGGCGTTGATAATTCCGGATCTTCAGAACAATAGTTTTTGCTATTATTTTTACCCAATTAGTTACCTATTGTTTTTTCTGCTTTCAGCATTACTGTGTAGGGCAAGAGGAACTGATGACAATTTTACTCTAACTTTTCACATATATGGAGGCACATTATGAACGGATATGAATCATTGGTATGGATCAAAAATGAAGACGGTCGAGAATTCTACTGTGCAGCAGATGCGGTTCGCGAAAACTTTGTTGACGGGCAGCCCCTGAATGAGGATGAACGGGCAGCCTGTACGGACGTCAGCCTCATCGTAGGCACTGAACGCTGGTAACCGATGCAATAACCAAAACCAGGGGGGCCTTTCCTCATGAAAGGCTCCCCTTTGTTTTTACCAGAGAGGAGGATGCCATGAAACAATGCAGCCTGAATCATTTTACAGAAAGCCTGGCTCCCTGGCTGAACGAGCAATATGTGCATAAGGTTGTCTTAACAAATAGCGGACAGGTTGTTTTCACCTTCAGGGATGGGGTCAGCGACACTTATGAAATCACAGACTGCGGCAAAAAACAGGTAAAAAAGATCTGTAAAGAACTGGCCGACAGCGGCATACCGGTACAGGGACTTGATTGAATATGTCTAAATGGCGGGAAGAGAAAAGGGAAGAAATTATCAACGGGATCCTCGGTTATTTTCAGCACAGGCAGGACAGTGACCCGGCAGCAACTCTCCAGGAGGTTGAGCAGGAACTTGACAGTCAGTTTTTTCGACTCGGCAATGACTGGACAGGTCGGGGGGTGGTGATGGATACCGTGATCACGGCAACCATTGAGGCGCTGGAAATCGTTCGTTCGAATCTGCTGGTCGAAATGGAACAAAACAACAGCAAAACCAATAACCACAACAAAGGAAATATCGCATGAATCTCAAAGAGTATTTTTCTGAAAATAAAGGCATAGGGATCATGGCGACCAGTGATGCCGAGGGTGTGGTCGATACTGCGGTCTATTCAAGACCGCATATCATGGAGGATAATATCGCAGCCTTTATCATGCGTGATCGTTTAACACATAAAAACCTTGGAGAAAACGGGAATGCCGGCTTCCTGTTCATTGAAGGCGCAAAAGGGTACTCGGGTGTTCGCCTGTTTATGACTAAAATTGACGAAACAGAGGACCATGAACTGATTACTTCCCTGACCAGGCGCCATCTCTCCAGGAAAGAAGATGCGGCAAAAGGAAAAAAATTCCTGGTTCGATTCAGGGTCAACAAGGTCCTTCAACTCATCGGCGGCAACGAGATTCCCCTGGACAATTCGTAAGATTCCAGAAAAACAGGAATCATGGCGCCCTTTGATGTCATCGTCATCGGTGGTGGGATCGGTGGTCTGGTCACCGGAGCATTGCTGGCGGACGCGGGCCTCTCTCTTCTTCTGCTTGAGCAGCATGATAAGACCGGTGGCTGCGCCTCAACCTTCCGAAGAAAAGGATATAAATTTGAAGCCGGCGCAACCCTGGGATTTGGTTTTCATGACAATGGACCCATGCAGTGGCTGTCATCCCGGCTTGACCTGGAGTGGCCCGTCATCCAACAACCGGTTGCATGGGAATATCATTGCGGGCGATGTTGTCTTCCTCTGACGGCAGATCGAAACCGCCTTGTGCAGGAGTTTCCCGGTACGGAAAAGTTCTGGAAGTCACAGGAAAAGCTTTCCGACCGATTGTGGCACCTGACCGGCGTTCTTCTTGATCAATACGGAAAAAAACGAACAAGGCAGGTACCCAGCCTGATTCGCGCCTTGTATCAGCACTCCGGCGGCCTTGGCCTTTTGCGCCATTCATTCCAAAGTGTCACCAGCTGGCTGGAAGACTACAACCTTCAGAACCAGGAGGGTTTTCGCCGTTTTATTGACGCTCAACTGCTGGTTTCCGCGCAAACGACATCTCAACATGCCAATACCCTTTTTGCCGCCCTGGCTCTGGACCTACCGAGAAAATCTCCCTGTATACCTGTCGGCGGTATGGGCAGTATTGCCCGTCTTTTGACCAGGGCGATCAAGGAGCGGGGCGGCAGGGTTCAGCTCAAAGAAAAAGTGACCGGCCTGGGCCTTCAGGCCAACAGGATCACCGGGGTGAAGACGGAAAAGGACACTTACAAGTGCAGGCAGCTCATCTATAATGGTTCGGATGCCGGCCTGGCATTGTTGCTTGGAAAAACGGTTCCTCCAACATGGAATACAATGAGTCGTTCAGAATGGGGGGCCTTTGTCCTTCATCTCGGCATGAATGAGCGGGTCTTTGCCGGGAAAAAAACCCGCTTTCTGCAGTTCCTGCAGCCGGACGGCGACTCTCTTGCCGAGGGTGGCTCCATATTTGTTTCCGCATCGGATTCAGGCGATATCAGCAGGGCACCGGCAGGAAAAACAGCGGTCACCGTCTCCACGCACACGGAGGTGGGCCAATGGTGGCGGGCTCTGCGGGAGGGAGGGGGGAGCTATGAACGTCTGAAGAAACAATATACCGACAGGCTGATCGACACCATTGGCTATTATATGGGCAACTGCAGGGCCTGTATTGACTGCTGCCTGGCTGGTACTCCGGTCACCTACTCGAGATACACAGGACGGTATGCCGGCCTGGTCGGCGGATATGCCCAGACATCCCTGTTCGCGCCCGGGAAAAATCGATACGGTCTGCACAATATAACCTTTGTCGGTGATTATCGTTTTCCCGGGCAATCGGTAACCGGCGTGACAGTGGGTGCGTCCATGGCCGCAGACAGTCTTCTTCGCCGTGTGTAACAAAGGATGCGCACCGTTATGATCTTATTGCTTCTTTCTTCTCTTCTTATACTGACCGGGTGCGGCTTCTTCAATCCTTCTGTACCGCTTGAGACTGTCTCAGCGGTTAATTTCAGGCAATACGAGGGAACCTGGTATGAAATTGCCCGGTATGAGAACCGGTTTGAAAAAGGGTGCGTCGGGGCCACTGCGGAATACCGCCGGAAAGCGGATTATCTCCAGGTGACCAACAGTTGTTTTGATGTCAACGGGATTCTTATTGATCAGGCCCGGGGAAGAGCCCATTCTGTGCAAGGCAGCAATGACGCAAAACTGCGGGTCTCGTTTTTCCGGCCTTTTTATGGTGACTACTGGATTTTGATGCTTGCCGATGATTACCGTTACAGTGTGGTGGGGGAGCCTGGTCGCAAATATCTCTGGATTCTTTCCCGTGACCGGGAGTTGTCGAATGCGGACAAGGCCATTATACTGAAAACATTGCCAGGGCTGGGATATGATCCAGGCAGACTATACTGGGGCATATTCAGCCGGCCGGCAGGGGGGTGAGAGATGGATCCGATTTTCTTTCTGCAGATCATGGTCGACAGCGGCCTGTTCATTCTCATCTGGCTCGTTCAGTTGATCATCTACCCGTCATTTCAATATACAGAAGAAGGAGATTTCATTAACTGGCATTACAGGTATACGGGTTTAATGGGCGCTGTTGTCAGCCCGCTTATGCTTCTGCAGGCAGGTGGAGAGATATGGACGGCAATAACCCGGGAACCACGGTGGGTACGGATAACCATTATTACGCTTGCCTGGATCTCCACCTTCACCCTGTCGGTTCCCTGTCACAGACGGCTCCATACTGTCGGTAAAAACATGACGGTTATCAGGCGTCTGGTCCTGACAAACTGGTCTCGAACCCTGCTCTGGTCTGTTCTCTTTCTCGGAACCCTGACCAGAATCTGTCATCTGAGTTCTGGGGGATGATGGATGAACCGCTCTTTTCCCAGGCCGACGATTCTTGTCAGCAGCTGTCTTGGCTTTGCACCCTGTCGTTATGACGGTGGGCAGCTCTATTCCGGGATTGTCGACATGTTGACAGGGCATGTGAACTGCATTGATGTCTGTCCCGAAATGGAAGCAGGCTTTGGCGTGCCCCGTTCTTCCATCCGTCTCTGTATGGATCATGAAAAGATGGAAGTATGGCAGCCTGCTCAATTACGGACTGTCACCAGAGAGCTGCAACAGGCGGTGGATAGTCTTCAGACTTTTTTTGAGAAGTGTGACGGAGCCATTCTCAAGGGGAAGTCACCCTCCTGTGGTCTGTTTGATGTAAAAATTTACCGGGAAATCGAAAACCCTCAATTTCTTCGCCGAAGCAGCGGTGTTTTCGGCAAAGCTGTTCTTAAGGCAATGGCCGGCAAAGCAGTGGAGGACGAACAACGTCTGAGCAATCTTGTATTACGCGAGCATTTTTTTATCAAGCTCTACACCTGGGCAAGGTTTCGTTCCATTGCCGAACAGGGAAAAATGGGCGATCTGATCTCCTTTCATGCGGCCCATAAACTACTCTTTCTTGCCTGCAGCCAGAGCCGTTTCTGGCAATGCGGCAGGATTGTGGCCAACCACGGGAAGCTGCCTTCGAATGAAGTCTATCAACTGTACACCGAACAGATGGGAGAAACACTCAAACGGCCGGCGCGCAGGCAGGCCATGGTGAACACCCTCTATCACGCTCATGGCTGGGTATCCCAACATCTTGCCCCCAGGGAAAGAGCATATATTGTCAACACTATTGAAGAATACCGGGATGAACGAATTCCTCTCCAGGCGGTAACCCGATTGATCGAAGCCCAGGCGATCCGCTTCGACCGGGGATACCTCCTGAACCAGGTACTTTTCCGGCCCTATCCGCCGGAGTTGGCTGATCTTTCAGACAGTGGAAAAGGAAGGGAGGTCCAATGAAAAATACCAGAGAAACGACTCCAACGAATACACAGCCGGAAATCAGACTCATCACCCTGAGCACCTGTTATTTCTGCAGTCTGCTGAAAAAGAGGCTTGATGAGAAGGGTTTTATGTACACCTGCACCGATATTGACCTGCTGCCTGATGAGGAACGTCGAAACAGGATGGAGGAGATACGAAAATTCAACCCGGAAGAAACCTTTCCCATTGTCATTATCGGCAATAAGGCCATTGTCGGCTTTCAGGAGGAACGGATTAAAAAGGAGCTTGGTTTGCTATGAAAGAAGTGGATGCCCTGCGAGAGAGTCTGGAGAAAATTAATATACCCAGAGGCTATTTTTTTAACACCGACAGGGAACAGGTGGATGCCCTGCTCAAGGGGCTGCTGACCAACAGGGAACGGTACGGTTACACCTCCTGCCCCTGTCGACTGGCGACCGGGAAAGGGACCGGGACATCATCTGCCCCTGCGAGTACCGAAAACCTGATGTGGAAGAATTCGGCAGTTGCTACTGCGGACTCTATGTCAGCAGCCGGTGGAATGAGGGCACAATACCCCATCGGCGTGTGCCCGAACGGCGTCCGCCAAGGGACAGACGATAAATCCTGCAACAAACAGTCGGTTAAGATTCAGGACGCCTGTGTGTCCGGGTCATGAGCTGCGCGCAATCCCGCCGTCATCCGGATCTTTCTCTGCCCCCAGACCGCTGAGCACCTGCAGCGCATCGTTGCTGAGCAGATTGTTCCAGGGCGCATTTTTTTTGGTCATCAGTGCCTTTGTCCGGGTGAAAGCAGGCATATCACCAAAAAGCTTTTTGAAGCTCTTCAGTTCAGCATCTGAAAATGCTTTGGCGCTGTTCAAGTCTAAAACGGCATCCCTCTCGTTTCCCAGTTCAGAATAGGCAACACCTCTCAGGAGATGGGCTATTCCACGATCGTTGTTTCGAATAAGAGAAAAGGTAAGGTCTTCAATGGCTCCGTTATAGTCTCCAAGGCCAATCCGGGCCACCCCTCTGAAATAACGGGCCCTTTCATGTTCTGCATCCTGCTCTATGACTCTGCTGAAATCTGCTTCCGCCTCCTGATAGCGGCCCGCAGCCATTTCCGCAGCCCCTCTGTTCAGGCAGGTATCGGCGGTATCTGCGCCGTTTTCAAGGGCGATTGTAAAATATTCAATGCTTTTTTCCAGCCGCCCTGCTGAAAACAGTAGTTTTGCCTCACGGAGAGAGTCGATATTTTTCATTCCATGTACCTCTCGTTGTATTGTTTTTATCTGGCCAGATATCTTTTGAAACCGGCGTGCGCCTTGTTCGTTAAAGGGGTCGGCCTATGGGTATCCCTGTCTATGAACAACGCGGTCTGCCGACCTTCTGCCGTGAGCACGCCACTGGAGTTGAAAAAAAGAAAATTCATGTCTGCCGAAACATTGCGCAGCCTCGACAACCACATTTCAACACGAACCTGATCTCCGAGAAACAACTGTTTTCGGTACTTGATTTCCGTCTTGACCAGGGTCGGCAGCAGGCCCAGTTCATCAATAATTCCGGTCACCGGCAGGCCGATGGCCTCAAGGAGTTTGAGTCTTCCTATCTCCATCCATTGAATATAGGTGATATTGCTGACATGACCGGCAAAATCTATATGAAAGGTATGAATGTTCTCCGTGAAGATTATCTTATCCACTTTTATTCATGCTCCGGTGATACTGACTCCGCTTTTCCATCACAGACCAATTCTACGATCCCGTTGCCCAGGCAATAAACACAGGGTCGCTTTCCCTGATCTCCTGATGCGGGTCATCCTCGGGCCTGGGCTCGCCCCTCCTGGAAAATGTATGTATATCAGAAAAACCCGGCGTCCGTTGAAACATCTCAAGAACCATCCCCAGTCTCTCAAATTCATGCAGTTCGGTCCAGATCCTCACCGCCTTGGGGGGAAACCAGCGATTGGAGAATGCCACCGCCAGAACCCCTCCGGGCGCCAGGATCCTCTGAATTTCTGTAAAGACGGCGAGAGGGTTGATCAGGTATTCAATGGAGGCGGTACAGAGTACCGCATCAAAGCTGTTCTCTGCAAACGGCAGGGAAGGATCCTGGTTGAGATCCCTGACAACTGATTCCGTAGCCAGGGGGTTGGCCTCAAGTTCAGTCCTGTTCATCCCCAGGACGGTGAGAGATCGCAGGGCATGATTTTCGGACAGGTGGGAGTCCCAGCTTCCCATCAGATCAAGTACCCGGGCCCCGGGAGCAATCAGTTTTCCGTACTGGTCCCGGATGGTCTGTCTTGCCGTGGCGTCCAGGTGCTGGACCATTCGCGGCTTCTCGTAAAACAGGTGATCAGGAGATGTGTCGGCCGGCCGCATTCCCCGGGGCGCGAAAAAGTCGGTCGCTCTCCCCTGGTAGCGGGCCTGCATACCCGGCCCGTTGGCGCAGATCTGTTCCAGCCACTCTTCACAGCGTCCGCCACGTTCAACCTTTTCCGGATGAATGGAAAGGATTTCTGCGGAAATCGTCAGGTCATAGTCGGCAAGAGGATGGTTGAGGTCAAAAGAAAGCCTGTTATCCTCTTGGGAGATGCATCGTGCCGGTGCGGTAGAAGTCTGAAAAATCCCTGGAATTCCATGGAGAAAGCCCTGGGGATAAAAGCGGCCCGGCACAGCGGGAACAGATATGCCCTGCTCGCCTGGTCGGTACAAACAGGATGGTTTGAGCCCGACAGTTTTCCTGTTTCTCAGGTGCTCCGGAAAAGACCCGGCGTTGACGTTGACCGCAGCTTTCTCTCCTTCCTGCTTCCCGAAAAGTGCTGTTGCAAGATCCTCTGGAAAAATATCGCGCCACATATTAACCCGGTCCGTCCATAACTGGTCACAATGCTGAATTGCGCCACTGTTCCAGTCAAGTCCGAATTGTATGGTTGCCCTGCTCATTTTATCTATTTTCTGCATGTCTCATCCTCAAGCAAAATGATTCTACTCTCAGTACTCTTGGCACAGCTCTTGGGGTCAGATCTTGAAATGGGACAAAAACCGCCCTGAAAGACGTGCCCCATTGTAAATGTTTGCTGTCAGGGAGCGACACAGTTTTTGATCGCCTCGTCGATCGTCGGGAAGGTGAAAGTGAACCCTTCCTGCAGAAGACGCCCGGGGAGCACGTGCTGACCGCCGGTCAGTACCGATGCCCCCTCCCCGAAATGCAGCTTCAGCGCCAGGCGGGGCACCGGGAAAAAAGTCGGCCGATGCAGCGCTTTGCCAAGGGCCCTGGTCAGGCCGTTGTTCGTTGTTGGATTGGGCGCGGTAAGGTTGTACACTCCATCAAAGGAAGCACTGGAAAGCGCAGCAACATAGGCCTGCATGAGATCTTCAATATGAATCCAGGAAAACGGTTGTTTCCCGTTGCCTATACGACCGCCCAGGCCAAGCTTGAAGGGAAGAAGCATCTGTTTGAGCGCTCCCCCCTGCCTGCCGAGGACCACACCTAAACGGAAGATGACCGTTCTGATTCCCAGTTTTTCCGCCTGCATGGCCTCCTGTTCCCATTGCCAGGCAAGGTCTGCCAGGAAATTATCGGCCTTGACAAAGCTGTCTTCTGTATGGCGCCCCTCATCTGTATATATGCCGATGGCGGATGTGGATATGAAAACATCCGGTCTGACAGCCATCTCTTCACAGGCCTTTACAAGCTTTCTGGTGACCTTGATTCTGGAGTCGTACAGGACTTTTTTATACCCGGCAGTCCAGCGTTTAATAATCGGCGCCCCGGCCAGGTTGACGACAGCATCTGCCCCGTCAAGTTTCCCGGCCAGATCACGGGAAGAAGTATCAAAATCCTGCCTGACAAGGGGAATAACATCCCACCCCTTGTCGATGAGGACCCGGGAGAGCCTTTTTCCCACGAAACCTGTTGATCCACTTATGGCTATTCTGTGTTTTTTGTTGTTCATCATGACATTCACCTGTTCCGACCATGAAGTCGAACATCGTATCTGATCACTCACCGAACATCTTGTCCTGCCGGCAGCGAACCTTTTTGCGATGCTCTCTCTCATTCATTGTAATTGATCACAGGATTGGTAACCCACTGTTTTCATAACCCCAACCCTGTGACGACTTACCATTCATTGAGTTATTGCAAATTCATTGACGACAGTATCGCCATGTCTATTGAGATCGTCCCGTGTAATCGTTTCCAATGCTCTGATTTTATCTGCATCATGCCTTGAATTTAAATAGTATTGCTACCTGTGTCAATGAGGTGTTAGCTGTGGCTAAAT
>JANTGH010000041.1 GCA_024763055.1 Desulfobulbaceae bacterium
CTGGGGATGAAGTGGGAGCATAATGATTTTACCGGCCATGAACTGCAGCCGAGCGGTCGTCTGCTATGGAAAATCGATGCCCGGCATACACTTTGGGCGGCAATCTCCCGGGCCGTGCGAACACCTTCGGAGTTTGAGGAAGACGGCAGAATAACGGTTGCCGTGGATCCGACTTCTCCACCGTTTCCCCAACTGTATACCTTAAACGGCAATGATGATTTCGACTCGGAAGAACTGATTGCGTACGAAGCCGGCTACCGCTGGCTGTATAGTCCCCGGCTCTCTTTTGATCTTGCCGTTTTCTATAATGATTACGATGAACTGCTTTCAGCTGACCCCCAGTCCCGGCAGACCTTTAACACCCTGTATTTGAGAAATAAGCTGTATGGTTCAACCCATGGCCTTGAGTTGTCGGTTGACTGGAAACCGATCGAACCACTTAAGTTCCAGCTGGGATATACATATATCGGCTTTGATCTGGAGGTGGATTCGGACAGCATCAATTTGAATTTAGGCAACATTGTGGAAGAAACCAGTCCGAAACATCAGGTTTCGCTGCAATCGACATATACCATAACGAGGGATCTGCAACTCAACCTCTGGGGCAGGTATGTGGGGCAGTTGAAGTCATCGAAAGATATACTTTCCCGTGGGGAAATGAACGCCGATTCCTACTTGGAAATGGACGCCAACCTGTCCTGGAAGGTCATGAACAATATGGAACTGATGCTGGTTGGACAAAATCTGCTCAATGGCGGTCACCTGGAATACGTGTCTGAATTCTCCACCCCGCCGATAGAAGTTCAGCGCAGTTTCTACGGAAAGATAACCTACCATTTTTAGGTAGATAGTGTGTTTTGCTAAAACACTATTTTTTATGAGACAACCAATTTCTTTCATAATTGTTCTGTCCTTGCTGCTTGTGATGTGGGCAGGGGCATTCCGGGCATCGATTGCCGCCGGGCAGCAGACGGACACCCAGGTGGAGTACAAGATCAAGGCGGCTTTCTTGCTCAATTTCGCCAAGTTTATCACCTGGCCAAAACAAACATTTGCCACGAAAGATCAAGCGTTTACCCTGTGTGTTCTGGGTCGGGATCCTTTTGGTCCGGCATTGTCCGCCATACAATCCAGAACCGTAGGCAAGAGAAAAATAGAATTGCGCTATATTGATACCGTGCGGCAGGCCGAGACTTGTCAGATGGTCTATATCAGTGGCTCGGAAAAGGAAGGACTTGAGACGATCAATGCGGCTTTACGTAATCGCGCCATCGTCACGGTGAGCGACATGCAGGGCTTTGCCCGTACAGGTGGAATAATTGAGTTTGTCATTAGGGGAAGTAAACTTTCGTTTATAATCAATCTTGCTGCGGCAAATAAACAGGGAGTGCATATCAATTCCTCTCTTTTAAATCTTGCCGTAGAAGTCATTCGGTAGCGTCATGAAAACCTGGTTTCAACAACTGCCGATCAGGCATAAGCTCAATACCATTATTCTGCTGGCATGCAGCGTCGCCCTGCTGCTGACCACGGCTGTTTATTTCATCAGCCAGTGGTATCTTGTCCGCAAGCAGTTGCAGGGAGAACTGCAGACGTTATCGAGTGTTATTGTCGAAAACAGCAGGGCCGGCCTTGCCTTCCAGGACAATACCGCTCTGACAACCATTCTCTCTTCCCTAACCGCCAAATCAGGTATTGTTTATGCCGCAATCTCCACTCCGGATGGTGAGCGAGTTGCCGAATACAACAAAGCGGCACAGGTGGAGATCCAGTCGAAAATAAGCGCACCGACCGACCTTGAAGGAGTACTTTTTACATGGGATGGCGATTATGTTGACGTTGGACAACCCGTTATTCTCGACGGCGAGCGGATAGGTGCCCTTTTCATCCGGATGAGTCTGCAGGACACTCGTCGGAATCTGCTGTTGATCGGCATGGTAATGGCGGCAATAATGGTGCTGGGGTTGATGGCGGCTATGTTGCTATCCACCCGTCTGCTCTCTGTTATCACCTCACCCATTCTTACGCTTTCCGAAGCCATGAAACGGATTTCCGAACATAAGCAATATGGTCTTCGTGTGGCGGTAACCGGTGAGGATGAACTCGGTCTTTTAGCCGCCGGCTTTAATGATATGCTGGATCAGATTCAAGAACGGGATGAACATCTTGAGGAGCAGGTAGCCAGGCGAACCAGGGATCTTCGCAGGGCGAAGGAAGCGGCGGAAGAAGCCAGTCGGGCAAAGAGCGAATTTCTTGCCAATATGAGCCATGAGATCAGGACGCCGATGAACGGCGTTCTCGGGGTGGCGGATTTGCTGCTGCAGACAAATCTTACGGAAAAACAGCGTCAGTTTATTCAAACCATCCTTTCTTCAGGAAAAAGTCTTCTCTATATTATAAATGATATCCTCGACTTTTCAAAGATTGAAGCCGGGCGGCTTGAGCTGGAACGCATCAATTTTGATCTGCGGGAGCTTATTGATTCCATATATGATCTTTTTTCCGGTAAGGCCAGTGAAAAGGGTCTGCTGTTGACAAGCAGTATCCAGGAAGATATTGCGCGAATTGTGCACGGCGATCCGGTTCGGTTGCGCCAGATTTTGACCAATCTCATCGGCAATGCTATTAAATTTACCGATCAGGGCAGTGTGAATCTTCAAGTTATTCTGTTGGATCAGGAAGAGGGCGCCTGTTTCCTGCGCTTTGAAGTACGTGATACGGGGATCGGCCTCACCAGGGAGGAACAGGAGGGTATTTTTTATGCATTCAGCCAGGCTGACAGCAGTACAACACGTAAATATGGCGGCACCGGTCTGGGGCTGACAATTTCCAGGAAACTGGTTGAGATAATGGATGGCACAATTGATGTGCAAAGTGAACCCGGGCTTGGTGCCTGTTTTCGATTTACTCTCCATTTGCAGATGCCGGAGGATCAGGAGGCCGCTCTATCGAATTATCATCGGGAGCAGCATGAAACTCCCGGCGATTTGCATCGGTTTAACTGTCGGGTTCTGGTGGCCGAAGACAACCTTACCAACCAGATCGTTGTCCGGGGGATGCTGGAACTGTTTGGATGTACGGTTGCCCTTGCCGGGAACGGCAGAGAGGCCGTTATGATGGCCAGAGAAAAGCAATACGATATTATTTTCATGGACTGCCAGATGCCTGAACTTGATGGCTATAGCGCAACAGTTGAACTGCGTGAATTTGAGCGGAAAAATAAAAAGAAGCCGACGCCGGTTATTGCGCTTACCGCCCATGTGATGAGCGGTGATCGGGAGCGCTGTTTGAACACCGGCATGGATGATTATCTTGGCAAGCCCCTGCAGCAGAAGCAACTGTTGGCCGTTCTGGAAAAATGGGCGCCCGAAGCCGGACAGGAGCAGGTTGTATCGACCGGGATGATTGCAGACGAAAGCTCTGCGACATCAAGGGAAAAACGTTTTGATCCGGCTGTATTTGTCAATTATCAGCGGATGCAGCAACCGGGTCGGCCGGATATTGTTGTTGAAATTATTCACAGTTATCTCAAGGGGGTTCGTCCCCTGCTGCAATCCATGACCGACGCCGTTGATGGCGGGGACGCCGAGGCTTTATGGAAGGCGGCCCATACCATGAAATCAAGCAACAGTTCGGTCGGCGCATTGAAAATGGCGGCTCTTTGCAGTGAGCTGGAAACACGGGGCAGGAAAGGGAATTTTGAAGACTGTCACCACCTGTTGAAGGAATTGATCGAAGAGTTTTCTTCCATAGAAGGGCGGCTGCAGAAAATAATGGCCGAAACGACGGGCGCCGGGTCTGCCCGGGATGAGAATACAAAGAAAATACTGGTCATGGATGATGATGAACTGGCCCGGGATATTGCCCGCAAGATGATCGAGTTTTTAGGCTATACAGTGACCCTTGCCCAAAATGGTGAACAGGCTGTTGATTTGTATCAGACGGCGGCTGAGAGCGGGGAACCTTTTGCCGCGGCCTTGATGGATCTCTCTGTGCCCGAAGGGATGGGTGGCGAGGAGGCGGCTGCCCGGATAAAGCAGCTTGATGGAAATGCACGGCTTGTGGTCACCAGTGGTTTTTCAAGCGGTGGAATCATTAACCATTTTAAAAAGTATGGCTTTTGTGCTCGACTCAGTAAACCCTACCAGCTTCAGGACCTGCAACAGGTTCTGGAGGAGACCGTTGCCTCCTGATTCCGTTTCTACCGGGACAATCATTCGCCTGAAAAAGGGTGAATAACGCCCGGTTTGTATCGTTTTTTACCAGGCGTTTCAGCCTATCCTTTCAAATTTACCATTAATTTACTTTTCTTTGGTAAAAAAAGATAATAATAATTCTTACCTCCAATAGAATATCGGGCGGATTCTGTTTGAGGTTTTTGTGCGCTCTGATGCATCTGATGCCGGGAAATGGTGTTAAAAAAAAATTATCACTTGAGATCCACTTCGGATCCGTCATTGCCGGCCTGTTTTATGCATAGACATCGTGGGATAGGTGCATCCGGAAATCTGTTTTTTTACCTGAAATTAATAACGGTAAATGTACAGGAAAAGAGTATGATAAAGCGAAAGAATATGTTGTTTAGGACTGTTTTAGCAGGACTTGTATTTCTTGCCGGTACTATGTTTTTTCCCGGCGGGCGGGCAATGGCCGGCAACCATTCACTTATCCTGACCATGCCGCCGATACTGGCAGCTCATGCAGGAAATATACTGCCTCCTGGTAACAGTCCGATACCTCCTGCCAGGACCTCCGCCTTTCTGGCCAGGGCCACCTTCGGGCCCAAAATAGAGGAAATCAGTACGCTGGCTGCTTCCGGTGACTATAACGGCTGGCTCAACAGTCAATTCGCCCAGCCTCCCTCCTATCATCTTGGATGGATGCGGCAGCGCCTTCCTGATATAGCCTGGAAAACCTATTCCGATCTTGTCCATATCGCCAAAAGAGATGCCTGGTGGGACATCGTGGTTCATGGCAATGATCAGCTCCGCCAACGGGTGGCCTTTGCTCTAAGCGAAATATTCGTCACTTCCCAGTTCGGGCCGCTTATCAATGAGCCGGACGGCCTGGCCGCGTATTACGATATTCTGGTCAAGGATGCCTTCGGCAATTTCAGGACCCTTCTCAAGGATGTCAGCCTGAGCCCGATGATGGGCAAGTATCTCAGCTATCTCGGCAATGCCAAGGCAGACCCGGCAAAGGGCAATCATCCGGATGAAAATTATGCCCGCGAGGTGATGCAGCTCTTCACCATAGGTCTGTACCGGCTTCACCAGGACGGCACAACTATCAATGATCCGGCCACCGGCATTCCTCTATCGACCTATACCCAGGATGATATCCGGGAGATGGCCAGGGTCTTCACCGGCTGGAGTGATGACAACGGCTATTTTGTGGTCGGCGGGGGCGATAATACCCACCATGCCCGCACCTCTCCCATGGTAGCCTTTGCCCAGTATCATGACACCGGCGCCAAGCATGTTCTCGGCACGACCTTTCCGGCAAACCAGAGTGCTGAGCAGGATTTGGATCGGGCCGTGGGCATGCTCTTTCATCATCCCAATATCGGGCCGTTTATCGGACGACGGCTTATCCAGCGGCTGGTAACTTCCAACCCCTCGCCCGGCTATATCTCCAGGGTTGCGGCAGCCTTTAACAACAACGGCCACGGCGTCCGTGGTGATATGAAAGCGGTTGTCAGGGCCATTCTGCTTGATCCCGAAGCCCTGCATGGCGCAGATACACATCCACAGACATTCGGCAAGGTTCGGGAGCCGCTGCTTGGCATCAGCCATCTCTGGCGGGCATTTAACGCCCACAACAAATTGTGCACACGACGCGGGGAAGATGAATCCTCACCTGTATATACATATAACTGTTTTCATTTTGAGGCGGCCAGGAGTTTTTTGCAGCAGAATGCGGCCCAGGAATCATTGACCGTGTTCAACTATTTCACCCCGGACGACGGCCCGGCCGACCTGAAGGCGCATAGCCTGGTGGCCCCGGAGCGCATGGTGCTGGGCATTGACGGGCTGCATCATATTTTCATGTCCTTTGCCCTGGAAACCTACACCTATGACACCTACGAGGTGGGGGCCCATCTTGACGTATCCGCCGAGAGAAACCTTCTGGATGTCGGGAAATATAACGAGTTGCTGGAGCGGTTGAATATTCTTCTCCTGGCCGGGCGGATGACTCCTGACATGAAACAAACCCTGCTCCACTTTATCCAGGCAAACAAGGATACCACCGAGCATGATTTTCTAACGCGAAACCTGATTGCCCTAATCATGACTTCGGCACAGTATGCGGTCCAGCGATAAGGAGAAAGGGAGAAAGTTATGAAAAAATCACTGAACAGACGACAGTTCATCAAGGCTTTTCTCGCTACGGCTGTAACCGCCTCACCACTTGTCTCCGCAATCAGACAGTCCGGCTCGGCCATGGCTGTAACCATCGGCAACGACTACAAGGCCATCGTCTGTATCCTGCTCGAGGGAGGAGCAGATGCCTTTAACATGGTGGTGCCGAGGTCCGGAGTGTCGTATAACGCCTACAGTACGGTCCGGGAAAATATGGCCCTGGCGGCTTCTTCCCTGCTGCCCATCACCCCGGGCAGCTATAGTGACGGAGTGGCTTACGGGTTTCATCCGACCATGACCCGAATGCAAGGGCTTTTCAGCGACCAAAAACTGGCTGTCATTGCCAATGTCGGCACCCTGGTGCAGCCGGTTACCAGGACGGAAGTGGAAAACGGCGCTCCTGTACCCAATCAGTGGTTTGCCCACAACACCCAGCGAGATCTCTGGATGACGGCCAATGCCGCCCAGGCCGAGCAGGCAGGCTGGGCGGCACGGCTGGCGGATATCTTTGATCCGGGGCAGGAACTTTTTAATATCACGGTTGGAGGCAAAAACCTGATGCAAAGGGGTGGGAATCATCCCGCCTTTGAGTTCAGCGGCGATGATATTTACGCTTTTGATGATTATTACGCCTTTCGGGATGATGGAAAACTTGGCGAGGTCTACCGGCAGTTGCTCACCCAGAATGCGAACCACGAAAATTTGCTGGTGGGGTCGTTTGCAAAGGAGCGGCAGCGCGGTATTCGTCTTGCCGGCGATCTCAGCCAGGTGTTTGACAATGCGACGTCTTTTACCTTCCCCGATGGCGTCCATGAATCCGGCACCCAGTTGGGTGATCAACTGGCGGCGGTGGCAAAAATGCTGTCGGTCAAGGACGCGCTGCCCGGCAGGCCGAGGCGCCAGATCTTTTTTATTAACTATCACGATTGGGACACCCACGCGACCCCTCTGGACGCGGAAAGCCACAAGGTTGATTATCTGGATAAATGTCTGGGTACCTTTGCCGATGCCCTGGCCCAGCTGGGCCTGGAAAACAACGTAACAACCTGCACCATCTCCGATTTCGGCCGCTCCATCACCCCCAACGGTGCGGGAACAGACCATGGCTGGGGCAGCCATGCCTTTGTCATGGGCGGGGCCGTCAATGGTGGCGATATCTATGGCCTCATGCCGAAAATTGAAGCCGATTCCCCGGATGCCATCGAAGACCGGGTTATTCCGACAACAGCCGTGGATCAGTATCTGGCAACCATTGCCGCCTGGTTTGGGGCATCAACCGCAGACCTTGGCGCCATCTTTCCCAATCTGCACAGTTTTCCCACCACTAATCTTGGCTTTTTAGGGTAAAGATGGATATAAAGTTAAAGGGTTACTTTCGTTTTTGCGCAGCCTGTTGTGTTGTTTTTTTGACTCTGTCATCGGCCTGCGCCGGAACGGATAAAGAACATCTGCAGCCGGTTTTTCATTTGCTGTTGAGCAATGATCTTGTACCAAAGCCAACCTATTCTGATTCTGCCGGGATACCGGAATTAACAGGGGATTACTATGGCGCCATGGGCGAGCATCCGGTGCGAAAGATTTCCGTGGCCAGTCCATGGCCCGCTTATGCCGATAAGGATTATCTCAGGGTTGATCTCTATCTGCCGGCCGATATGACCGGCAAGCGGCCCACGGTCTTTTTTATTACCGGTTATGGCCAGTATCATTCGGAGCGCTACCGCAGCTTGCTTTATTTCATTGCCGGCCAGGGATATAATTGCGTGTTCGTGCCCCATGAACATACCAACCCCGATTTTCAGCCGGAACTGCTCCTGACAATTCTCGATGGTGTTGTCGAACAATTTTCCCCAATCATAGATGCCACAAAGGTGGGCTATGTCGGTCACTCAGAGGGCGGCGGCCTGATTTTTTATCTGGCGAAGGACAGGCCGCAGTGGGGAACCAACGGTCGTTTTCTCTTTTCGCTGGCTGCCTGGTGGGGATTCAACCTGCCGGCAACCGGTGACGTGGACTATCCGCCCGGTACCAACATGATTATTCAGATGGGAGACCCGACACTGGATACGGGAACCGATCCCCGTCAGAACATTGATTTTCTGCTGCACAACAATATCCCGGACGAGCGCAAGACCTATCTCTATCTACCGGGTGATGCACACCATCCGGCTACCCATGGCATTTCCTATTCAGGATTTGTAAACGGGTCATACACCTACGATGCCCTGCAGCAGGTCGGGCTCTTCCGGCCCCTGGAATCGCTCATGCATTACAGTTTCGGCGACGATGATCCGCAGTGGAAATGGATAGGTTTGCCCGATCCGGGTGATGCAAATTACAACACCCTGTCTCCTACCAACGGTATCACCGTGCTGTCCACCGATGATCCCCTGGGTAACCACGATATTCCCATCCCCGCAGAAGCGGCTCTTGATGCGGATTTTCTCTGTCATAAGCATGATCTCCATGGCTATTTTAATCCCCGCTGGCAAATGTGCATGCCCTGTGGAGATACATCCCGTGATACACAGTGGCAGCAATGCAATTGAATGCCTGATACCCACGATCACTCAGCTTGCATGACGCCAGGGATACCATCGCTGGTCTTGAAAAATTATCTGCCGGCAACCAGGCATATAGATTGGGGGATAGGATTTTGAAATTATTGCCGGAGCGATGGTATCCCCTGTTGCTGAGCAATGGTGGTAATTAAATAACATTTTGTAGTGTCAGTTCATTGATTGTCGGAAACCACCTCCCTGAGAGGTGGTTTTTTTGTCTGGAGGAAACAGGGGGGAGATGGTAGGCTTTCAGTGAAGGTTTTTTCCGGAGGGGAATCGGCATGATCGTGCACTGCTGATAACCTGAAGGTTGCAGGAAATCTGTACAAAGAATACAAACGGAGTGTATCTGTTGTGACCCTTGATATTGCACTGGTTTTATCCATTTTAACGATTTCCGTTATCTTTCTCGTTACCGAAAAGATTCCCATGGAGGTCACTGCACTGCTGACACTCGGCGCTGTTGCCCTGACTGGCCTGGTATCCCCTGCCGATGCCTTGTCCGGATTCAGCAACCCCGCGGTTGTCACTATCTGGGCAGTATTTATTTTAAGCGGTGGCCTGACCCGTACCGGGGTTGCCAATGTCATCGGCAACTTTGTCATGCGGCTGGCCGGAAAAAGAGAAGCCACCCTGATCATGGTGATCATGACGACGGCCGGTGTCATGTCAGCCATTATGAATAATGTCGCGGTAGCTGCCCTGATGCTGCCGGTTGTCATGGATATCGCCCGCCATACCCGGCGACCGCCTTCCCGGTTGTTGATGCCGCTGGCCTATGGTTGCCTGTTAGGCGGGTTGACAACTCAGATTGGCACTCCGCCTAATATTCTTGTCAGTGAAGCCCTGGATCATGAAGGACTTCGTTCGTTTGGTTTTTTCGACTTTACTCCGGTCGGTTTGATAGTTATGGCTGCAGGAATCCTGTTTATGATGTTTATCGGTCGTCACCTTCTGCCCAAGCGTGATGTTGCAGGCGAAGAATCGGCTGTGGGGAAAGTGAGTCATCAGGTCCGGTATGATCTTGAAGAGCGGTTGTTTCATGTTCGTGTTCCTCCGGATTCCGTTCTTATAAATAAATCGCTGGCAGAGGTCCGTATGGGTTCAATCCTGGGCTGGAATGTCATCGGCATTACCCGTGGCGACCACACTTTGCTGGCGCCTGCGCCTTCGGACAGACTATTGGCCGGCGATCTTCTGACAGTGGAAGGGCGGGTTGGCGCTATCAGGGAGCTGGCAAACTGGCATAAGCTGATCATTGAGGACGAGGGCATAGAGCTGCAGGAAGTATACACCGGTGAATTGAGAATCGGCGAAGTCCTGCTGCCGGCGGATTCTCGTTTTGTCGGCAAAACCCTTAATGGGCTGAACTTCCGCAAGCGTTTCGGTCTGAATGTCCTTGCCATTCGACGAAACAACAAAGCTATGCGTATCAATCTTGCGGATGAAAGGTTGCAAACCGGTGATTTCCTTCTTTTGGCCGGACAGGAAAATTTTCTTAGGGAGCTGGCGGATACGGCCGGTTTTGAACAATTTCATTTGCTTGACTGGGGAGCACTTGAAAAAGTCTATCATCTTCACCAAACACTGATGGTTATGCGGGTTCCAGAGGATTCTCCTCCGGCGGGGCGGACTCTGAAGGAAAGCCGCCTGAGCGAGGTGTTAGGCAGCAGGGTGTTGGGAATCTTACGAAATGACCAACCCCTTGTTCTGCCTGAACCCGAAGAGGTCCTCAATGCCGGCGACAGGTTGGTGGTCGAAGGGCGGGCTCGTGATCTAACAATCCTGCGTGGACTGGAGAAACTCGAGATAAAACACGGTGCCTCTCCTGATATCCGGCAGTTGGTTTCCGGAAATTTTGGTTTGGTGGAGGCTATACTTTCACCACAAACCACCCTTGAAGGCCAGACCCTGCGCCGGATTAATTTCAGGGAAAAATTCGGGGTAAACGTTCTGGCCCTGTGGCGCAAGGGGCATGCATATCGTTCTGACCTGAGGGATATGGAATTGCGCCTTGGTGACGCGCTGCTTCTTTTGGGACCACTCGGCAAGCTGCGGATGCTTGGTCAGGAACCTGATTTCATAGTTTTGTCTGAAATGGCGAGGGAAGAGGTCCGCCGGGAAAAGATGAAAATTTCCGTTACGCTTCTTATACTGGTTCTGGCACCGGTCATCATGGGTTGGGTGCCCATTTACATTGCCGTGGTAGTTGGAGCTGCATTTATGATACTGACCGGCTGCCTGACCATGGAAGAGGCCTACCGCCAGATTGAGTGGAAGGCCGTTTTTTTGATTGCCGGCATGCTTCCGCTTGGAACAGCCCTGGATCAGACCGGTGCAGCCAAATTGATAGCTGCGGGCGTGGTCTCCCTGGTCGGCCCCTGGGGGCCCAATGGTGTTATGTTTGGCTTGATAGCCCTCACTTTTGCGGCAACCTGCTTTGTACCGACGGCCGCTCTGGTTGTTCTTATGGCTCCGATAGTATTCAGTACTTCCGCAAGCATGGGCCTTTCTCCGCACGGTCTGTTGATGGCGGTGGCCATGGCCGCATCTGCAAGTTTTATGACCCCTGTTTCCCATCCGGCCAACACCTTGATTATGGGGCCCGGTGGTTATCATTTTTCTGATTATTTCAAGGTCGGCGGTCTGCTGACCCTGGTAATTCTTGGTGTATTAATGCTGGTCCTGCCGATCTTCTGGCCGTTGAACCCTTAGAAACAGATAGTTGTCCTCTGGTACAAATGATAGAAAAATTTTTTCAGCATGTGAGGTATATCATGTCACGATTGAACAGGGTTGTATTGTTGTTTGTCGGAATAATGGCTGTCGGAATCCAGGGGGGCAGTTTCGATGCCTTTGCCGAAAAACTTCCGATACCGGTCTTTGTTTCCATTCAACCCCTGGCCTATTTTGTTAACAGGGTGGGTGGAGATCGGGTACGGGTCGATATATTGGTCAAACCGGGGGGAAGTCCTGCTACCTATGCCCCCACGCCAAAGCAGATGGCGCGACTTGCTGCGGCAAAAATATTTTTTAGAATCGGCGTACCCTTTGAAAAAGCCATTTTACCGAAAATCAGCCGGAACATGCCCGGATTATATATTGTTAACACGAGTGCTACCATTGATCGTGCTGAATCAGCGGACCATACTCTTAAGGGACAATCTTCTGTTCATCCTACAGATTCTAATCAAGGCGAGCTTGATCCGCATACCTGGATGGACCCGATGCTGGCCAAAAAACAGGCTGAGGTGATAATGAAGACCTTGGTGAAAATTGATCCGGCTGGTCGGTCGATCTATGAGGTAAATTATAGAAAGATTGCTGAGGAACTTGCCGCTCTTGACGCACGGATAAGAAAGACTCTCAAAGTGGTAGAGGGGAAAACCATGTTTGTCTACCATCCTGCTTATGGGTATTTCTGTCGGGCCTATGGCCTGCGTCAAAAAGCTGTGGAGAGCGGGGGAAAAGATCCTTCTCCGAGACATCTGACGTTGCTTATTGATGAGGCAAGAAAGGAAGGTATCCGGGTGATTGTCGTCCAGCCGCAATTTTCACAGAAAAAGGCGAGGTCAATTGCCCGGGCTATTAACGGTGCGGTTGTGGTGTTTGATCCCCTGGCCTACGACTATATGGCAAACTTGGAGAAAGTGGCCAACCGGTTGGCCGGGTTGTTGCGATAATCCTTGTGCCTGAAGGTGCCGGCATTCTTAATCTCGATTTTTTGCGGTCTTTTCCTTGAAGCGGACGAGATCGGCTAACAATGAGCAGGCCGGTGTGGATATGCCAAGATGTTCTCCCTGTTTGGCAACATAGCCGACCAGAGCTTCGACCTCGGTGGGTTTTCCCTGCTCCAGATCCTGCAGCATTGAAGGGCGATGATTATAGGTTGCCGGCAACAGGGTATCATAAAAGATTTTGCGATAACTCTCCTCGTCCGGCCATGGTGTAGAACCGCCTAATCCGTGAATGACGGCAAGTGTTTCGCTGATCACCCTGTTCATGATTTTTCTCGTTTCCATGGTGTCCCCTAAAGCTCCGTAATGGACAGAAAGGACGGCACCCAGAGGATTTAAGGCACAGTTGTAGAGTAATTTGGCAAACAGGTCCTGGTAAATATCGGCAACAGCTCTGCAGGGGAGACCGGCATGGTTGACAGCCCTGGCCAGAGTGAGGGCAAATGTAGGGATCGTGCCGCGGATGCAGGATCCCACATGAACATCATCGGCGCTGACGGTAATGCGTACCGTACCCGGCGATGTGATTTCAAAGCCGGTAATGACCCTTGCTCCAAAGGTCCTTTTCTTTCCGAAACATGTCTGGAGTTGTTCCACATTACCGCAACCGTTCTGCATGGAAACAACAGGACCTTCAAATTCTTTGAGCCCGGCAATGGCTGTGACGGCTTCTGCGGTATCGTAGGATTTTGTTGTTATCAGGGCGGCATCATAGTTGTTTCCCGGATGGGAGCGGAGCGATTCCATCAGGTGGAGTTGTTTGGGATCAGCGGCAAAATCCCCGAAGATACCGGTCACCGTGAGCCCTTTTTGGGCAACAGCTTTCATGAATCGTTTTCGGATAACAAGATCAACCCGGTGGCCGTCGGCGGCAAGGAGGCAGCCGACGGCCTGGCCCAGGGCGCCTGCTCCAAAAATGAGAAAATTCATAGTGGTCATTATGTGTTGATAGAGAACGGATCCATCCTACTGCAGCAGGTTCGGCAGCCAGAGCACCAGATCTGGAAAGGCTATAAAGATAATGAGACCCAGTGTTTCAACGATTGCAAAAGGAATGGACCCCCGAATGACATCCATGAGAGAGACGGATGGCGGGGAGACCCCCTTGATGACAAAAAGATTGAGGCCGACCGGCGGGGTTTCCGTTCCGATTTCACAGGCAATAGCCATAACGATGCCGAACCATAGACTGCTATAGCCCATATCTAAAACAATGGGAAGAAAGATAGGCGTACTGATAAGGATGACGGAGACTACATCCATGAACATCCCCATTATATAGAGCAGGGTAAAAATACATATCAAGATGGCCCAGTTCGGCATATTCAGCGAGGTGACAAAGGAAGCCAGTTCCTGGGGAACCTGCAGTCGTGTCAACACGTAGCCAAATAAAAGAGCTGATGCAAAGATCAGCATTATCATCGTACTGGTACTGACCGTTGAGCGTAAAATGAACCGGAATGTTTTCCAGTTGAGTTCTTTTTTTAAAAAGGCAATGATGAAAGCGCCGACACAACCCACCGCCGCAGCTTCAGTCGGAGTGGCAATGCCTTTGTAAATAGAACCCAGCACCAAAACAATAAGAACCAATGCCGGCCAGATCTCGATGAGCGACTGAAAGCGCATTTTCCAGGTAACCTCGTCGGTATTTTTTGGCGCGGCTTCAGGTTGGAAAACCCCGATAAGAAAAATATACCCCATCATCATGCCGGCAAGAACAATTCCCGGTAGAATACCGGCAATAAAGAGCCGGCCGACCGATTCGTCGCCGACAACACCATAGAGAATAAGGGCGACGCTTGGAGGAATAAGCAGGGCAAGGCCACCCGAGGCGGCAACGCACCCAGTGGCCAATGATTTGTTATAATTGCGGTTTATCATTTCCGGTATGGCAAAGCTGCCTATGGTGGCGGCCCCGGCAACGCTGACACCGCAAAGGGCGCTGAATATCGCGCAGGCGGCGACACTCGCCATTCCCATGGATCCGGGTAATTTATTCAGCCACCTGTTGGTGGCGGTAAAGATACTGGCTCCTACACCTGAATGAAAAATTATTTCACCCATGAGGATAAACAGAGGAACTGCCACAAGAGGAAAGACTGCCAGCCGGTCATAAATGACTCCGGGAACCGCGCCAAGACCTCGTGTTCCCTGCACGAGCAGAATGCCGATAATGCTCGAGCTTCCAAGCGCCCCGAATATGGGCATTCCCAGGAACAATAAAATTAAAAAGCCGCCAATGACGATAAAGGTGATGCTTACCGAATCCACGACAGGCTTTCCAGTTATTTTTCAGCGTCGCCAATAAGCTTGGCGATGTGGCTGTTGATTTGCACAATTAATTGAAGCGCCAGAATCAGGGAGCCAACAGGTATGATCAGATAAGGCAGCCACATGGGGGTGTTGAGCAGGGAACTGGAGTGGTAGCCGCCCCGGTAGGCCATAAGGGCGGATTTTATTCCCTGCCAGACAAGAATAGAGCAGAACATTAAAACAATGCTTGAGATAATACAGGCGAGAACGCGTTGCATCCTTTTCGGCATCAGGTTGGTAAATGACTGCATCCTGACATGCTTGTCCTCCTGTAAAACCGAACCGGCAGCAATAAAGGCAAGAAAAATGAGCAGGTATTCGCTGATCTCCACCGAATACAGGGTTGGTTTATTGAAAATATATCGGACCACCACCTCATGAAAAACAAGGAGCAACAGGAGAATGAGAACACATTCTCCAAGTATTGCTCCAAATCGGCTCAATTTTTCCACGCCCTGAATGAAGGAGCGCCATGTTGATTTCATATTATCCGAAAAGAGCCAACGTATTTTTGTTTGATGAATGGTCCATGGTCATCCGTCCGTCAGGTTAGCTGTGCCTGGTCCGGGCACAGCGCTGGTTAATGATGTGCGGCAATGAAATCGATATATTTTTGGCCGTCTTTTACCTTTGTCAGCCACCATTTCTGCACAGGAATCATTTTTTTCTTGAACTCTGCCAGTTCTTTTGATGCGGCAGTATGGACTTTCACTCCCTTGTCCATATACTTTTTAATGGCGTCTGTCATGAAGGCTTCAAGTATTTCAAGCTGACGACGGTCTCTTTGCTTGCCTGCCTTGAGCATGATTTCCTGCACATCTTTTGGCAGGCTGTCCCATTTTTCCTTGTTGATCGCGAGTACACAGGTGAAATATGCCATGTTGGTGACGGAGATATTATCGACTACTTCATAGAGTTTACGTCCAAGCCCCGTGATAAGGGGTCGGGTGCAGCCGTCGATGGTTCCCCTTTGCAGAGCGAGGTAGAGTTCCCCGGAACTCATGGTCGTCGGACTCCCTCCCATCAGTTCAATCGCCTTGCTTGCGGTGCTGCCGGAAACACCCCATTTTTTACCTTTGATCCCATCCGGCCCGGTCACCTGAAATCCTTTTGCGTAAATTTGATAGGGCCCTCCTGCCGCCGCCCCGAGAACAACAACATTGTGTTTGGCAAATTTTTCCTTGATTCCGAGTGACCAGAGGCCGGCATCAAGACTCTTTTGCATGCTTCTCGGAGTTGTCCACATAAAGGGTAGATTGCTGATTCCGGTTTCAGGGACAATTCCCGTCAGGTATAAATCATTGGGTGCGGCCATGTCGATTTCGCCCCGCTCAAGTGCGGCAAATTCTTCTTTCCCTTTATACAGCTGACCGGAATGGAAAAATTTAAATTTTACCTTGCCGGCTGTTTCTTTTTCAACTTGTGCCATAAATTCCTGCAACGGCTGTACAAGGTAACCATAAGAGGTTGGCATATAGGTCGAAAAAACTATTTCAATAGGCTTGTCCTTTGCGTGAGATTCCAGGCCTGATACAACAAAGACTGCGATGAAAAAAAGAACAGCAACAGCTTGTTTTACCTTCATGGTGACCCTCCTTTTTGTCACGAGTATTCTTGATAGAGATGGTATGATTTTTATACAGGGAAAAAAGAGAACTTGCTATAGGGTTTTGTGGTTCTATTCGTAACATAAGTATTTTTCGCATGCGAAAAATAAATTATCTCGAAAAGTACATTTATGGCTGGCACTGTTTGCTAATTCTAAACAGGACATGACGGATAGGGAGCCAGTCGATTATTGGAGAAGCCTGCGCAACTCATCCAGCCGTTCTCTGTCACCGAGCAGATTTTTCAGGTTTGTAATGGTTTTGTCGATGGATTGCTTTTTGAGCCGGATATGCAGGGTAACGGCTTTTTGTTGACTTTTCCTCGTCCGGGAAACATCAAAATCCTGCTTGGTTGATTTACTTCCGAAAATATCTTTGCGCAGTGTGTCAACTGTTTCAGCAAAGGCCTTTTCCTTTTCCAAAGGCTGATTTTCCTTGGATTGCTTCAGGATGCGAAGGAAAGTGCTTGCTTTCTGCTTGGATTTGACTGCTTTTTCCAGCGCCGATTTGACCGGCAACATGGCGACGGCTTTTTCTGCTTGCGGATGAAAGGTTGACAACAGTTTGGTGATTTTCAGGAGTTGAGGTCGGGTAGGGGCAAGTGGTTTGATGATTTCAAGATAAAGGCTGTCTCTATCAGCGGGCTTTTTAATCGGGGCCAGGACCTCGGTGGCTATGGAAAATTGGAGATTGTCATTGATAACATCGGAGATTATTTCAGCAGATTCGCCCCGTTCCCTGATTTGATAGAGTTTTCTGTATTTATGAATGGTGGATTGGGACACTTTTTTTCCCGGCAACCCCATGCCCAGACTCTCCCCGAACCGATCGGCAAGGCGGGCGTTATTGAGATTGAGCTCCCTGCTTGCTGATTCAAGAAAATTTCCAATCTCAACGGGGTTAAGGTTCCTTCGCTTTGTATTTTCAGCCAAAGAGATGTTAAAAAAATCTTCGGTGGTAAAGTCCCCTTCACTGTAGGTCTTGGCTTCTACCCATTGTCGTCGGAGTTGACGCATGGCCTGAAACCGGCGAAATCCGCAGAGAATTTTATATCTGCCGTCCATCTTTTGGAGGAGGACCAGGGGATGAAGCAGACCATTATGCTCAATTGATCCGGCGAGTTCGTCAATATATGCCTCCCGGATCATATCGTTGTGCTGATCATCTCCGTAGACCCGGAAAATAAACCGCAGATCCTGCGGCCTGCCGGTATCAATGGCGTTCATTGCAATTCGTCTGACCAATGGCATGGGTTTGGCAAAAGCAGAAAACGTCTCTGCAAGTTGTTGGGCGGTCTGAGCTGCCTTTTTGCCGTCGACAAGCCTTGTTGTGGTAATGGTCAGTGTGATTGAACAAACATTCGGATCATACAATCCGTCCATATATTTTTTTTGTCGGAACAACTGATTTAAACTGTAAGATTTCCGACCGCAGATATCTGAAGAAGTATCGGCAAGCGCGGTACGGATCCCCTGGTCTTCGAGAGCTATACGAATTTTGGACAGTAACGATGGGGCTATGGTCGGTCGGTGCGGCCTGTCATCCCGGCCCCGTTCTCCCTGGCCATAGCCGAAAATGATGTCGGCCTGCCTGTGTGTTATATCCTCTCCTGTTTGCAGGATGAGGATAAGCGGCAACAGGTCGTTCTCGCTGATTTCTTCCTTAAACGCTTTAATCCGGTTCAGAAAATCATCGGTAATTTTTTTTCTTTTTTGTATGGCCCTGATATCGTTCATGTCCATGATCGTGGGCTTGTATTTGCAGTTAATGACCGCATAGCAATGGAGATTTTTTACAAGAGTACAACCGAGAATTGCCAGTGGAGAGGTGTTTTGAGTCGCGTTTTCCCTCTGTGCGTGGGGAATGACGAGCAGGACATTATTTATACCGAGCAGGGTGTGTATGGCCGGCCTATTGTCCTGATGCATGTGTGTCTCCGGAATCATCAATTGTAAAAAGTGGATGCGGGGCGCCTGATTTGGCCGCCGTAATGATGGCTTCGGCAAAGCGACCGCCTTCGGTCGGCTTTGTATCCTCGCCCAGTATCAAGGTAAGGATATCCTCTGCCTTTAGCTGGTCGGGAGGCTGCGCCGGAGTCATTGTTAACCCGTCGTTGCCGGCAACCTTGTATAAGAGTCCTTTTTTCAGCAATGTTTCGCTGAGGTTAGTGACCTGGGATATCGGTTCCTCGGGAAAGGCGCAGACAAGATCCGCGATGGTGGTTGGTTGGTGATGGACAAAGTTTGTGTACACCGTTTTCAGGATGTCATAGGCAAGTTGCAGGCGGTGTTTGGGTGTTTCTTTGTTTCCGGTAAAGGGGTGGTAGCTGTCTCTGTTCTGCACCGCATAAGCCAGGGCGGCGCCTAAAAGAAGAAACATCCAGCCTAAATGGAGCCAGATGAGAAAAAGAGGGACAGTGGCAAAGGAGCCGTAAATGGCATTGTATTGCGATACACCTATTTGCAGGGCAATGTACAGCTGGAGAACGGCAAACCAGCAGATAGATGCAAAAAACGCCCCGATAAACGCGGCATGGGTTTTCACCTTGGCGTAGGGGAAAAATTGATACATAAAGGTCAGGCTGCCGACGATAAAAAGAAAGGGCAACCCTTTAAACAGCATCTGCACCAGCCATTCGGAGGGGATAACAGTTGTGATATAGCCCATCATTTTTTTGCTTTGCAGAATGGCATTACCTGCAAATGCAGTATTCAGGGAAATAGGCAGAAGAATGAGCAAGGCGAGGTAGTCCATGATTTTTCTGCCGACAGGACGGCTTTCCCTGCTGTGCCAGATAACATTCATCGTCATTTCAATTTCATTGAACATGAGCAGGACGACAAAAAGCAGGCCGACGATACCAAAGGCCCCGAGAGCGGCAAAGTTTGTCCTGTCAACATAATCAAAGATCATGTCAACACCATTTCTCAGATGGGTTGTCATTGTTGCCGGAGCCTCATCCATCTTATTATCCATAGATTGGGCGTCAGCGTTTATCTGAGGTGGTTTATTATGGGGATTATTTTGTCGGGTTGCCGCAGTGTCTATCTGGTCGATCAGGCGATAGGCGGCAATCTTCAGTTCGTTATCGCTGCCAAGTCCTTTGAGAATTGCCGTACTCATGGCCAGCATCGGGACAAGCGAGAGAATAATTGAAAAAGTCAGGGCCGAGGCGCGCAGAGAAATATTCGTCTTGAAAAAGACATGAAGCAGAATCAACAGTATTCGGACAGCCATCCGGCCCAGGGTCTGGAAGCGTGATTTTGCCGTAGTTTGCGCAAAAGCCCAGCCTTGGATCCGGTTGTAGATGGTTACGGTCGCCACTTTTATAACCTATTGAAAGAGAATGATTTTTTCACAGAAGGATTGTTCAGCGGTCCGCGGTATCCTTTTGATTTACCCATTTTTCAATGATTTGAAAAACGATCTCGCGTTTTATGGGCTTGGTGATGTAATCATTCATTCCTGCATCGATACAAATCTCACGGTCTCCTTTCATGGCATTTGCCGTCATGGCGACAATGGGGATATCTTTAAAACCGCGATTTCGAAGTTCTCTCGTGGCTTCAAGGCCATCCATTTTCGGCATCTGGACGTCCATGAGGATCAGATCAAAATCTCCGGGTGCAGAGGTGAAAGTGTTTACGGCTTCCTCACCGTTGCGGGAACTTGTAACTGTGTAGCCGGCCTTGGTCAGGATCAGGGTTGCCAGCTTCAGGTTGACGGGATTATCTTCAGCCAGGAGGAGCCGCACCGATTGTTTCATTTCTTCCCGAACTGAATACTGGGTGATGAGTTGTTCCTTGTGCGGCTTCCCTTCTTCCGCTGGATCCAGCAGTTTTTCCATGGTTTTAAAAAGAATTTCCCGGCGGGCGGGTTTGGTGAGAAAGGCGTCAAACCCCGCTTCCCTGCACCGATGCGCGTTGCGCTCTGTTGAGGAGGTGTAGGCCAGCAGAGGAATGACAGCTGTTTTTGGCTGTTTTTTCAACAATTCGGCCAGGGCATACCCATCAGGCTGGGGCATCTGGATATCAAGAATGATCAGATTAAAGAGGTCGTTTTTTTCTACGGCCTGCCGGACAATGTTTTGCACTTCGCCGCTCTTGCTGGTAGCGGTAACCCTAAGGTCGGCGGATTCAAGGATATGCCGCAGGATATTCAGGTTAGTGGCATTATCATCGACAATAAGAATATGCCTGTCGGCCAGAGAGACTTTTTTGAAACTTTTTATCCGTTGCTGTTTTGTCTTTTTCATACGGGCGGTGAAATGAAAAACAGAGCCCTTGCCCGACTCGCTTTCCGCCCAGACATGGCCTCCCATAAGCGCGGCTATCCGTCGGCAAATGGATAATCCCAGGCCTGTGCCGCCATATTCGCGGGTAGTGGAGCCGTCTGCCTGCTTAAAGGCCTCAAAAATACTCTCCAGCTTGTTTTCGACAATACCGATTCCCGTATCCCGGACAGTCGCATGGAGCGTGAGTTGCTCGTCATCTTCATCTTCCACAATGACGGCAAGCTCAAGCTCGCCTTCCTCTGTGAATTTTGCCGCGTTGCCCATCAGGTTGACCAGGACCTGGCGATAGCGTCCCGGGTCGCCGAGAACATTTGCCGGCAGCGTGTTGTCGATCCTACAGAGGACTTCGATGGGTAGGCCGACAACTCTTGGCCTGATCAGGTCGCAGACATCCTGGGCAGTGATCTCAGGGTCGAATTCAATGCATTCCAGGTCCAGCTTGCCCGCTTCAACTTTGGAAAAATCAAGGATATCGTTAATAAGCGCCAGCAGCGCATCGGCGCTCCGTTTAATGGTGCGGGCAAATTCAACCTGCTCATCATCAAGCCCGGTGTCAAGAAGCATGTCCGTAAAGCCGATGATCCCATTCATTGGGGTCCGGATTTCATGGCTCATGGCCGCTAAAAATTCACTCTTTGCCACATTGGCCGCCTCGGCCGCTTTTTTTGCGGAGCGCAGTTCGGCAGTCTGCTGCGTGATTTCGGCCTGCAGCGTTTTCGAATAGTTCAGCTGCTGTTCCTGAATTTTAAGATAATTCTGTTCGTTTTCCGCCATGATATCCTGGAACTTCTTTTCCAGGACACTTGCCCGCCGGTCAAATTGTTTTTTTTGAATACGAAGCCGGTTGGTGATGGTTTTTGTTTCCTTGTGGGCAAGGAAGAGTTTGATGGCAATATCAAGGGTGCGGGCCGGCCATGGGGTTGCCTCCTCTGGCATATCAGGATGGATGGCAGCGAGCAGGGACAGCTTTAACTCGGGAATATCTCTAAAGATGGAGTCAGGGTCCTGTTGCCCGTTTGGTGAATTACCGTGGTGTTGCCGATGATGTCGGATGCATGCAAGTGCATCGTTGTTTGTTTTGGGAAATTCCCGGGAGCTGAGGTGGTTACCGTTGTCGTCACACAGAAAGAATAAGAAACCACCGGCGGTTTCCTGCTCAAGATGGATGAGAAAGGCTGTCAGTTCTCTGCTTGCGTCAACAAGATCGGAGAAAATCGCAGTTGTGGCCATGGCATACCTCAGTGTTCGTACAGCTTGCGGGCTCGCTCAATTTCTTCAGGAACATCTTCGGCCAGAACTGTATATTCATCAATATTCTGCTGGATGTGCTCGGTTAACAGAGGCGAGAGGATCACCGGAATACCCTCTTTAACAGTAAAGTCAAGTTGACCGATGATATATTCACTGATCTGGAGAATTCCGGCAGGGGATTGTGGACTGATATCTTCCCGGATCGTGTGATGATCCCTGATAGCCTCGCATAAAGTTTCCGGAATTTGCCACTCCCGGGCCAGCAGATAGCCGATTTCACAGTGATCCGTACCAAGATATTCCTGTTCAAGTTCAATGATGGATGGGCCGTCCGCCTGCAGCAGGTCACACACCTTGAGGAATTGCTCTTCAGCGCCCTGCCACTCTACGATTAACCCTATATCATGAAGTATCCCGGAGAGATAGGCATCATCACCATTGACGGAGAAAATGCGCTCGGCAACCATTTTGCTGCAGATACCCGTGGCCGCGCAGTGGATCCATAATCGGTCCTGGGAAAAACCGGAGTTTCCTTTTCTTTCTTTGAACATTCCCTTTAAGGCGTCGGTAACGGCAATGTTGTGCAGATTTTTCATGCCGAGCAGGGCAATGGCCCGAGAGACGGAATCCACCTTGCGAACCAAACCATAATACGAACTGTTGACCAGTGTGAGTAACCGGCCGACCAGGGCCGGGTCCAGGCTGATGATTTCTTCAAAATCACCCAATGTTGAGTTGTCATCGTTGATGAGCTGTGCCAGTCGGGCAACAATATGGGGCAGGGTATTACCGCGTTTATACTTTTTGATCAATTGGGCAGCAGTGGGCATGGGCTGTGTTTCTCCTCTCTGGCTGATGGCTACCTTGAATAATTGTATTGTCCTCCAACTTCCCGGCAATCTCTCAGGTTCGCTTTCCTGATCTCCTCATGCAGCCGGATACGCGAAGACTTCGAGTGGTCTCCCTGAACAAAAAAAAATAACTGTAGGTGAGACCCTCATAAGTACGGGCTATTCTTCAAGAATTACCTCTCGTTTGCTGATAGCTTCCGCCTTGATCCGGTCCAGGAGTTCTGCCAGTACGGGTTTAATGTGTTCACGCAGGTCTCCGGCAACAATGATGAAAAGGAGATCATCTCCGGGGCGGAACCTGCCGGAGTGGGTTTCAATGATGATCTCATATATGCCGGTTTTTTGTTTATATTGCCGGCGTAGTTGTTCGACAAGCTGCTCATCCACCTTCGTTTCCAGCGCGGTGACCCTGCTGCGGTCTTTACGCGACCAATTACGTACCGTTCCATTATGGATAAGAATCATCCCGACGTTGTCGGTAAAATCCGGGCGTTCTTTCATCTTCGCGATTGTTTTTGATATGTCCATGTGCTTCCTTTTATTCTATCCTATTTAACTGCAATTGTGAATATTTGTAAATGCATTGCCCCCCAGATGGCAACAAGAGGCGCACGTCGCTTCAATAGCAACTTCGCAACGAACCTGTACTACCTATAAGACGGTTTATGTTTTGCTTTATCCCGCAAGACAATAATTTTTCCGTGAGGATGTATTGTGTTTTTTCCGGGTAAGATCAACTTTTGACCGATGCGGATTTTTGCCTTTGAACCAAGATGATTTGCCCGTATAAGATTTCGGGTGGAAATTTTGAACTTATGGCCAATAGAGCCTATGGTGTCACCTCTTTTAACAATATACACTTTGTCACGGAGTTGTCGGGCATGATAAAAACGCGATCCCATTTTTCCAGCCCGTTTTTTCATTGATTTAATTGCCGGCAGCCGGAGGCGATACCCCTTTGGAATATATTTGTTTCCGTTTAAAACCGAAGCGCGCAGAGCCGGGTTGAACCGGGCAAAATCCGTTCGGGACAGCTTGAAGTAGCGGCGGATTTTTTCAGCGTCCCCATAACCTTTCATCCGTACACTGAAGGTCGCCGCTGGACGGTCCCGGATGATGGAATGGTCTTTTTCCAGCTTTCTTGCTATTCGGAGTGCCGCTATAAATTCCGAGTAAAAATTTCGGGCCGCAAATTTAAAAAGACCTGTCTTGTGATTCTTAAATATTTTTTCATAGGTCTTCTGCTTGTTCAGCGCCCGCACCATTCCCGGACGTCCATAATTGTAAGCGGTTAATGCCAACGGCCAGCTGCCGAGCTGGTTGTAGTTTTTTTTGAGCAGCTTTGCCGCGGCATGAGTGGAGAGCAGGGGATCGTAGCGTTCGTCAAGGACATCATCGATGGTCATGAAATCTTTTCCCGTTACCCGGGTGAACTGCCAGAGACCGACGGCCCCGGCTTTGCTGTGCGCCTTGGGGTTGAACGAGGATTCAACATGGGGAAGATACGCCAGCTCGAGCGGCATCTTGTGGGCGCGAAAAATTGATTTTATTGTACGCAGATAGGCCCCTGATCGGACCACCCCTTGCCGAAAGCTGTCTTTCTGACCGATCTGCAACCGGATGTTATTTCTGGCTTTCAGGTAGCCGCGATGTTTTTTATGGGCAAAAAGCGCTGCTATCCGTTTTTCTTCCTTTACGCGAGGTTTGTGTCCATGCCCGAGTTTTGTCAAAATGTTTTTGTATCGGTGACGGGCCAGCTTGATCAGATTTTTATTGATACGGGCAGCCCCTGGGGTATGCCAGTCGACAAGGTCGACAATTCCGTACACTATAGTGAGATCGTTTTTGTCATGGAGAATGCCTTGACGACTGGAATAGGTGCCATACACTTTTTCCCAGAACGCTACATTGTATTTTATTGCCGAATGAACGGGAAATCGAACGGTTTTTTTTGCATGCGCTACTGTCGTCGGAAAAAATAAGGGCAAGCAGAGAAAGAGGATGAAGGGCTTTGGAAAAAACGTTATGATTCTTATCTGAAGATTGAACCGAGAGATGGGACGACTCGGTCTGTTTTCATGCTTTGTTGTTGCCGGGGCATTGGAAAATCCGGCCCGGCCATGCTGGTTTGTCTGTCTTCGCGCCATTTCTGTCTGGTCGATTTCGTGGATTGTAAAAAATGATGGCCTCGCAAAAATTTTGATCTACTGCGTCGTGTGTCCCGGGGCGATTCTCAACAGACTACATGTCTAATTAAGACCCGCCCTGGAGCATTACTTCTCGGAGTCTCCGCTGCGCACCGCTTACCAATATATCTGTGTTTTTACGTGGCCATCTCTATAAAATATTCAGATTTTTTACGAGGTTATCAAAAGTGATGGACTCGTAAAAAGTCCAAAACGCATTTTGCATGGTACGGAACAACAACAGGTTACAATCGTTCCGCCGTCGGTTTCGTGTCTTTTTACGAAA
>JANTGH010000042.1 GCA_024763055.1 Desulfobulbaceae bacterium
CGTTTGAACGTTTTAGCGTTTGAACGTTTTGTTTTTTTAACGTTTCTTCCTGCCCTTACTTACTATTTCTTCCAACAAAGCATCAAGCTCGACAATTTTCGGATCAGGCGCAGGAGGTTTATATTTATGTCCCTTATATGGACTGCGTTTTACATGTTCCATGAGCTTATACAACATGATGGACAATTTCTTATGCTGATCAATAAGATACTCCGCTTCTTTTCCGGTTACGTAGCCTTGATCAAGGGCAATATATAACTGGCAACGAACCTCGCCGCAACTTCCTTTAGCAATGGCAAGAAACTGACGAAATTCACGATTTCCGCCTCGTTCAAATCCCTCGGCAATATTGGACATCACGGAAACCGAAGCTCGTTGTATCTGGTTGCACAGGCCATGGTCTCGGCTGAAGTTCCGGCTTCGGGTCAACTGGTATATCCTGTTGGTCAATTTGCGGGCAAGTTGCCATACATCAAGATCTTCAAATTGCTTCATACCGGATCTCCGGTTGTGATTGTTTAGGCGTGCAAGCGATCAAGCGTTTCATCGTTTGAGCGTTTGAGCGTTTGAGCGTTTACCATCATGCGGGCTTCTCCCAACCCGCTGCCAGGCGGTTTCATAGAGGAAATTAAGCCTGTTCTCCAGTTGCTGTCGATATGCCTCGATCTCCTCCCCCTTGATCCCTCCGGGCACCAGCAGGGGTGCACCGTATTGAAAATTCATTCGGCAAAACGGCAACGGCACCACGGTACGATCCCAGGAATGAAAGGCAATATAACGGTCGGCCGCCCATGCCATGGGCACGATGGCGCTGCCGGTCCTGGAGGCGACCAGGATGGCCCCGGCCTGGGCCTTGCGTGGTGGTCCCTGGGATCCGTCGGCAACAATGCCCGCATTATTGCCGTTTCGCACCTCGCGCAGCATTTTTTTGAGTCCGCTCACCCCCTTTTGATTGGATGAGCCACGCACCGGCACATGCCCGAGCAGCCGGGCGACCCGGGCAATATACTCGCCATCCCTGGAGGCGCTGACCATGATCGCCGCAGACAGGGCCCGTAGATTATAAAAAATATAGAGCATGGAATAATGCCAGAACGCGGCAATAATCGTTCCATTGGCAAGTGCCGCTTCCAGGTGTTCCGTGCCCTCAATCCGCACCCGGCAGGTGGCAAACCATACCCGCGACAGGGCCACATACAGCCGGGGCACGATAACAACGGCAACCCTGTACCAAAAATCAGCCAACTTCCAGCTCCAGCATTTTGAGTTCATTCATACGGTCACGGTAGGCCGCCGCCTCTTCAAAGGCCAGTTTTTCGGCCGCAGCCTGCATTTTTTTCTCAAGCTGTTGTATTTCCGCCCGCAAATCACCCACATTCCGGTAGACAATCACTGGCTCGGCAGCCTGGGCAAGGCCGTCATCGGCAACAGTTTCCCCATAGACTGTTCCTTCCCAGCCCGAGGCCTTCAGGTGCAGGGCCATGGAATCCTTGACCTCTGATTTAATAGTTTGGGGCACGATGCCATGCTTTGTATTATACTGATCCTGAATCGCGCGCCGCCGGTTGGTTTCATCAATGGTGAACTGCATGGATTTTGTTATTTTGTCCGCGTAGAGGATAACCCTGCCCTCGGCATTGCGGGCCGCCCGGCCGCAGGTCTGCACCAGGGATCGCTCCGAGCGCAGAAACCCCTCCTTGTCGGCATCGAGGACGGCCACGAGGGAGACCTCCGGGATATCGAGCCCTTCCCGCAGCAGGTTGATCCCGATCAGGACGTTATATTCGCCGTTGCGCAGTTCCCGAATCAGCTCCACCCGTTCCAGGGTCTTGATATCCGAATGGAGATACCTGACCCGCACCCCGACATTTTCATAATATTCGGTCAAATCTTCCGCCATTCGCTTGGTCAGGGTGGTGACCAGCACCGCCTCATCCCGTTCACTGCAGAGCCGGATTTCCTCAAGCAGATCATCCACCTCGGTGGTGGCGGGCCGCACCTCGATTTTCGGATCAAGCAGGCCGGTGGGCCGAATCAGCTGCTCCACCACCCGGCCCTCTGTCTTTTTCAGCTCATAGGGACCCGGGGTTGCCGAGACATACACCACCTGGCAAATGCGCTCCTCAAACTCGTCAAATCGCAACGGCCGGTTATCGAGAGCCGACGGCAGCCGGAACCCGTATTCGACCAGGGTCTTTTTTCGCGACCGGTCACCGTTGTACATGCCGCCCACCTGGGAAACGGCGATATGCGATTCATCGATAAACATCAGGTAATCATCGGGAAAATAATCAAGCAGGTTGGGCGGCGCCACGCCGGGCGGCTTGCCGGTCAGGTGGCGGCTGTAATTTTCAATGCCGTTGCAGTAGCCAAGCTCACTGATCATTTCCAGGTCAAACATGGTTCGCTGTTCGAGACGCTGCGCCTCGACCAGCCGGTTGTCCGCCTTGAGCTCTTCCAACCGCAGGGCAAGCTCTTCCTTGATGGTACGCATGGCCCGCTGCAGATTCTCCTGACTGGTGACAAAATGGCTGCCCGGAAAAACCGTGTATTCTTCAAGATCGCTGATGACCACCCCGCGCAGGGGATCAACCACGGTGATCGCCTCCACGGTGTCACCGAAAAACTCCACCCGCAGGGCATGGTCCTCTTCATGCACCGGAAAGATTTCAATGACATCGCCACGCACCCGAAAAGTACCCCGATGGAAGGAGAACTCGTTACGCTCATAGAGCATGAAGGCCAGCCGCCGCAGGACCTCTTCCATGGCATACTCTTCGCCCACCTGGAGGAAGAGATGCATGTTTTTATATTCATCCGGCGACCCCAGACCGTAAATACAGGACACCGAGGCGACAATCAGCACATCTTCACGGGTAAGCAGGGAACGGGTCGCGGAATGGCGCATCTTGTCAATGGCATCGTTAATGGAGGAATCTTTCTCAATATAGGTGTCCGAGGCAGGGATATAGGCCTCCGGCTGATAATAATCATAGTAGGAGACAAAGTATTCCACCGCATTATGGGGGAAAAGTTCCCGGAACTCGGCAAACAGCTGCGCGGCCAGGGTCTTGTTGGGCGCCAGCACGAGGGCCGGTCGCTGCACCCGGGCAATCACCTGGGCCATGGTAAAGGTCTTGCCGCTGCCGGTGACGCCAAGCAGAACCTGGTCACGCAGGCCCTGTTCAATACCGCCGGCCAGCTCTTTTATGGCACGGGGCTGGTCACCGGAAGGAGTGAATTCACTGATAAGTTGAAAAGGGGTATCCATGACCGGCAAAGATACCCGGAATACTTTTGAAACGCAAGAATGTACAGGAGTGCTGCAGTTCCATGAAAGAGCCACAGTAAAACTTGAATCCCATCCCTGATGATTCATGGCATCAACAACTGCCATAAGCATCCGTGATCGTTGCCGTACAACCTCCTCTAAAAAAACAACATACTGGTAGACAGGTAACTTATTGTTATGTTATCGTATTCATTACAAGCAAACATCTCGACACCAGCACCTGAAAACCTATTCAGAGCTTGTCGTTCAATGAGCTTGCATTCAACGACTGCGGGGAGTGAATCATGGGAAAAAATATCATCCTGCTTTCAGACGGCACAGGAAATGGCGCAGCTAAACGAAACAAAACAAATGTCTGGCGTTTGTATGATGCACTGGACCTGCACCGCGAAGACCAGGTGACCTGCTATGATGACGGGGTCGGTTCCCAGGAATTCCTGCCTTTAAAACTCCTTGGTGGTGCCTTCGGCTTTGGCCTGAAACGCAATGTACAGGAACTGTATAAATTTCTCTGCCGCACCTGGGAGCAAGGGGATAAAATCTATTTGTTCGGTTTCAGTCGTGGTGCTTTTACCGTCCGCATGCTGGCCGGCATGATCGATTATTGCGGAATACATACAGAGTATAAAAATAATGATGAACTAAACCAGGCAACCCGGGACAACTACAATGCCTTTCGTTCCAAGTTCAAAAGCGGCTTTATTACCCGCCGTATTCGTTCCCTTGTCGGCAGAACCCAGCCGGTGAGCACACGGCACAGACCGCAGATTGAATTCATCGGTGTATGGGATACAGTCGATGCCTATGGATTCCCCATAGACTGGATGGCCAAGGCATGGGATACATTGATTTACCCCATTTACTTCCCAAACTATATATTGCCAAAATGTGTCCACAGAGCCTGTCATGCCCTGTCCGTGGATGATGAACGCAAAACATTTCACCCCGTTCTCTGGGATGAAAGCACAGAAAAACCTGACAGCAACCGCATAGAACAGGTCTGGTTTCCCGGCGTACATTCCGATGTCGGTGGAGGATACCCAAGATATGCACTGTCCTTAGTGCCCCTTGACTGGATGTTGAGCAAGGTGGAAGCCGATCCTTCAAAACCAGATGTTCCGGGACTGCATTTTCTTCAGCCACGACGTGAAGAGTTTCACAAACATTCAGACTGGCATGGGATGCAACATGATTCCCGGACCATGTTCGGTGCCTATTACCGTTACAGTCCAAGGGATATCGAGGCGCTTTGTAATGGGTCTAAAAATGAGGTAAAGATCACCACACCGAAAATTCATTGCAGTGTACTGGAGCGAATTGCCGGTGGTGTAGTTCCCTATGCTCCGACTGGTCTACCGACACACTACAAATTGGTCTCAACAGATAAAAAAACAATTCCGCCATATGAAACAGACGAAGAAAGCGGACAACGAAAAAAGCTGACGAAGCCGGTGGCGGGGATCATTACTATCCGGAAACGGCTGTATGGACTTCTGCTGGCAACCTCATTGGCCTACCTGATTTCCCCGGTTTTATTTGGTTGCATGCGGAGCGACCAGTGTCTACCTGGCGATGGTTTGATCGCACGGGCAGTCACACTGATTCTGAGCATAGTGCCGGACGTGGCAGCTCCCTGGATCAAGGTGCTGCATCAACATCCTTTTCTGTTCCTTGTTCTAATCCTCATTTTTGCAACATTGTTCATCCTTAAAGCATGGGCCTGGAATGAAACCCAACAGCGTGCAACCCATGCCTGGAAACTGTTGAAAAATAACCGAGATTGAGATGAAATAGTACGCCTGCATACTTGTGCGTCATCACAAAACAGGCCTCCGAAATTTTAAAAACTGTCGAGGATATATTTTTGAACTCCAAGAATGGCTGGGATGGCAACCTTAGCTGGTATACAACTCTTCCCGGACAAGCGGCCAGTCATGTCTTCTCCCTTTGGAAAAGAGAAGCTGAAAGACGTGCAGCGGATTATAGCGAAAACTCATCCTGCACCCGTGCAGATAAAACAACCACATCCTTCTCTCCGGTTCGCCCATAATCTGCTTTATCTGATCGATATTTTGCTCAAATCTTCCTGCCCAGTGGCCAAGAGTTCGATCATAATGCTGGCGCAGATTTTCCACATCGACCAGATCAAAACCTTTTTTCTGCGCCTTGCCGGCCAGCTCACCCAATGAGGGCAGATAGGTTCCAGGAAAGATATACTTGGTAATCCAGGGGTCCATCGACTCTTTCCTGGTACGACCAATGGTGTGAAGAAGAAATACTCCCCTGTTTTTCAGAAGCCTTGCCGCAGTTTTAAAAAAAAGTTCACTGTTTTCCCGGCCAACATGCTCAAACATGCCTATGGAGAGTATCCGGTCATATGTGCCGAACTCATCATCAAGCACCTCTCTGTAATCCTGGAGTCTGATTTCAGCTTTTTCAGAAAGCCCTGCCTCTTGAATCCGCTGGTTGCCTAATTCATATTGTTTTTTGGAAAGAGTAAGTCCAACAGCCCGACGGACACCAAAGGTCTTGACGGCTTCAATCAGCGGACTGCCCCAGCCGCAGCCTATATCCAGGAATTTGTGCCCCGGCCGCAGGCGAAGTTTTTTCAGGGAACGATGGATTTTGTTGACCTGCGCCTCTTCCAGCCCTTCATCTTCACGGGTGAAAAAAGCGCAGGAATAATTCATACCCTTGTCAAGCCAGATCTTATAGAAATCATTCCCCTTGTCATAGTGAAACTGGACATCCGCTCTACTCTGACTGAGACTTGCCTTTTTCTTGATATGGAGCCAGCAGATACGCGCTTTCTGGATCGGCGTTAACCTGTTGTCTATATCATTTTGGTAGAGCCATTCAAGGGCATCACTGAGATGTCCGACGATTTCGATGGACCCGTTGACATACCCCTCGCCAAATCCCAGGGAGGGTTGGCTGAGAATATCTTCAAAGGTTCGCGCATCCTTGATGATGATGCTGAAATTCGGCTGTCCGTCACCAAAGAGTATCTGATCACCGTTCCAGAGGGTTATACTGCCCGCGGACTGCGGATTTCGGGGAAAGATATTCTTGAAAATTTTTGCAGCATGTTGTGGTGTCATTTCTTCCCAAACGGTCTCACTTTGCCTTAAAAAAAAATGACCTGCTTTATTCCTCTTTTAAGTATGAGAAAACGTTATGTCAAGAGGCCTTTTGGAATTACACTGCAATCGTTGCTTGATGCGATGTTCAATCTAAAAATCTATCACAAAACTGTATACACCTTCTTCAAGACTGGACTTGACCTTATAGCCGGAGTGATTGAAAATTGCCTGCATGCGCCTGTTATCACGCAGTACTTCAGCAGTAAAACCGGCAATACCGTTTCTTTTGGCAATGGAAATGAGGTGGCGAAACATAAAACTACCCAGCCCCTGATTCTGCCAGCCGTCGCGAATAACAAAGGCAACCTCGGCCTTATTATTCCGTTCGTTGAGGTAGTACCTGCCCACAGCAATAATGTCCTCTCCATGAGCCTCAGGAACGGTGCCGACAATGGCCACATCACGACGATGATCAATGTAGACAAAATCCTGTATCTGACGGTGGGTAAATCGCTGCTGTCTGCTCATGAATCGATAATAAATAGTTTCCTGGGAAAGATCATACAACAGGTCCCGCATATGCGCTTCATCAGTAGGCCTGATGGAACGAAAATTCACCTGAGTCCCGTTTTTTAACAGGTAACTGGTACGCATGAACTCCTCGCCGGGCGTCATGAACCTGTCACCAAGGCCGGAAAGGTTCGGTCGAATGTATTTATATTTCACTGCCTCCTGGAAAAGCTGCTCACGAAAATCAGGATGGGCTATGGAAATCAGGGCCATGACCCGCTCCTGTATGGATTTACCATGCAGATAGGCAATTCCGTATTCAGTAACGATATAATGGACCGTGCCACGAGTGATCACAACCCCGGACCCGGGCTGTAATGTGGTCACGATTCTGGAACGGGTCCCGTCTTCATTGGTTGACGGCATGGTAATAATGGCCCGGCCATGTTCGGAGAATGAAGCGCCCCGGTTAAAGTCAACCTGGCCGCCGATACCGGAATAAAAACGACCACCCACTGAATCGGAACAGATCTGGCCGGTCAGGTCTATTTCCAGTGCCATATTGATGGAAACCATTCGCTTTTGTTTTCCGATCACATTGGAATTATTGACATATTCTGTAGAACGGAAACAAAACAACGGATTATCATCAATATAATCATAGAGTTTTTTCGTCCCCATGCCGAAACTTGCGGTCACCCGGCCACGGTCGACCGTCTTACGGGATCCGTCAACGGCACCGGACTCAATAAGTTCTATAATCGAATCCGAGATCATTTCAGTGTGAATACCAAGATGTTTTTTCTTGTGTAAAAATTTCATGACCGCCTGCGGGACTCTGCCCACTCCGGGAATTCTGCCAATGCCGAATTGCAGGGTTGCGCCGCTTGGTATCAGGGTTGCTACTTCCCTGGCAATTTTTTCACTGATTGGATGCGGGGAATGTGATTCCCTTTCTATAATCGGCTCGTCCACCGGTACCAGAATATCAAGATCGTAAATATCCACCAGGGAATCACCATGGGTCCAGGGCATGTTCGGGTTCACCTCAGCAATGACGAGAGAGGCATTTTCAGCAGCGCTGCGAACAATATCAACGGAAATACCAAGACTGACCTTGCCGCGATCATCCGGTGGCGTCACCTGTATCAGCGCTACATCAAGAGGCAGCACACCACTGTTCAAGAGCTCCGGCACATCGGACATCAAAATAGGGGTATAATCGCCCATACCCTCCTGAATCATGTCCCTGACATTGGAACCGATATAAAAGGAGTTGATGGTAAAACACTCGGCAAACCGCTTATCGGCATAGGGCGCCTTGCCTTTGGTTATCAGCTGCACCAGCTCAACATTGGCGAGAGATCCGGCCCGCCTGGTCATGGCGGCTACAAGCTCGACCGGTTCGGCGCAGCCTGTTCCGATAAATACCCGCTGACCCGGTTGTACATGGGAAAGCGCCTTATCCGGCGTATTTATCATATCTTCGTATTTCTGCTGCCAACCCTGATCATATTTCATCATAAAATCATCCCGTTAAAATTGACATCTTAAAACCAATCAGCCACGAATACCCTTATTCGGGGTTCGAAGCCGGCGCAAAGGTCATCCTGGCATCGGCAACCACAGGATCGGTGCCTATCTCGCCGACGATGAGCGGATTAATATCCAGCTCTATAATCTGCGGGAAATCCGTGGTCAACTGGCTGATACGCTGCAAAGCGCCGGCAATAGCATGGATATCTACCTCTTTACTACCGCGCTTACCCTTGAGCATTTCGTAGGAGCGGGTGGACTTCAGCATCTGGATGGCCTCATCCTCGGTAATAGGGGCGAGATAAAAGGTGACATCCTTCATCACCTCGACAAAGATACCGCCAAGACCAAACATCAGCATGGGACCGAACTGCGGATCCCGGGTCATGCCAAGAATAATTTCCAGGCCGCTTTCCGCCATCTTTTCCACATAGATACCCTCGATGACGGCCTCGGGCGCATGCTGATTTATTCGCAGGGTCATCAGCTCAAAGGCGTCTTCAACCTCCCGGCTTGAACCAAGATTGAGCCGCACCCCGCCAAGGTCGGTTTTGTGAATGATATTTGGTGAAACAATTTTCATGGCCACGGGAAAACCGATGAACCGAGCCACCTCCGCTGCCTCTTCCGCCGTTATGGCAAGATGGCCGGGAAGGACATGAAACCCATAGGCCTTGAGGATATCTTTGGCCTTGACTTCACCAAGTTGAAGACGACCTGTGCGCCGCCGCCGGGTTATAATCCGTTCCACCCGCCGCCTGTTGACGGGAAACCTGGTGACCAGGCGGGGTGGACGCCGTTTCCAGACACCATATTGGTACATGGCCTTGAGGGCTGCAACAGCGCGTTCGGGTGATTCATAATCCGGCAGGCCGGCTGCGGCCAGCTCCCGGCGGCCGGGTAAAACATCGCTGCCACCCATAAAGGAGGCCAGCACCGGCTTGGAGCCATCCAGATTCGCCGCAATGGCCCTGGCGGTTTCCGCGGGTTTGGTCATGGCCTGGGGCGTGAGTAAAATCAGTATCCCGTCCACGGCAGGATCCTGTTGGGCAGCCTTCAAGGCCTCGACATAACGATCGGGGTCAGCATCACCCAGCACATCAATGGGATTGCCCACCGAGGCTGCGGCCGGGAGTTTGGAGCGTAGAGCAGTGGTGATATTTCTGTCAAGTTCCGCCACCCGCATGCCTGCTTTTTCAACCGCGTCTGCTGCCATTGTTCCGGGGCCGCCGGCGTTGGTAATAATAAGTATACGGTCACCGGCAGGTGGTGGTTGCATGGACAGAGCAGTAGCATAATCAAACAGGGCATCAAAGGTGTCGGCCCGACAGACCCCGGAACGCTTAAAGGCAGCGCCATAGGCTGTTTCCGCTCCGGCAAGCACGCCGGTATGGCTGGCCGCCGCCTTTTGCCCGGCCGCAGTGGTTCCGGACTTGAGAATAACAACCGGTTTGACATTACTGGCCTCTTCCGCTGCCTTGATAAATTTATCTCCGGAACTGATGTCTTCAAGATAACCGACAATAACCTTGGTCGATTCGTCGCTCGCCAGGGTCTGCAGCAGATCAACCTCGGAAATATCGGCTTTGTTGCCTATGGATATAAGCTTGGAAAGGCCAAGATGACGACCGGTTGCCATGTCAAGCATGGCCGTGCACAGGGCGCCGGACTGGGAAAAAACGGCAATCTCTCCAGGCCGAGGCATTCCCCCGGCAAAGGATGCGTTTAAACTGTTTTCAGTATTAATCAGGCCCAGACAATTCGGGCCAAGAAGACGGGCGCCTCCACGTCGGCAAATATCGGCCAGATCCACCTCATTTTTTTTTCCTTCTTCACCTGTTTCTTTAAAACCGGCACTGATTACGATCACGGAACCGGCTCCCTTGGCAACCGCGTCCCTGGCGGCATCAAGGACATATTTCCCGGGCACCACAATGATCACCTGATCAACCGTTCCTTCATAATCACGCAACGAGGTAAGAACCGTAATTCCCAGTAGTTCTCCACCTGCAGGATTGACAGGGATGATCTCACCCTTAAAGCCGCATGTCACCAGATTCTTCAGAATATCATACCCGACCTTACCCGGTGTTCGTGAGGCACCAATAACAGCGACAGATTCCGGCAAAAACAATTTCTCCAGCATAATATCCCTCTTTTATTCAATCACTGTGGGTATATGTATGGTGAATCCTGCCTCTCCGATAATTCGATGGACAGCGCGTATATTCATGGTATTGACCCGCAAATAGAGCATATCAGGTTCCCTGCCCTGCCCCTGGGCCCTGATCAGCCGGGTAAAAAACACCTTTTCTTTTTCCAGGGCATGAACAAGATTACTGAGCGCTGCCTCTTCACCGCTATCTTCTATGGCCACCAGCACCGAACCCTTTTCTCCAAGGCCGAACAACCGACGATAGGCGGTCATCATGTCGTTAAGGGAAAAAATACCAACTACCCGCCCCTGGATGTCAACAACCGGTAAGGCTCCTATACTGCGAGTTTTAAAGAGCAAAAGCGCGTCATCAAGCGTCGATGTCGGCCGCAGGGAAACAAAATCCGTGGACATTATTTCCAGTATTTTTATTGCCTTGACTTTTTCCAGCACCTGCTGGCGCTCCTCGTTGCTCAACATCGAGGAAGGACAGGCCGAACGAAGATCACGATCCGTCACCATTCCTAACAGCCTGTTGTCCTCATCCACCACCGGTAAATGACGGAAATTATGTTCCTTAAGCAACTCCGCAGCCGTGGTGACCAACATTTCCGGGGGTATGGTGACCGGCCTTGCAGTCATGGAATATTGAATAAACATATGATCAATTCAGGGTTAAAGGTTGAAAGTTTAAGGTTCAGGGTTGAGCAAACCGGACAGGTAATTCTCAACGCAATCGGCAAGTATCGGCAGATGATACCCGCCCTCCAGAATGGAAACCAGCCGACCGGAACAGAACTGATTACTCCAGGCAAAAAGACGACGGCCTATCTCAGCATACAGTTCACTGGAATAGGCAAGCCCGGACATGTCATCAAGTCGGTGCGCATCAAAGCCGGCGGCAACAACAAAGGCCTCGGGCTGAAATTGTTCAAGCAGCGAACGTACAGGTCCATCAAAGGCGTCAATAACCTGATTATCACCACTACCGGGGGCAAGGGGTATATTTAAAATTTTTCCCTTGCCCGGTCCCAGGCCATGTTCTTCGGCCCAGCCGGTTCCCGGATAACTGAAACTGGGATGCTCATGGATGGATATATAGAGGACCTCTCCGTCTTCGTCAAAGGCGGTCTGGATACCGTTGCCATGGTGGGCATCAAAATCCAGCACACAGATGTGCCGACGTCCATATCGCTGTTGCCAGTAGCGGGCAGCTATCACGCAGTTATTGAAAAAACAGAACCCAAAGGGACGCGTCGGCTCAGCATGGTGGCCGGGCGGCCGGGTGGAACAGAAAACAATGTTTTGTCCATGACCGTCATCCTGCTCGATCAGATCGACTCCGCAGAGCCCGGCTCCAGCGGAAAGCGTGGCAATATCATAAGATTCAAAACCGATCTGATTGTCGGGATGATCAATAAAGGTGCGGCCGGAAAGCACGGACTCCTCAAAACGAAACAGCCAGGACTCAGGATGAAAAGCCATAAGTTCGCTGCGTGTTGCAGGCCTGGGCAAAGCCATGTCCACAAACGCAGCCAGCTTGCCCCCGGCTAACCTGTCAGCTATGACCTGCAACCTTTCAGGGACCTCAGGATGTTCGCCGCCGCCGGTATCATGGAGCTGATATTTTGGATCGGTAATAACCGTAATCCGTTTCTTGGTCGTCATGTCCTTTTCCGACAGCAAGTTCCCCGGGATAGAGATGAATTATCTGCCCTTGGTGTAGCTGTTTTCCAGTCCCAAGTCAACGACTTTTCTGCAAATTACACAAAATACTTTTTATTATAAAATCAATATGTTATAATTTTACATAAAGATCATATTTCACAAGGATAACCGAAACATGGAACAAAAGAACAGGACAATAACCTTTTACAAATCAGTCCTCTGACCACGATGTATAATGGTCGGCCGGGTGCTGAAACGATTACAGCAGGAGATGAACGATTTTCAGATCCACGAGGTGGATGTTCTTGCCCATCCACTGACTGCAATTAAAGAGGGCATTACAATGATTCCCACCCTGCAGCATGGCGAACAACGACTCTCCTTAATTTTCCCTAATGAAGAAAAAATCAGATCTTTCTTGAAACAATGATGTGATCGTGGGAAAAAAAAGAATTGATTTTTCAGTTACGGGTCTAGCTTTCAGGCTGCTACCTGCGTTTATCCTCTCACTCCTGATTACCGGCCAGGCACTGTCGGGAGACGGAATGTTGCTGCAGACCATGCCGCCAATCCTTGCATCACATAGCCGGCACCCGCCGTCATCACCATCATGGTGGCGCCCCAGCCCGGGCACCAGCTGGCAGTGGCAGCTCAGTGGCACCATTGACACCTCATTTAATGTCAGAATGTACGATATTGATCTGTTTGATACTCCACAGACAGTTATTGACACATTACACAATAAAGGACGAAAGGTTATCTGCTATTTTAGTGCCGGCAGTTATGAAAACTGGCGGCCGGATAAAGATAAATATCCTAATACCATCCTCGGCAAACCGTTGGATGGATGGCCTGGTGAAAAATGGGTGGATATCCGGCAGCTCGATAAACTTGGCCCGATCCTTGAGAGCCGACTCGATCTTGCCGTCAGCAAACAATGCGACGGGGTTGAACCCGATAACATTGACGGCTACAGCAATAATACGGGATTTGCTCTAACAGCGACGGATCAGCTTGTCTTTAACCGCTGGCTTGCCGGGCAGGCCCACAGTCGTGGTCTGTCCATCGGCCTGAAAAATGACCTCGACCAGATACCCGAACTGGTAAATGACTATGACTGGGCCTTAAACGAGCAATGCTTTCAATATGACGAGTGTGATACCCTGCTACCCTTTGTCCAGGCAGGCAGAGCGGTTTTCGGGGTGGAATACAAGGGCAATACAAGTGATTTCTGTCCAAAGGCCAATGCAAAAAACTTCCTGATTACCATCGAACCTCAGCAAGCGTTAGTCGATGCTGGGGCATAGGTGCGGTGTGAACGGCCACATAGGCCAACCGTTCGATCATTTTATCAAGTTGAAACCGTCGATTGAATCGATAACAGAATTCAGCAAGGTAACGAGGAACATGTTTTTCGCTCACGGAATGATATGTACCTAAAATGGAATTCTTAACATTCCCGATCATGGTATTAACCCATTTGAATTCCGGTCGTTGCACACTGTCGGGGCCACCACCAGTAACAATTGCCTTGTGAGTACAGTGCGCCTGAACAAAGCCGGGAAAGCAATTAAGACCATCGGATACGACAATACATTCCGGATGTACATGTTTTAAGGCCCAAGATGTTACTTCATCTTTTGTAAATCCGCTCAGTTGACTAAATTTCATCGAAATTGGATGGCCATCTTCATTGGTGGCTACGGCGGCGAGAAACGGTATCTTGCCGGGAGCACCACGACCACGCTTCCCGCCACGACGTTTTCCACCCAGATAGGCATCATCAACCTGGAGAAAACCTGACAACGCCTTACTGTCATCACGTTGCTTCATTACATGTTGTAACTTATGTTTCATCCGCAAGGCGGTATTGGCAGAGATTCCCAGTGATCGCGAAAGCTTGAGGGATGATATTCCGTCCTTTGATTGCGTTAACAGATAAATACCCAGAAACCAAATGGACAATGGAAGTTTTGTTGAGTCAAAAATCGTTCCGCTGATCAGTGATGTCTGGTGTTTACACGCTTTGCATTGGAAAAGCATCCTGGTTTTAAGCTCATAGTATAAGGTGCAGCCACATACTGGGCATACAAAACCCTTGGGCCATCGAAATCGAATTAAGGCTTCCCTGCATTGTTGATCTGAGCCATATTTATTGAGAAATTCAGGCAAACTTAGACCACGTTGAAATTGAATTTTGTTTTTCGGCATCAGGTTTCCTCCCAATTCGTTTATTGTTAGGGAGAGTATAACCCAGCACCCCTGTCATATAGTGACAGTCGTTATATTTTTCTGAGGATTAGTGGTAATCAAAAAAAACTTTGACTGGCTGAAGAAAAAAATCGATCTGGACAGCTGGCGCATGCCCTGTCGATAGGAGTAAATCTTTTAAAACCCTCAGACTTCTCTTGGCTCCGTGAGAAGCCTGATTCCCTGAAGTATTTCCTGTATCCTGTCTTGTGTTACACTACCTATTTTTTCAACAAGATCACGTTTATTAACGGTATAAATTTGAGTAATATTGACGATGCTCTTTTGGGGCAGATTTGCCTCCCCTTTTTTTAAAGAAACATTTCCCGGTGATGCCCCTCTTTGTAGATTGGAGGTAAGCGAACAGACAACCACTGTCTTGATATTGCTTAAATTGAACACATTATTCTGAATAACTATATGTGGATGCCTATAGCCGGGCTCAGAGCCGCCGGGAGAACCAAGATCAACCCAATATATTTCTCCCTGCCTGATTACCACGTCTCATTCCCAAGATTGTCTCTATGCTTTTTGTGCATTCTTTCCTGAATCTTCTGTTCTTCTGCATCAGGGGAATCGCTACATGCCTTATTTATCTGAGCCAACATTTTTTGGCTTTCCTGTTTTTTAATAAAATCCTGCACCGCCAAAACAAACAATTTACTTCTGGACACCTTAAGCTCTTTTGCCATCATATTGACTTGTCGAAACAAATCTTCATGCATGGATATTGCGGTTTTCACATTTGTCGCCATTATTGCCCTTCCTTTTTTTTAATGTTCTCCTTTTATTATGATATCTGGTTATACCGTTGTCAATAAAAGAATATAGTTTTACGGGTGAATTTGACAGAAAAATGACGTAAAAGAGGTCGGATATATTTTAACTCTTCCCAGCAAAATAAATCCGACCTCTTTATTAACAACCAGGTTTCCTGAGTCGATGAAACCCTGACCGATGATTTACTATGGCACCACCTGACAGTCAGATGCGAGTGGTGTTGCAGCACCATTATTTGAATTGACGCAGGATAAGGTCCCTCCTATTTTATTAACCCCACCTTCTATGGAGGAGTTCAAAACTCGCACAGTACCACTTATTATCGAAATTCCATACGTCAAGCCTTTAAAATAACTCTGTCGGACAGTGGGAGAACTGTTATTGCACATCATTCCGTGATTAGAGATTGAAGAATCATGAGCACTGGCTTCCACATTAATGAGTTTTGTTCCACTGGCATTACTGAGATAAATACCCCGAGAGCTATTACCCCCAAAAGCATCAAAAGAGGAATTATAAATTTCACAAGGCGCTCCGGAAATATATAGACCATAAGCATATGCGGTACCACTGGCCCAGGCGTAGGATGTCACATTGGTAAGGATCGTTGTATAACCGGGGGTTGTTGAATCAAAAAATACGCCACGATTGTTAGATCCGTTTACTGCAAAGCATTTGACATTATTAACGCGAGATTTATTACTGTTACTATTGGAATACAAAGCAAAAGAATAATATCCGCCGCCGTCATTAAAAATAGATAAATCACTTAAAGAACAAGTAGTCCCAGAAATGACAACAATGGCGGAGGAAGCATCTACGGATCCTGAACTGATGTTCCCTCTCAATGCAGTTGCATCGATACCTGATCCTGCAACAAAAACACCATCTCTTATAACCAGAGCGCTGGTCAGTGTATATTGTCCGGGGCCTATAACGACCAGATAAGGGTTACTTGCGGATGCATCAGTAATGGAATTTACCGCAGCCACAGGATCGGTAAATTTTCCTCCACTTTTGGCAACCGTGACAACGTTGCCAAGTTTCTTGGCGGAAAAGAGCGGTACGACCACTACCTTTTCGGCAGACACAGGAGTTGAGGATAGTATTAAAACCACGGTAAAAATCATAACCAACATTGAACTCATTGCGGGCCTTTTTTTCATGATGTTTCTCCCCTTTTTTCTTCGCAATTAATATGGCAAAACAAGCAAGATGCAATAAAAAAAGCCGAACCACCTTTATCAAGGCAGCTCGGCTATCATTAAAAGATCCGTGGCTTTCCGCCCCTGTCTTGCGGCAGGTTCGGCTTTAGCTTGCTTCATGTATTCTTATAAAATAAACTATATGAATTGCCTCTCTCTTGTCAAGGGAACGTTGTGGTGCTTTGAAAGGCCGTGGAATTCAGGGTAGAACAGGGCATTGATTCGACGGGGTCTCCCTGAAATTGGTTGAAAAAAGTGGACACTAACCCTCTGAAATACTGGGCGCAGAGGAGGGGCGGCTCACGAAGACAGCAGACGAGACGAGGCAGCCTTTGCAAAGGTGAATTCAAGTTCAAAGAGCACCTGAGGAGAAGGAAATAGGTCTGACCTGGACCCATGTTTTAATTTTACTCCGACCCTATTTACACTCATAGCATTACCAATGGGTAATCATGGGATTGTTGCAATGTGCGGAATGCATAGCAGCCGGGAAGATGGGAACAACAATAAAAGCTCCAATCGTATCGGGAAACAAGGGCCAACATCTATTTCGGCAATTTCACCAGCAGCCAGTCGGTAATCAGATCTTCCACACCGGCAACCTTGCCAAACATAGTGGTGCCGTGGACCTGCGTTTGCGGAAAAAGACGCAACTCGGCTCCCTTTTTTGCAAGAGCCGCATAGATTTGCCCGGCGCCACGGTCTTTTTCCTCTTCGCTGGACAGAATCAGCAGCGGTGTATCCGGCCAGGATATAATCTGCTTCAAGGTAGCAATTCCAAGATAGTTGCTGCCCGGGGTCATAACCACAACCGCATACGCCTTGACCGCTCCACCTGCCACCGCCTGCAGAGCAACACTGCAGCCGACACTTGCGCCGACCAGAGCCATTCTTTCCGCTTTTATGTGCATATTTTTTCCGAGCCAGGAAGTTGCTGCGGCTGCGTCAAGATACATGGCATTAAAGAGGGTAGGATCACGACTGATTACACGCCTTTCGTCATCCCGACCATCCGCGTCATAGCGGCTGTCACCATGGCCGCGCAGGTCGAGGGCCAGAGTGGTGAAGCCTGCTTCATTCAGTTTTTCCACCAGTGGCTGCCAGCTTTCCCTGGTGTGCCGGTACATGGGCAGCAAAACCACACCAGCCTGCAAATCTTTTGTCTGCATCGGCCTGCTCAGAGTGCCGACCAAGGGGTGCCCATCGGCAGCCTGCATGGAAATTCGTTCTCCTGCAAAGAGCGGTTGCGCCAACAGACAGAAAACCAGGCAAAAAACAGCAGAAATTTTCATTGCGTTCTCCCTATAGCTTTGTGAGGATATCTTCCCCGTCGAATTCGTTCCAGGACAGTCCCGCGGGTATTCCGCTGCTGGTTCAACATCACCACAAAGGGCTTGCCATCACTTAAGTATCCAGCATAATTAAAAATACCATTCATGGTGCCGCTCTTGACAAGGATTGGTCCTCGTTTGCGCAACAGACCTGCATAGGGACTGAATCTTTTCAGAACCTTGAGCATGGTCCTTGCTGTCACCCGGTTATTGCGCGACAGACCGGCACCCTCTTCCTGAACAATAAGCGATGCTGTTTTTGGGCCAAGCTCACTGACAAGGGTATTATGAATTGCACGGTTCGCCTTTGCCCAGGTTGCCGGATACCCGTATTTTTCGGCACCGATGGTCAAATAAAGAAGATTAGCAATAAAGTTACTGGAATATTTCAGCATTGATTGCAAAACCTCATCAAGCCGTCTTGAATTTTTATGGAAATATACCAGCCGGGCATGGTCTGGCGCTTTTTTTCTGGCAAAACCGCCCTGCCCGCCGATACCGGCTTTGTGCTGCAGGGCGCGAAACAGCTCAGCCGTAAATCTTGCCATCCGCTTTTCAGGCTGACAACTTCCCTGACAGACATTGATCAGGTAACGGCCCGGGGACATATTCCGCCCAAGTTTTTTCATTATCGACAGGGTTGGGGTCTGCGGTTCAGTAGAGCGGACACGGTGATTCCTGAAAACCCGGAAAGCAACGGAATTAAAATTGACCACTGTTGCCCCGATCGGAGCGTCATAGGGGTTGCTGCTCGCCTCCCGGCCCGGCGGCTGATGTTCCAGGGCAAAGGCGGAATCATCAATGTATATGGCGTTGATTTTTTTCACTCCCCGCCGGTGTAAATGTTGCAGTATGGCAAGGACCTCTTCGCTGATCAGCAGAGGATCGCCAAAACCGCGAATATAAAGATTATCCCTGGAATCAATATACAACTCGGTTTTGAAACGATAGTCAGGCCCCAGGACACGCAGTGCTGCCAGGGCAGTTGGAATTTTCAGAATGGAGGCGGGAATAAACGGAGTGTCGATGTTGCAGGAACCAAGGAGGTTGCCGCGTTTATCGGCTACTGCCCAGGCACCGTTTTTGATAACATCAAAAAATTTCGGACAGCCCGCATATGCGAGCTGTCCGGCTAAACAAAAAACAAGACAAAGAAGAAAGAAACGGGCAAATAGTGCTCGCATCTTTACTTACCTTTCATGGTTAACCAACCTTTGGCAGATGGGAAAGCGATTCTTCAATCTGCTCCTTTGGATAGGAATAATCATGCAGATTTCCGGCAAGGTAATTATCATAGGCCGTCATGTCGATCAGACCATGGCCGGAAAAGTTAAAGAGGATGGTTTTGGGGTTGTCCGGTTCCTTCATGGCCTCAATAATGGCGCCGCGAATGGCATGGGTGGTCTCCGGCGCCGGTATAATCCCCTCGGTCTTGGCAAAGAGAACACCGGCCTCAAAACATTCCAACTGGTGGACACTTTTGGGGGTGATGATATTATCCCGAATCAGAGCCGAAATAATCGGGGCCATACCGTGATAACGCAGGCCGCCGGCATGAATCCCCGGAGGCATGAAGTCATGGCCCAGGGTATACATATACAGCAGTGGCGTCATCATGTTGACATCACCGGAATCATAGGCCAGTTTGCCTGCAGTCATGGTCGGACAGGAGGCAGGCTCATAACCGACGAACTCGATTTTTTTCCCTTCCAGATAATCAGGGACAAAGGGCGCCATCAAGCCGCCGAAATTTGAGCCGCCGCCGCAGCAGCCGACAACGACATCCGGATACTCACCGGCAATCTCCATCTGTTTTTTGGCCTCAAGGCCGATAATCGTCTGGTGGAGGACAACATGATTAAGGACTGAACCCAAAGCGTAGTTGGTGTTTTCACTCGTTGCCGCATCCTCCAAAGCCTCGGAAATGGCAATGCCGAGAGAACCCGGGGTATCCGGGTCTTTTTCCAGAATGGCGCGACCGGTATTGGTATCAGGGCTTGGACTGGCAACAATATCCGCGCCGAAGGTCTGCATGATTGATTTTCGGTACGGTTTTTGATCAAAAGAGACCCGTACCATGTACACCTTGCATTCCAGGCCGAACTTTGAGGTGGCAAGTGCCAGGGCCGAACCCCACTGGCCGGCGCCGGTTTCCGTGGACAGCCGTTTCACCCCTTCCCGCTTATTGTAATAAGCCTGAGCAACGGCGGAATTTGGTTTATGGCTGCCGACCGGGGAAACGCCCTCATTTTTAAAAAAAATCTTGGCCTTTGTGCCGATAGCCTGTTCGAGCTTGTAGGCCCGGACCAAGGGTGAAGGCCGCCATATCTTATAAATTTCCAGCACCTCTTCAGGAATATCAATGAACCGCTCCGGACTCATTTCCTGTTCGAGAAGTCCCATGGGAAAAACCGCAGCCAGTTTTTCCGGAGCCATGGGTTCCAGGGTTTCGGGATCAAGGGGTGGTTGCATCCCCCCTGGAATATCGGGCAGCACATTATACCAGCTGGTAGGCATTTCATCTTCACGCAAGACTATTTTTTTCATTCTCTCTCCTTGGCAAGAAACCGTTATGGAAGAACGTTTTAGAGATATCCGGAGTAATAGCGGAATCATTCTCCTTCAGTTCGCAGGTTACAACCTCTTTCATCCACGCCCTTTGTAACGCAAAATAATTGATTTCTCAACCATCTGTTTGCAAAGCTCTGACAGCAGTTTTTTTAATGCGGATACTTCTGGCCTGAACCGTTGTCAAGCCTATAACTTTTTCCAGTATTTCAAACGGACTGACACCGGCCTTGTCATGATGATTGATCAAAACAATCTCCAGCAGATTTTCCCTTACGCAAAGAGAGCGAACCAGGGGCCGGATATCAAGCGTTCTGCGTTTTCTCTTTCGTATTCGTTCTATAACGTATTCATCCGATTGCAAAAAAGCCGTTAGACGATTGCGGGTATCCGTCTCATTGACAACAGGCAACATCATCTCATAGGTAATTTCCTGGTCAACCTGCTCTTTTTTACCGACAAGTTCAACCGCAGTAACCCGTATTGTCTCTGGAAATTCGTGGTTCAAGGCGGCAAGCACTGCCTCAAGGTCGGACAATGGCCGGTCCAGATCAACACTGAAATGCTCAACAAGACTCTCTACGCCTACCGGCAGGGCCTGGCTGAAAGACACTCTTGGCGAAGGATTATACCCTTTGGAAAACAACACCGGCAATCCGGCCCTGCGCAAGACACGAAAAACCAGCTGCAACATTTCGAGATGGCCGTAAAACCTGCTGTCTCCGAGACGTGAATAATGAATTTCGTAGCGAAAGGGCGTTTCTTCCCGCTCTTCCTTTTTCCCGCTCGCAATAGTTATGGTGGGAACAAAATCCTGTTTGCACACTACAGGAAAAATGGTTTTAAAATCACAGAGTCCACATTGCTGACAACCATGGATGCGGCAATCCGGTGTATATATTTTTTCCATTGCCCGCTGCCATTCCTGCTGCAGAAATTCCTTGTCAACACCACAGTCAAGATGATCCCATGGCAGTGGTTCATCAATGGTTCGAGCGCGTAGATACATTTCCATATCGATACCGCATTGATCGGCAGCGCGTTGCCAGTTTTCCAGGCGGAAATGCTCTGACCAGCCGTCGAGGCGCACCCCGGCCCTCCAGGCCGTTTCAATAAGCCGGGAAAGCCTGCGGTCACCTCGGGAGAATACGCCTTCAAGAAAAGAGGTATGGGCATCATGCCATTTGAGTTTAAATCCTTTGCGCGGCAACATTTTCTTCAGTCTGTTCAGACGAGCTTTTGCCTCTTCAAGACTGAGTTGCTCATGCCACTGAAAAGGGGTATGCGGCTTGGGAATAAAGGCGGCCACGCTGACATTGATCTGCACCCTGCCCTTGCCTCCGGCCTGGGCCCTTGCCTTTTTGGCAAGCTCGACAATGGCGTCCACATCCTTTTCGGTTTCCGTGGGCAGGCCGATCATAAAATAAAACTTTATCAGGTTCCAGCCGGCACCAAAGGCATCACGGCAGGTGAACAGCAGGTCTTCCTCGGTTATGCCCTTGTTGATAACTTCACGCAGACGGTCGGTTCCGGCTTCGGGTGCCACGGTAAAGCCGGTTTTCCGCACCCGCTTGATTTGCTCTATAATTTCCCGGGTCAGGGTACCAACCCGCATGGACGGCATGGACACCGATACATATTCATCGACAAACTGGTTCATCAGACGGATAAGCACCTCGGGTAGACAGGAATAATCGCCGGTGGACAAAGATAACAGGGCAAGTTCATCAAATCCGCTTGCCGCAATCCCCTGTTCGGCCAGTTGCAGAATGTCCTCAACATTCCGCTCCCTGACCGGTCGATAAATCATACCGGCCTGACAAAATCGGCAGCCCCTGGTGCAGCCGCGGGCAATCTCTATGCCCAGCCTGTCATGGACGGGCTTGACGATCGGTACTATCGGTTTTGCAAGAACCGTGGTCTCTGGCAACTCAGGCAATATCCTCCGGTGAACCCTATCATATCCAGGTTCAAGACATTGCATGCCCGAAAATGCACCGCCTTTGTAGATTGGCTTGAAAAAAGAAGGAACATACACCCCGTCAATACGGGCAAGGCGCTGCCGGGTTTCTTTTTTGCCCAGACCTCTTTTTTTTGCCGCAATCAGGCAATCACCCAACTCGATAATAACTTCTTCTCCATCGCCAAGAACAATGGCATCAAAAAAATCCGCCACCGGTTCCGGATTCAGGCCGCAGGAACCTCCGCCGATAACAAGAGGATGCCGTTCATCCCGTTCACAGGCCCTGAGCGGCAAACCGGCCAAATCAAGAACAGTTAAGATATTTGTGTAGCAAAGTTCATAGGGAAGGGTAAAGCCAAGGACATCAAATGCGGACAGAGGGCGACGGGATTCCAGCGCGAAAAGAGGAAGATCTGCCTTGCGCAGCTCTGTCTCCATATCCATGTCAGGGGCATAACAACGCTGGGCCAGAAAACGATCCTCTCTATTTATAATATGATAGAGAATCTGCAGTCCCTGATGGGACATACCAATCTCGTAAAGATCGGGAAAGACAAAACAAAAACGAAGTTCCACCAAATCCCATTGTTTATTGACCGTATTTAACTCCCCACCAAGATATCGGCCCGGCTTTTTTACAAGCGGCAAAATCGTATGGATATCGACTGAAAAGCTGTCCGGTATTTCGATGAGTCCCGATTGCTTTTGATGGTTGTTCGAAGCGAAAATCCTTGATTGCGGTTCGTCTTGTTGGTTTATCTCTTGTTTCATTGACTTTATTTCGTTTTTTGCGTAAACTTTTTTATAGAAAGTAAACAATATATATCCATTGCCCTGAAGAAAAGCGAGCTTGCGAGACTCCAACAGGGATTCAAAAAGCTGCAATACTTTAAGCGGGAAATCAATAATGATGGACTCGTAAAAAGCTGAAGCGGCATTAGCCGGCGACGTATAATCAACATGTATAATGATTCCGCCGTCGGTGTCGAGGCTTTTTACGACACCGACAATTATAATCATTTATTTTTTTTCAAAATCCAGAGCCATGGAACACTCAGTTCTATTATGGGTGCCTGGTAATGTCCGCCAAAAAGATCCCCATGAGGAAGGCGCAACCTTAAACCATGTGCGGAATCATACAGATTTGAAAATTCACGCAAAATGATGATCTGCCACCTATACTACCTTTAACGCACTTTCTATGAATACAGCTATGAAGATACTCTCCGGCTCTTTCTTTTTTTTCTGTATACTCATCGGTGCCCTGTTTTCAATTGTTCAGGCTGCTGAAGTCCCGACTCTGGAAAACATAAAATTCAGCGCTCCTTCAACCGACGAAGAGCGGGTAACCTTTAAACTTAATGGCTCCTATATTCCAAAAATCTTTGCCATCAAAGGGGAAAAACCACGGGTCGTTTTTGATTTCCCCAAAACACGTATTGCCGGAACACTAAAAAATACCATTAAAACAAACGGCACCTTCATTAAACAAATTCGGGTCGGCCTCCATGAAGGTGAAAATCCAAAAACTCGCGTGGTCCTGGACCTGGCCTCTGACAAGGAGATTAACTTTAACCAGAACTTTGACCAGCAGAAGAATGCCTTGACCGTTTCCGTCTTTTACGCAGGCACGGCCCCTTTACCTCCGGAAAATAAGGTGCCGGTAAAAGAAGTATCGCCAAACACGGCAAAGATAAAGAAACAACCCTCCGAGCCATCCACAGCAGGCGAGGAAAAAAAGCCGGCTGCTGCCGGACCACAGGAAACAGATAGACCGGCTGCTGCATCCACAACGGCAACGGAAACCAATAAAAACAACCCCCCGCAGCCACAGAAAATTAAAAATAAAGAAATTCCCACCACGGAAAAAGCGGCGCAACAAAAAAAAGCTGCAAGCACACCTGTCAAGCAACCAAAGAAAACTAAAAATTCAATACCGGTTCTTCAATCCGTCACATTTGACAACACTTCTAACCGTGGGGAGATGATTCAGTTCAAACTTTCTGAATTCTATCCGCCCATCGTTTTCGGTATCGAAGAAGGACTCCCGCGGGTGGTCTGTGATTTTAAAAATACCCGGATGGATTCTCTGCTCAAAAATACAATCAAAACCAAAGGACGCTATGTCAAAGCCATTCGAATCGGAAGACATAAAAATCCTGATAAAATACGGGTTGTTATTGATCTTGAACCAAACAACAACTACGACCTGCAACAGGTGTTCTTTAAAGAGGACAATCTATTTGTTATTATTGTCAATACCATCCATGATACCCCACCTGTCAAGGAGTTGGAAAAACCGCCCGGCAAGTAGTTAGTGCCTGTCCATACAGTTTATCCGTACGTGCCCTCCTGTCATCCACTTGGCCAGCGTAGCTGGACCAAATTTTCAGACCCCAACCACAACGAACAATGAAAATGTCCCGGAAATTGGAGCATCAAGGACCCATTTTCATATAAACTTCCATGCCTTGACGGCACAAAAAATAATGAAAAAAGTGCATCAAACAATTCACTGTTTACCCGCGGGTATGCAATGTTGTTTATACGACGAAAATTACTATGTTACATCGCAGAGTTACTCCGGTGAAAGTCAAGAGAGTTTTAAGGCGTCCGTATGTGTCCTTGTCAAACACTTTCATAGATTAATTCCTGACACTGAAAGACACAGAAAGACCTCCATCTTTCCAGCCTGTCTGACTCAAACTGTCCTTCAG
>JANTGH010000043.1 GCA_024763055.1 Desulfobulbaceae bacterium
TCGATACAGGCACATCTACTGTGTCGGCTTCACGAATTTCGTGCTCGATGTACCAACAGTACACCTGTGCCGAAATTCGCTTGCCTCCTTGTATCTGTACCTGTCTCAACGTTCTCTGTGCACGAATAACTGCAGGATTTAGGTAAAAAAGAATTCACCGGCAAGAGAGGGCGTCATGCTCAGGACAGCGCCATGGTAATTGCCCGTTGCAACTCGTTGAGTTTAAATGGTTTTGCAACCGCCGCACAGAAGTCGTACTCCGTATAATCGGCCATGATCGGATCATTGGAATAACCGCTTGAGACTATAACCCTGGCCTCGGAATGTATTTCAAGAATATGGCGGACAGCCTCTTCGCCGCCCATACCGCCGGGGATAGTGAGATCCATGATAATGACATCAATCTTTTTATCGGTATGCAACCCTTCCCGATACTACCGGATGGCATATAGACCATCTGCCGCAAAAAACACTTCATGACCAAGATATTCAAGCTGTGACTGCACCACTTTTTTTAAAGAGTTCCTCATCATCCATCATCAGTATCCTGGCAGGTCTGTACAAACCGTTCTCCGGTTCCTCACCCCTGGTCTGCCTGTCGGTACCAGTACATGCCGGCAGGTAGAGAGTAAAAACCATACCTTCTCCGGGTGTTGATTCCACATTGATCCGACCGTCATGTTTACTGATGATGGAATGGCATATCCCAAGTCCCAAACCGCTGCCATTTTCTCTGGTGGTGAAAAAAGGATCAAAATTTTTATCAGCAATATCCTGCGATATACCGGCACCTGTATCCCGAATATCGATTTTCACAAATTTTCCCGGGCAAAGACCAGGCAAAGCTTCAGGGGAAGTATAATCAATATTAGAGCATCTTATCCTGATTTTTCCACCTTCGTGCATAGCCTGTCTGGCATTGAGGATGATATTCTGAATTACCTGGCTTATCTGCCCCTTATCCACTTTGGCAAGCCAAAGGTCTTCCGGAATCTCATAACTACAGGACACACTGCTTCCGTGTAAAACAAAACCCGCTGAATCCCGGATCAACCGGACAAGGGAAGCCGTCTCTTTGATCGGTTCGCTGCCTTTTGCAAAGGTAAAAAGCTGCTTGGTCAATTTTTCCGCCTGCACGCTTGCCTTAAGCGCGTCATCAAGCAACGGCAATACCAAATGAACTCCATGTATTTTCAAGTACATCTAATTACGACAAAATCATTTAAATTTGAAGGAGATAATGGTAGAATTGTGAAGAAATTTTTTACGGGCAGGCAAACACAAACAGTTTTTCCGATCTGAAAACTATGATTGTCGGTTTCGTAAAAAGACACGAAACCGACGGCGGAAAGGTTATAACATATTGATTATACATTGCAGGCTAATACCGTCTAAGACTTTTTACAAGTTCATCATGATTAAGCACGTATCATTTCTCTTTTTGTTTCTGATTATCCTCCTCCACGGCCAACTGTGGGCACAGGGCAGGGGGCAATGCGTCATGTGCGGCATGGATCTGAGCAAATATACCCATGTCCGCTATCAGGTTGCGGATAAACCAGCATGGCTGGACCAAATTGGCCGACCACAACAAATGATGAAAATCCCTTGCTCCGGCATGGGCAGGCCCTGCCTCATTGGATTTTCAAATAAACCAGCATGGCTGGATCAAATTGGCCGGCCACAACAAACGATGAAAACCCCTTGCTCCGGCATGGACAGGCCCTGCCTCATTGGATTTTCAAATAAACAGGGAAACACCTATACGACCTGCGGCGGCAATGACATGGTATGTGTACCACAGCGACATCATTACCGATATGGGTCCCGGTTTCATAGCCTTTGCCGACAAAAAAACGGCTGAAAATTTATCAAAGGCTTTGGCGGTCGGCTACTCGATTATCCGGCTGCTCTACAAACAGTACAACAGGGATTTAAATGAACAGGAAAAAGATTTCACGACGCAATATTCTTCGCCTCATCCTTGCAACCGGTACGCTTGCGATCCTGCCGGCACCCCTTGTGCGGGGCACTGTCGGAGCCGGAGAAACCACAATTGAACACCCTCTGTCCAAGGGGTTGATCGGTGTCCCCGCTCTCCATTGTCCAAACTGCGGCATGATGATCAACAAATATGCCCGCACCAGGCATGCTTTTTCCCTGGAGGGGAAAAAACACATCACCTGTTCCATCCACTGCCTTGCCGATATGATCAAAAAAAGCGGAAAAAAAGCGACAAATATCAGCACTGCCCTTTACCTTGAGCCGTTAAAAATGATTCCGGCCGAAAACACATTGTATGTCATCGGTTCTGACGCCAAAGGAACAATGACCATGCATTCAAAAATCGGCTTTGCCGATCCGGAGAAGGCCGACAATTTCGTCAAAGGACATGGCGGTAAAGTCTCGGATTTCCCTGGCGCCCTGAAAATGACGACAGCAGAACTTCCTCAAAGCTACAAACATATTGAAAGCAGACGAAAAAAAACAGGTATGATCAGTGAACCGGGACCTGAAACCCGTTGCCGGGTGTGCAATATGTATCCGGCTCGCTATCCGAAATTTCACAGCCAATTGAAAACAAGCACCGGTGAGGTCATTCACTTCTGCTCCAGCCAGTGCCTGATCAATTTTCTTGCCGACCAATCCGCCTATACCAGGCAACCGGTCATCATACAGGCAGTGTGGGTAACCCTGTACCAGGGTGACTGGGAATATGCCAATGGGCTGTACTACCTGACCGGCTCCAACATCATGGGACCTATGGGGCCGGAGGCCCTTCCCTTTCGATTGAAAACTGATGCCGAAGCCCTGGCAAAACAACACGGCGGCCATATCTATGCCTGGGATGAATTATCCCCCCGGCGAATACTTCATGGGTTATGATCAGCATGGCTGGACCAGGTAAACGGGACACCGGTCAGACACAGTCACAACAAACGATAAAATAATCTGGATAAACAATGCGCTGTGGGCCATTTTCTATTAAACATTAATTAAACGTTACCGATATCTTTTGGAAAACATCCATGACCACCAGGAAAAAAAATCCCATATGGACCCTCTTTACCTCCGTTAAACTGGCCCTGTTCCTTCTTTTTATCCTCGCCGCCACCTCCATTCTCGGCACTATTGTCCAGCAGAATCAGCCGGCAGCCCGTTATGTTCAGGAGTACGGGGAAAATATGGCCAATATTCTGCAGATGTTTGACATTACAGATATGTATAATTCCTGGTGGTTTCTCAGTCTGCTGGGCATTTTCAGTCTTAATCTGATTGTCTGCAGTCTGGAACGCATACCCAACGTGATCCGCATAGTCAAAAAGGACAATCTGACAACTAAAACTGAACGACTGCGCAAAATGGGGCTTAGAAAATCTCTTGTACTTTCTGTCCCGCTTGAAGAAGGTGCCAGGCAAGTCAGCCTGTTTCTGGCCTCAAAAGGGTGGAAGACTGAACAACGGGAAAAGGATGGCGGTGTCCTTCTTTTTGCGCAGAAAGGCGGCTGGACCCGTTTTGGTGTTTATATTGTCCACCTCTCCATCCTTATTATTCTGCTCGGCGCTGTGATCGGGTCGCCCACTTTTGCCCGAAAGATTCTCCATAAACCGGACTTTGCCTTCAAGGGCTCCATTATGATTCCTGAGAGCAAAAAAACAAACTTTATCTATTCCTTTCAGAACGGGGAAAAGATTGACCTGGGCTTTACCGTGCAATGCAATTTTTTCACCATTGAATATTACAACAACGGTATGCCCAAGACTTACCTCTCCAAGGTCAGTGTGGTGGAAAACGGTAAGCCTGTTATCCTAAAAAACGGCACGACCGTCCACGACCTGAAGGTCAACAAACCACTTACCTATAAAGGTATAACCTTCTACCAGTCCTCTTACCAGCCCTACTCCGACTTCCTGGTTCTTCTCAGCAATAAAAGCACCAATGAGAAGCAATCATTAATTATTCCAGCAGGAAAGCAGGTGCGATCAAAAATGGAAAAGGTCTCCTTTGGCATCATTAATCAGGAAACCCGTGGAGAAGCTGTCCAGCGAATCAAGATATGGTTTACCGATAACAAGGCGACTCCCGCGACTTTCTGGACTAACAATGGGCAGAAGGCAATTATCAAGCGACCCTCCGGTGAATATGAAATGACGGTGAAACAGCTCTACGCTACAGGCCTGCAAGTTACCAAGGACCCGGGTGTCTGGTTTGTCTACACCGGCTGCGGCATGATGCTTTTCGGCTTGTTTACAGCCTTTTTCATGTCGCATAGAAAAATTTATGCCTTTGTCCACGAAGAAGACGGCCGGCATGGAATCCTTTTCGCTGGCAGTGCCCATAAGAATAAGGTAGGTTTTGAAAAGGTTTTTACAGAACTTATCGATGCCTTTAAGCAACACATCACCTGACCAATTGAACGTTCTTGCACGAATAGCACAAGATCACTCAAATCAGACGGAATAACGCATGAATAGCTCACAACTTTTTGGAATTACAACACTTTGTTATCTTCTTTCAAGTGCCTTTTACATTGGCCTGCTGATTTTTAAAAATAGAAAAATCGGGACAATAGGTCTCATCCTGGCCATCATCGGTGTGATTGCACAAACCGTCGCCCTTGGCCTGCGCTGGGTAGAATCCTATAAACTGGGTATTGGTCACGCGCCATTGACCAATATGTATGAATCCCTGGTCTTTTTTGCCTGGTGTACCACCCTGTTTTATATTTTTCTGGAAATAAAATTCAAGGCCCGGGTGGTCGGGGCCTTTGTCATGCCCTTTACCGTAGCAGCCATGGCCTATGCCTCTTTTGCCAAAGGTATTAATCAGCAGATAAGTCCTTTGATCCCGGCCCTGCAATCCAACTGGCTCATTGCGCATGTACTCACATGCTTCATCGGGTATGGTGCCTTTGCCGTGGCCGGTGGTTTAGGGCTGATGTATCTGCTGAAAAAATCCGCAGTCAACAAAGGGATGACTGATGGTGCACTGACCGGCTCTTTGCCGGAGCTGAAAATCATCGATGACCTGACCCATAAAACCATAGTATTCGGCTTTATGTGGCTCTCTGCCGGCATTATCACCGGCGCTGTCTGGGCCAATGAAGCCTGGGGAACGTACTGGAGCTGGGACCCTAAGGAGACCTGGTCAATCATCACCTGGTTTGTCTACGCCTCCACCCTCCATGCCCGTTTTACCCGCGGCTGGAGCGGCAGTAGAATTGCCTGGTTAGCTATCATCGGCTTTGTCTCCGTCTTTTTCACCTACTTCGGCGTCAACTTTCTTCTTTCCGGACTCCACAGCTATGGTTCAAGCTGATCGAGAAACAACGAATTTTCGTATATCAGCCCGTTGGCGCTTTTTTGCTCCAACGGGTTTTCTTTTATCACCCCTCAGACTTTTTTCTCTCAGATATTCCCTTTTCTCATGGCCGACTCTCTTGACAACATCCCAACGACACGGTATATATTTTGAATATGAATCATCATTCATTATGATGTCTGTCCAATTTCAAACGGAGGAAAAACATGAAAAAGGTATTAATTTACAGTGTAGCGCTGGCATTTCTCTGTAGTACCGGACTGGTTACCATGGCAACAGCTGCCGTGGACAAAGGACCGGCGGAGATTACCCTTAATCCCGACGGCAAAAAACCTGCTCTGTTCCCCCATGCCAAGCATCAGGAAAAAATTAAATGTGGTGAATGCCATCATGGAAAGGATGCTGCCGGCAAAAAGGTCGCCTATGTGGAAGGCCAGAAAAACGAAAAATGCGTAACCTGTCATACAGGAGATATGCTGAAAGGAAAAGTCAAGGGAAAGACGGCCATCCAGCGGGCCGGACACGGCAACTGTCTTGCCTGCCATAAGGACATGGCCAAAAAAGATGCCAAGTTGAAAAAAATTAAAAAATGCACGACCTGCCATCCCAAGAAAAAGAAATGATCACATTTCCTTAGAATGGCTTTTATAAAAAAAGGCCGCCCATTCGGGCGGCCTTTTTTTTATCTATCCTGAACCCTATTCTTCCATATGCATACGCGAAATATCTCCAATTTGAAGAACTAATTCACGAAGAACAGTCAATACATTTAATCGGTTTCTGCGGACAGCTTCATCTTCAACCATCACCATTACTTCATCAAAAAAACTGTCTACAGGCTCTTTCATCCGCAATAAAACCTCCAGGGCTTTATCATACATATGCCGCTCGATCAAAGGCAAAGCCTCATCCCGTACACTCTGAACAACCGCATATAATTTTTTTTCAGCTTCCTCCTGAAGAAGATTTTCATCCACATCCGTGGAATAATTCTCCTTGGTGATATTCCTGATTCGCTTAAAAGAACCGGAAAGCACAACAAAGGCATCACGAATGCGGATGCTCTGTAACGCATCAATCCGCAGTTTGCAATCACGAAGATCATCAAAGGCGACTGCTGTTGCAGCTTCAACAGCACCCTGATCATAGTCGCCACCGGCAAGCAGTTCGTTTTCAAACCGTAAACGGATAAAATCCAGGACCTGATCAATTACCTCAGTATCGACCTCAACAGCTTTTCCGTAACCGGCCAGGGCGTGGCCGAGCATTTCATTTAAAGATAAAGAGAGATCAAGGCCGCGAATGATACTGATCAAGCCGATGGCCTGCCTGCGCAGACCGAAAGAATCCTTGTTGCCGGTAGGCCGCTCACCAATGGCAAAACAACCGACCAGGGTATCGAGACGGTCGGCAATACCAACCACTGCGCCAACCAAGGTAGCAGGAAGTTCACTGCCGGCCCGGACAGGCATGTAATGTTCACCAATAGCCAGTGCCACGCTCTCCTTTTCACCATCAAGGCGAGCATATTCGGCTCCTATCACTCCCTGAAGAGACGGAAACTCGCTAACCATTTCCGTCAACAAATCAGCCTTGGCAAGGCGGGCCGCCCGGACAGCATCCTCTTTCCGGTCGGGAACAACCTGCGCCGCCACTCTACCTGCAAGTTCAGCCATACGGCGGCTTTTAGCCTCCATGGTACCAAGTTTCCGCTGAAAAATAATCCCGGAAAGGCTGGTTAGTCGATCCGAAAGACGCTGTTTTTTGTCCTCGTTAAAGAAAAAAAGACCATCTTCAAGCCGGGCTCGGAGAACACGTTCATGGCCGTTCACGGCCATTGCCCTATCACTAACATTGGTATTATTGATCGCAACAAAAAGTGGCAGCAAATTACCATCACTGTCAGTTACCGGAAAATATTTCTGGTGCTCACGCATTGAGGTTACCAGAGCCTCACGGGGCAACTGGAGGAACTTTTTATCAAAACTGCCGCAGACGCCCCAGGGAATCTCAACCAGATTTGTTACCGTATCAATAAGGTCCTCGTCAAGAAACGGCTGCGCGTCCTGTTCCCTTTCCTGCTCTCTGACCGATCTCCGTACCTCTTCAACAACCATCTTCCGTCGTTTATCAGGATCAGCGATAACAAAACTCTTTTCCAATTTCTGAAGATAATCAGCATAATCATTAACCTGGAAAAACTCAGGTGCCATGAACCTATGACCGCAGGTCAGGTTTCTGCTCCGTACCCCTTCAATCTCAAAATCAACAACCATCCCATTAAAAAGGATGAGAAGCCACTGCAGAGGACGGGCAAAGGTAAGGGTACTCTCCGCCCAGCGCATGGATTTTGGAAATGGTATATCCTCAATCAAGCCAACCAGAAGTTCAGGAAGCAATTCCAAAGTCGCTCTTCCCGCCACTTCCTCTACGGCCATCAGATATTCTCCTTTGGAGGTTTCAATAACCTGCAGATCATCGACATGCACACCCTTTGAACGGGCAAAGCCCAAGGCGGCCCTTGTCGGATTGCCCTCATTATCAAAACCGGCTTTTTGAGATGGTCCGACATGTTCCTTTCTTTGATCTTCTTGTTTTTCCTGTAAATTTTCCACTACCAGGGTCAAGCGCCTCGGGGTACCCGCGGTTCTAACCTGTCCATATTTCAGACCAAGTTCAGCAAACCGTTTACCGGCTGATGCCGCCAAAAAACTAAGTGCCGGCGCTATATATCCAGCAGGTATTTCTTCCGTACCTATCTCAAACAGGAACTCGCTCATTGATCGTCTACTCTGTGTATCTAATGTTATATTTTGTAATTTCAAGCACAAGGCTTTGGTTATTTATGCTCTGCCGGTTTATTTCGTCAAGAACTTGAGAAACGCGACTTTTTCTCAAGCCAAAAAAAAATTACAGATAGAATCAAATCGCCTGCGTTATTCTTTTATCTTCCGACACCGCGGCAAAGGTGGAATAGCCATGGGAAAGATTTTCCACTACCACCTGAAACCAGCTTATGGCAGGATGTTCGGCAAGTACATGTCCTATTCTCCGGCAGACCGACTCTACAGATTCGGGCATACCAATCGACTGCGCAAGTGAGTCTTCCACCAGGCTGATCAGCTCCTCTATCCAGATGAACCGATAAAAACGAACGGCAACCCGGGCCTGTCCCCAATGCCCCATGGACCGGGGTAATCCTCCGCTTGCAGCCTGTCGGCGAGGCAGGGTAATCGGGACATCAATTTCCAGGACCAGATCATCTTTTGTCTGTAAGGAACCGTGCATACGGCACATATACCTGTCAATCCCGATATCATTGTCGGAATATTTCTGATGAAGAAAATAGGGGAATTCAATTTCAAGATGGGCGGCCTCTGCTTCCAGCCTCTTTTTCATCTCTTGGAGAACACAATGAAAGGCATGCAGGTTAAAATTACCGTGGAACCGGTTAAGGATCTCCACAAACCGACTCATGTGCGTACCTTTGAAGCTGTGTGGCAGGTTAACGTACATGTTGACCGTGGCCACAGTCTGCTGCACCTTTTTTTCTCTGTCCAGGACAGTAACAGGATAGGAAATAGTCTTTACCCCGACCTTGCGGATATTAATACGCCGGGTATCACGCAGACTCTGGACATCTTTCATATGCTGAGCACTGACAAAGGATATCGGAAAGAGGGATCAATCCATATTTCCTTCACAGCCTCCCGCCTTAATCAAGATATTTATGGACTGCAGCTTTCAATTCATCCATATTGGCAGACTTAACAATGTACTCCTCAGAGGCCCAGGTCCCGAAATCCTGTTTATATTCCTGATAGGCCGAGCTGAGAATAACCGGCAAATCCGGTTTCATCTCTTTCATCTGACGCAGAACCTCTATTCCGTTCATCCCCGGCATATTAATATCAAGAATAACCAGATCAGGCGTATTTTCCTTGAAAAGCTTGATCGCCTCTTCACCATTGTAGGCTGAATCAACAATAAACCCCTCATCCTCGAACTCTTCCCGGTACAGAAGCTGGATACCTTCTTCATCATCAACCAGGAGTATTTTTTTTTCAGCCACAGAATCCTCCTAAAGCTCAACCTCCCGCAGATACCGGCAGGCATCTTCAGGGGGCATGGGATTGATATAAAACCCTGATCCCCATTCAAAACCGGCAATACTGGTTACTTTGGGAACAATTTCAAAATGCCAGTGGTAATGCTCCAGCGACTCGGACCCGAGCGGCTGGGTATGAAGAACAAAATTATACGGTATTCCGGGAATACAGGCGTCAAGTCGACGCAAGGTTTCAGAAAAAATATCAGTCAAACTGGAAAGCGTTTGCTCATCCTGTGCCACATACGACGAACTATGCCGACGAGGCAGAAGCCACATTTCAAAGGGCGTCCTCGGCGCAAAAGGTGTCAACGTAACGAAGTCGTTATTTTCACAGACCAGACGAACATCCTGCTGCATTTCCTGGCGAATAATATCACAGAAAATACAGCGGTCTTTATACTTAAAATAGGACAAACTGCCGTCAAGCTCAGAGACGACCATTCTCGGCAATACCGGCAGGGCAACGAGTTGGGAATGGGAATGCTCAAGGGAAGCGCCCGCAGCCTTACCGAAATTTTTAAACACCATTACATAACGAAAACGGGGATCCCGGGAGAGATCACGTATTCGATCCTGAAAGGCCCGGAAGGTCAGAATCATCTGCTCATGGGGCAGGTAGGCAAAACGATCTTCATGACGAGGACTCTCTACAATGACCTCATGGGCCCCGATACCATTCATACGGTCATACAGTCCTTCCCCCTGTTTATCAAGTTCTCCCTCAATGACCAGTGCCGGATACTTGTTCGGGACTACCCGCAGTTGCCAGCTTGATGAGTTCGCCGGCATTCCAGGTTCTCTGCCGTAGACAAGTACCTCGTTCGGGGTAGTCTTTTCATTGCCGGGACAAAGCGGACAAAATCCGCCTTTTGTTTCAACTTCCTCAACTATAAAATCAGTCGGGCGTTTGCTACGTTCCTGGGCAATAATAATCCACCGCCCAAGAATCGGATCTTTACGTAATTCAGGCATGGCCGATTAGCGCCCCTGTTCCTTTTCCTTCTGTTCCTGCCTGGTTTTACAATCAATGCACAACTCGGCTACCGGCCTGGCCTCAAGTCTTTTTATAGTAATATCTTCCCCACATTCCTGGCAAATACCAAAGGTACCACTCTCTATTCTGGCAAGAGCTTCATCAATCTTTTCCATGAGTTTTCGTTCACGCCCACGCAGGCGCAACTCAAAACTCCGATCCGATTCAACTGTAGCACGATCATTGGGATCAGGAATATTGCCGGTCTGGGCGTTCATCTCCGTCAAAGTTTGTTCGACATCGGCATAAATATCGCTTTTCATCGCTTCAAGCTGTTTTTTTAACTTCTCTAATTCCATTTTATTCATAACCGTCTCCGGTGCGTTTTTTTCTCACGAAATTATTCCGGAATACCAATAACAGGCTGGACCGATTTCACTACCTGAACAATGACACTATTTAGCTGTTATGAAAATCATGGCTTTTTGCATCCTTGACTTTCGGGTGCCTTGAAATAGTAGACATTTTGTTCGAGAACAAGGAACAGTAAGATAAAAATTTTTATTTTTACTGTGAGGCAGTAATCGGCAAAATGGCAATTTTTCAAGGTAGCCTTTCAAAAAAAAATATGAATCTGCGAATAACCAGCATACTGTCGACCTATTCAACAATCAATAAAAACAGAGAGTAGCGGGTACTCCAGGAATTTTCACTTCGCTTTGTCTACCTCTGTCGTCCTGACATCCGTTCCCTGTTTTCTGATGAACTCACCACTCTTACCACCGCTTTTTTTCATGAGACGAATATCAGATATTACCATACCCTTATCAACAGCTTTACACATGTCATAGATGGTCAGGGCCGCAATGCTTACAGCGGTCAAAGCCTCCATTTCCACACCGGTCTTACCGGTTATGCCGACAGTAGCCTCAATTTCTACCGCCCGATCATCATCAAAAAAGCTAAAACCAAGATCAATACCGGTAACGGCAAGGGGATGACAGAGCGGTATCAGCTGGTCTACTTTTTTTGCTGCCATAACCCCTGCTATACGAGCAACCCCAAGCACATCACCTTTCTCAATAGAACCGGCTCGGACCATGGAATATGCCTGTTGCGACATTGTGATCCGTCCTTTAGCCGTTGCCCGACGCAGGGTTTCGCCTTTGGCGCTGACATCAACCATCCGAGCGTTACCGGCACTGTCAAAATGCGTGAAACCGGATTCTACAGACATGACTCAGTCCTCGCTGACTTCTTCTTTTTTCTTTCGCCCGAGATGACCATGGAGAAGCCGGGAGAAAAAACCCTCCTCGTCCTGTTCACAGCAAAGATCATCAAACTCGCAAAGTAACTCTTTTTGATGTTTGCTCAGGCCTGTCGGGGTCTGTACCTGCATCTCGACTATCATGTCTCCCCGCTTACGTCCACGCAGACTTGCAACCCCTTCACCGCGTAAGGTAAAACGATGCCCGGGCTGAGTACCGGCAGGAATCTTCAAAACCGATGAACCGTCAATGGTCGGCACATCAATCTCGCAACCAAGCGCCGCCCGTACCATAGGTAAAGGAAATCTGAGATAAACGGTCTGGCCGTCCCGTTGAAAAAATTCATGGGGTTTGACATGGATAATTACATACAGATCGCCGGACGGTCCGCCCTTACGTCCACCTTCGCCTTCACCGGAAAGCCGCATTCTGGAACCGGTATCAACTCCGGCGGGAATCTTCAGGTTGACCTTCTTGGTGCGATTGACCAAGCCCGAACCGTTACAGTCGGCGCAGGGTTCGGTAATAATTCGACCACTACCGTGACACTGGGGACAGGTGGAACTGACCTGGAAAAAACCCTGGGATCGAATCACCTGGCCACGGCCACCACAACTGGGGCAGGTCTGAGGTTTATGACCTGGGCGGGAGCCGGACCCTTCACAGGTCCAGCAGGTTTCTCTTTTTGTAATTTCAACCTCTTTCTCAACCCCATGCACGGCATCCATGAAAGATATTTCAAGATCATAACGAAGGTCATCACCGGGAACAGGGCCATTGGGGTCACGCTGTCGGCGACCACCAAAACCAAATAAATCACCGAAAATATCACTCATATGCGAGAAGATATCCTCACTGCTCCCTGGACCGCGATACCCTGTGTTTTTCAGACCTTCATGCCCATAGGTGTCGTAAAGCTGTCGTTTCTGCGCGTCGCTCAAAACTTCATAGGCCTCGGCAGCCTCTTTGAAACAGGCCTCGGCTTCCGCATCCCCGGGATTCCGGTCCGGGTGGTATTTCATGGCCAGCTTGCGATATGATTTCTTTATTACATCATTGCCGGCATCCCGGGACACCCCTAAAATTTCATAGTAACACTTGCTCATAATTAAACGGTCTGAGTTATCAACAAGAGAAAAAAAGAGCGTGCAGCCTCAATTCTTAAAAAGCAGAACGGATAACAGCACCGACGCTTTCTTCTCAGGGTTTCTCGGTTGCGGTCTCCGCATCTTCATCAGTGACAAGCTCTGCTTCCCGGGATTTCCGCTCTTCGGGCAGGTTAAAAATATTATCAAAGGTAACATCACCCGAGGCAATTTCCCGCAATGTCATAACAATTTCCTTATTTTTTCCCGACACTAAAAACGGCTCTCCTTTTCGATGCTGGCGAATACGCTCGACAGCGAGATGGATAAGGGAGAACCTGTTGTCATTCCCAACCGTTGCCAGACAATCTTCAACTGTAATACGCGCCATATATCATTTCTCCGGGTAATTTTCTCACAGGGTCAATCCGCGGCACTGCATAATACCGGCTACAGCTAAAACCTGTTGAGGAATAATTTATTCTGTAATCATTTTCAGAGACTTGGCAAGCCCTCTCTAAAAATTTGCAGTTAAGATTTTTCAAAGGGATTACGCAGCAGCAGCGTCTCTTCGCGATCGGGTCCCACGGAAATAATGGCGGGAGCGACACCGCTGATATCCTCAATCCGCTGGACATATTCTCTCGCTTTCAAGGGTAAGTCGCTAAAATCACGAACTCCTGATATCTCCTCGTCCCAACCTTCAGCTTCCTCATATACCGGCCTGGCAAGAGAGGTTTTGCGGATATTTCCGGGCATGCAGGTAAACTCCTTTCCCTCCACGGTATACTTGCGACCGATCTTAAGCACGGGCTGTCCAGACAGTACATCGAGCTTGGTGATGGCCAGTCCCGTCAAGCCGTTTAAGCGGACGGCATCACCCACGACCACCATATCCAACCAGCCACAACGGCGACGACGGCCTGTAGTTGCGCCGAACTCCCCGCCTTTTGCCTGCAATTCATCACCAATGGGATCACCTTCGGGAAGCTCTGAAGGAAAAGGACCCTCGCCAACCCGGGTTGTATACGCTTTGACGATACCAATGACCTCATCCACATGGGCTGGTCCAAATCCGGAACCGATACAGGCATTACCGGCAATAGTATTGGAGGAAGTGACAAAGGGGTAGGTGCCGTGATCGATATCAAGCTGTGTTCCCTGAGCACCTTCAAAAAGAATATTTTTCCCCGATTTCCGGGCAGTATCCAACTCCACAGAAACATTACCGATAAAGGGGGAAAGTTTTTCCGCAAACTCTTCAAATTGCACCTTAATGTTTTCAAAAGAGGCTGCTTCGGCACCATACTGTTTGGTCAGATAAAAATTTTTTTCTTCGATATTTGCCTGCAACTTGTCTATAAACTGCTCGGGATCAAGAAAATCACCGGCCTTAATCCCTACCCTGCCGACCTTGTCCATATAACAGGGCCCTATCCCGCGCCCGGTGGTGCCGATCTTTTTCCCCTTGGACAGAGAAGCTTCGCGGGCATGATCAAGCATCTTATGGTAGGGCATGATAAGATGGGCATTTTCACTGATCGTAAGACGTCCCGGTGTCACGGGCAGCCCCTTGTCTTTCAACTCGTCCATCTCTACAAGCAGAACTTCCGGATCAATAATCACCCCGTTACCGATCATGCATTTTTTATCCTCGTAAAGGATCCCGGAAGGGATGATATGGAATATATATTTTTTCCCATCCACAACCAGGGTATGACCGGCATTATTACCGCCCTGAAAACGAACAATACAATCCGCGAAATTTGTGAGCAGATCAACTACCTTTCCCTTACCCTCATCACCCCATTGACTGCCAACCACTACCACACTGGCCATGGCTATCTCCTCAATATAGTTGTGTGCAACACGAAAAAGAACCGTTCACCGGAACAAAGACCTCCAGAACGCGTACAAAAGAAAAGGCTGATTAATCTTCCCGATATGAAAGACAACAGCCCCAAAACCGAAAAAATATAGCCGAGAGAGAGAGAAAAGTCAAACCCGGGGAGACGTAATCTCAAAAACTCTCCATTTTTCTTTTTTTTATCCGAAAATCCCTTGAGTCAGGGTCTGCCCATGCCGGAGCAAGGGGTTTTCATCGTTCGAAGTCTACGCTTACCTTATCTGTTGTGGCCGACCAATTTGATCCAGCCATGCTGGTTTATCCGAAAATCGCCCATGAAGTGATGCCGTTTCGGGCTATTTTCATGCTTTATTGTGGCTATGGCCTGAAATCACGGCGTCTCGCAGATAAGCGGAATGTAATGAAGACTTCGGGCTCACTTATCTGGTCCAGCCATACTGGTTATTGCTGATGAGCGGCAAGGAATGTCTGGACAAGAGGATCAGAGGTAATAATAAAATAAACAGTCCCGGTTGCAGGCGATTGCTTTTCCACCTTGCCCTGCGAGTGCCCTCCGGGATCGCCCACTTTCGAATCAGGTTTTATTTCCAGCTCGGAACTGAGCTTCACGGTTGCGATAATACCGAGTTTTGCGGTCTGTTGTATTTTTTTTGCCCTGTTAAAGTCGTCCTCGGAGACGGCTCCATATTTGTTAAAAGCCCAGTAAATCAGCTTGTCATGGGCCATGGTCGTAGGCAGAGAAAACCGGTCCATCAATTCTGCAATCATTGCTTTCAACTCTGCTTGGTCGGCATTCTCTTTTTTTTTATACAGGGCAAGAATTCTGTCCGTTTCCTTGTCAATCACCACATACAATGCATTATCAACAAACTTGTAGGTGCCCGCGTAGGCACCGGCCACCGAATGTTTCCCGGCAATCCTTTTCTGGTCGGGGTCAAGCGTTTTTCCGACAACATACCCCTGCAGGCCCAAATCTAATTTGACTACATCCGTAAGCAAGGAATCTCCGGTTGTGGCCTGGGCAAAGGTGGTAAGAATGACTCCCAGGAAAAGAGCAAGACACAGGATAACCGGCAAGGTGTTACGCGAGGTTTGTCCACATTTCATAGTCAAAAAAATCCTCCATAAAAAAACCGCCCCGATTCCCAAAACGGGAAACGGGACGGCAACATTCAACTGAATATACTGAATCTCTTACTTCTTTTCTCCGTACCGTTCAGCCTGTTCCGCCTTGATTGCAGACATGGTAGCCTCACCAAAGCCCTGTTTATACCACTGATGTTCAGGTCTGGCAAGAATCTCATTGACAGCCTTCTCATACTTGGCCGTCATGTTATGCTCTTTGGCCAGTTTCATCAGCTCGGGGAGAAACTTGAAGTAGAAGTGATGAGCCACATCGTACATTCCATGCCAATGGGTATAATCAGGACCCTGCATGGCAGCGCCGTGACGGGCGCGACGTCCCTCATGATGCCAGATTTCCCACCAAAGCCAGCCAAGTTCGGTGTGAAAGGTAGACCCATGAATCAAGCCGTCTTTTTTCGCCATGCCGTACAGTTTCTTAGTCGGTTTGGCGAATTTCTCATTATAGGTGACGACAAGGGAATCAAACTGTTTGTAAAAATTGTCAACCTGCTGCATGCCATGACAGGACTTACAGGCGCCCTTCATGTTGTTGCGGCGATCTTCCCAGGACAGCACCTTGACGACCTGTTTTTCTGCCTTGACCTTTTTAAACTTGCCATCTTCAACGACATAGGTTTTAAAGGTAGCCTTCTGTCCGACCTGGGGCGCAATGTCTCCGGGGATATCTGTAACAGTACCGTCGGCAAAGATTGCCCGGTTCAGCTTCACTGAAACTTTGGGCCTGAGCGTCCAGGAAATACGGTCACCCACGTTATGGGTATTCTGGGCGATGCCGCCGTCTAATTTCACATAGGATCCCATGTGACAGCTGGAGCAGGTGGGAGCGGTGTAATAGTCCTTACCCAAAACCCAGGTGCCGTTTTTCAGGATATTCATCCCATTGGCTCCAGCCGACCGAAGCGCAGAATAGTAGGCGATTCCATGTTTGGACTCTTCATAAATCTCCTTTTGCGGATGATCCGGGCCCAGGTGACACTTGCCACAGTTTTCCGGCTGACGGGCAACCGAAGCCCGAAAGGAATGTTTGGAATGACAGGCCATACAGGAACCCTTGGAACCGTCAGGGTTGATTCGGCCAATACCGGTGTTCGGCCAGGTCATATGATCGATCATGACTGCCTTGGCTTCATTCTTCAGTGGTTTGCCGTTTTTATCACGCTTAATCTTGAGAACTGAGCCGTGACACTGCCAGCAACCGTTAACAACATCGGCCTTGGTATCCGGCATGGAGCAGATCACTTCGCCGATTACGTTGTCGAGAGATGCCATGATTTCCCCGGCTGTTGCGTGGTGTGAGTTAACCATCTCTTTTACTTCCCGCTCATGACAAAACTTACAGTCAAGAGGCGAGAGAATGGTTTTTATAACAGCACCTTCATGTTCATAAGCAAGATCTTCTCCCTTATTGGCGGCATGGCAGTTATAACAGCCTATCTGCCCGTCTTTTGCCGCCGCATGGGGTGAGTGCTGCCACTGTTTCACAAGTGAAACGTTTTCTTTCAAATGGCAATTAATACACTTCACATTGATTGCCTTTACTGCCGCGTCCTGGGTATTTTTTGACTGCTCGGTGGTGGCAAAGGCCGACCCGGCAGCAAAAAGCCCAAGGACTACAATACAAAATGTTTTTTTCAAATGTTTCATTCAGTTTCCTCCTGATATGAACCTCAATTAAAATAAAACTCGTACAATTCGTTCTCCGAACCACCAGCAGGCTGACGGATCCGCCCCCTTCACCTCCTTGTATTCAACGCGTATCCCCTCCTTTTCATTCTGTATTGTTCATGAAATTGTATATTTTTTATCTTTTCCCATCCTGTAATCTATCAGGCCGACTGTCTCTCAACTGCCGGATCATCGTCAAGCCAGAAGGGAAAGACCTTGCTGAGCAGCCAGAGAAGGGCGATGGGCAGAATCATAATTATGATAGAAACAATAATACCCTCCTTGGTAAACCAGCCCGGATGAAATACCGCATGGCCACGCTCACTTTTTGACATCAACTGCCCGCCGATGACCACGTTCCAGCGCATGAGCAACACCTGCACCAAAATCATGAAAGAAAGAATTGTCCCCCACTTCATCACGATTTTATCAGATAATTTAACAAGGGAAAGAATGCCAAGGCCGATAAAGGGGATAACGGAAAATATGCCGACCTGGGCCACGATAAAACTCCAGTATAACGGCCCGACATAGAGATCGCGCAGGGCCTCCCAGTGGTGGGTTGCCATATAGGCATGGGAAAAAAGTTCAAGCATCTCAAAGACAAAATCGAGGATGAAGCATCCCCAGAGGAACTTGATCAGGGTGCGGATACAGTCCATATCAATGGATTTACCGGTATAACGTTTTATCAAAACATAGGAAAAAATAATACCGGCAATACCGGAGACACTGGCGGACAGGAGAAAAATTACCGGCATGAGCGGAGTTGCCCACATGGGGTTTGCCTTGACCCCGCCGAAGATAAAGCCGACATAGCCATGCAGGGTACAGGCCATGGGGATACCAATGGCGGCTAAAAAGGCAGTGATTTTGTGGTCTACCCGTAAAGCTTCCGGCGAGAGATTATCACTGCCCAGAGTCAACAGATAATAAAGAAATTTCATCCCGCCGGTTGACTTCTGTTTCAAAGCAACCAGGGTTGGACGATAGATAAAGAGAATCTCAAGGATAAGAACTACGGCATAGGCTGAATAAATATAGCCAAACCCGGCCATGGCCGAGGTCGGGCTTGGGGTAAGCATCATGTTCATGGCCCGCTCAGGGTGCCCGAGGTGAATAAGCAAAGGAGCGGTGGCAAAGGCTAAAAAGGCCAGGGCAAAAATCAGGGCATATCTCGATACCGGCTTTAGCGATTCAATATGAAACACATGGTACAGGGAGGAGACAATAAAAGCGCCGGCAACAATACCGGTAATATAGGGATACAGGACGATCATCAGAGACCAGTGCACATGGAGATCGTTGGGAAAAACAAAATTGGTCAAAGCGGTTGCCACCGCTGCGCCGTGTTCAGGACTCATCAGACCACCTCCCTTCGCAGACCCACATAATGGAGCGACGGTTTATTGCCCATATCCGGTTTCAGGACCGAGACCACATGCGGCTGGTGTAAAATTTTATACACTTCCGACTCGTGATCGTTCAGGTCGCCGAATTTCCGGGCCTGGACAGGGCAAACATTGACACAGGCCGGTAAGAGCCCCTTTCGTACCCGATGATAACACCAGGTACATTTATCAGCGGTATGGGTTTTCGGGTTGATAAAGCGAACCGAATAAGGACAGGCCTGAACACAGTAGCCGCAACCGACACATCTTTTGTCATCAATCAAGACAAATCCATCATCAGTTTGAAAGGTCGCCCCCACCGGACAGACCTGAACGCAGGAAGGGTGTTCGCACATGTTGCAAAGCTTGGGAACAAAAAAGGTATCGCGCACGGGATAGGGAAGATCCTTGCGCGGTTTCTGGTAGCCGTCCAAGCCGCCGTTGGGGCTGTCGACATAGACGTTATCCTTATCATCGATGACATAACGCTCAACCCAGGTTCGATAATTGCCGTCAGGCACCTGGTATTCATTTTTGTCGGCAACGCAACAGGAACCACAGCCGATACAACGGGTAATATCGACAATAAAAGCAAATTTTTTTCCTGTTATAAACGGCCCTATTTCCTTGCGCATGCCGGGAATCTGCTCAGGAATATGCTCCAGCTCCATGGCGCCGGCGGGAATAACCAGCAACAATGAACCGGCAATGGTGCCGCCAAGGACTTTTTTAATAAACGCCCGACGATCCAGGGAAATCTCTTTTTCAATACTTTTTATCATTTGGAGTCCTCCTCCACACCGACCATGGCCCTGGCCTGCTTGACCCACATCAGCGGTGCGTGGACATTATGACACTGGTTGCAGATATGATCCGTACGTACGTGTTTTTCTTTCAGATGCTGGGGCATGGAAATCATTTTGATGGATTCCTTGGGCCGTGCCCTGATAATCTGGTTATGACAGCGCAGACAAAGAATTTTTATATCCCGGCCCTGCTTTTTAGGCAGCCTGGCTATAACCTTGCCATCCTTGACATGATCCGCCACCGGACCGTGACAGAACTCGCAGGAAACAGTATGATGCACGCCCTTGAGATGCATTTCACGAATATAAGGATGACAGACAAGACAGGAGGCATTGGTGCCGTTACGAAGAGGCCGGTTGATCTCATCCTTCACGGCATCGCCTCTGTAATGGCCGAATTCTCCAAAGGACCCGGGCAAAACCTTGGCCCTGACGTACACACCAGCCACAGCAACAATAATCAGAATCAAGACAATCTTAATGATATGGCTGTAGGATTTCGATTTGTATTCCGGCACCGTACCCCCCTAACAACAAATGGAACGAATAATTGTTTCTTAGTGTTCACCAGAATTTTGCAAATAATATTCCAGTTTTAGAAAATACAATAAATCAGTCAGATATATATATGTGTGATATGTTTGTTACTCATCAGTAACAGGTTGATGTCCTTTACCGCTACCTTACGGTAACGTTTTCCTCTCCATCATTTTTTCTTGATTTTAATCAATGAAAAACATATCTGTTACGGGTAAAAGTGATGAACCGGTAAAAAGCGCCGGGGCAGGTAAAGTCTTCAAAAATAAAAGCTCTTATCCCAAGGGGCGCCTTGAATATATAACGGAAGGAAGCATGACGGACAAGCCGAGAATGGAGCGGGAGGCAAAGACCGTTGAGGTCATGATCCGCCGTTATTGCGTAAATAATCACGGCGCCGGCAAAGAACTCTGCCCCGACTGCAGCGCCTTGCTTGCATACGCCCGCAAGCGGCTGCAACAATGCCCCTTCCAGGAAGGCAAAACAACCTGCGGCAACTGCAAGGTGCACTGCTACAAACCGGCAATGCGGGAAAAAATACGTCACATCATGCGCCAAGTCGGCCCTCGCATGCTCTTTACCAATCCAATCATGGGGATACGACATATTTTCGATGGGTTACGCAAAAATCCCTTAACAAAAGATTAGCCGGGATATTTTGCCCTGTTTTGCAGTAAGTCTCTCTCGCACTGACCATCGCCGGCTGCTTGACAGGCCATCCTGAATACCGTAGAATGACAGTTTGTGATGACCATGAAAAGAGTCCTCCCGCACTGAAAGCAACTACCGAGATCCTTTAATCCCTGAGCCCTGTCTATGTTTGGAATCGGCCTCCCTGAAATGATCGTCATCCTGGCGGTAGCGCTGATTGTCGTCGGCCCGGATAAACTGCCGGAACTTGCCCGCTCTCTTGCCAAGGGACTTCAAGAGCTTAAAAGGACTGTCAATCAGGTCAAGGAAACCCTGAATGAAGAAGGCAATGTTCTCGGTGAGGTCCAGGGTGAACTTAAAAAAACCGCGAATGATCTCCAGAGTCACCTGCTGGAGACGGAAACAAAAACCTGGCAGGCTGGAGTTGAGAGCAGGGATACAGGTGTTGACAACGATGAAGCGGTGATTGACCATGAGCCCCTTGCAAAGCGCCCCTGGGAAAAAAATTGCAACGATAACGCGGAGACGGAAACATCCAATTCCACAATGCCCTCCCCCGCCGGGAAGCAGCAACTCAATGGTTCTTCACCGACTGATGACCAGCCGCCCCCATCCACCGCATGAGAGCAGCGCTTGAACATTTTGCTCCTCACCACCAGGAACTTCGCAAACGACTGATTATAAGTTTTCTCGTTATTGCGGGAACAAGCGTTATTGCCTATCTGTTCATTGACGAGATAGCCGGATTTTGTATGCGGCCATTGTTCCAGGCCTATCCCGATCTCGGCCACATGGTCTATACCAAGTTAACCGAGGCCTTTGTCAGCTACATCAAGCTCTCACTTCTCGTCGGAATCGTGGTCAGCTTTCCTGTCCTCCTCTACCAGATCTGGATGTTTGTTGCTCCCGGCCTGCTTGATCACGAACGACGTATTGCCCGCCGGATTGTCCTCTGGTCAACGCTGCTCTTTGCCGCCGGCGCCCTGTTTGCCTTTTTTATTGTCCTGCCAAGGATGCTTTCCTTTTTCATGAGTTATGCCGGAAATAACCTCCGCCCCATGCCCAAATTAGGTCTATACCTGACCTTTGTTGCCCGCACGGTGCTTGCCTTCGGCATTGCCTTTGAAATTCCATTTCTCATGGTCATGACCGTCAAAACCGGTCTCATCAAGCGCAATCATTTTTCTACCAAAAGAAAATTTTTTTATATTGCCATTGTTGTCCTGTCCTTTCTGCTTACAGCCGGAGACGTAACAGCGACCGCTCTTCTTTCCCTCCCCCTTTTCGGACTCTATGAAGCCGGTATTGTTGCCGGCAGGGTCTTTATCAGAAGACAGAAACCAGAATAATTTTCGCCTTCGACAATTGCTACGGTTTTTCTTGTTTCATCGCGGTGTAATCGTGCATTTTCCGTCAAGTATACAATATTTTCTGCCCGCCTGGCGGGTAAAGAGTGAACTGTTTGCTCCACTTGGGGACTGTAAGGAAATAAGTGGAACAATTTTGCGCTGAAATTTTGTTCATTTTCAAGGCGCGTAATGAGTTGCATAGTCTCTTTTCAGCTCTTTACGCAACGTAGAAAATGGGCAAAAGGGCAAAGCAGGATGTTCCAGTTATTTTTTCACAGTCCCTTATGTTCATACCAGCGAAGCGGTGTCATTGTTGCGGCTGGTCAACCTGGTCCAGGCCGGAACACCAAACAAAAAACGGCCACCCGGGACAAGGCCCGAATGGCCATCACAAAAAACAAGCCGGCACTGCCAGTCTAAAATTTTATATCCAGCTGCAGCCAGAACTTGTCCGTATCAGTGGCAAAATCCTCGGCATCATAGGTGCCGTAGGCGGCCAATACGGAATAATGCTTATTGAACTTATATTTAAGCATGGCATCAAACTCATCACCGTAATCGGCGCTCCCCTTATCCGCGTCAAAAGTATGGTAGATAAACTTGGCCGTAAGCCCCATCAAATTGCCGCTTATCATCCCATAGAAATCCGTCAGACCATCAGCCGGTGTTGCCAGGAACTTATCAACCCAGCCGCTGAAGGCATGGTTGGTTCCAAGGGGTGTCCTGAAAGAAACACCATTGTCCGACCCCTGAAATTCATAGCCGATCTTGGCGGTGAGATTCTTAAAAACAGAGCCGAGATCAGGAATCTTGAACCCTCCATTAATATGATAGTAATCGGCATCAAAATCGGCCGGATTATCCTGATAATCAGACTGATGCGCATATTCGGCTAAATACAGAATCTTGAAATTATCCACGGGGGCAAAAGCGCCGCCAAACCGAATTCCGTATGTCTACGATGATTTTTTCGCCAGATCATCATAATCAAGCAGGTAAGCATAGGCTGTGACCTTGCCGATCTTGGGCACCTTAAAACCAATATTCCCCAAAAACGAGTTCATATTGTCGTCCTTGCTCAAAATATTGCGGACATTCCAGATATAGGTGCCGTCAAGGGAAAGGTTGGACACCGAGGTGTTGGTCACCCGGACGGCATCATAGGTCTGCTCCATCTGGCGCCAGCCGACGTTACCGACAAAACGGGCATTATCAAGAATAATCCGCTGCCGACCGGCTTTAATAGTGGTATCGGGAATACCGGAAAACGACAGCCAACCCTGGTTCAATTCACCCTTGGAATCCGGATCGGCAATGACCGCGTACTCAGTCTTGCCGTTGGTCTTGTCATTGTAGTCATCTGAAAATACGGCAGTATTTCCTTCAAACTCGGCATAGGCCTGAAAATTTGCGAATTTGGGCGTAAGATACCCTAATCGCAGCCTGATGGGATCCCCGTCAGTCGTCTTTTTCCCATCCTGATCAATATGCTCCCAGCGATAACGGACATTAAACTTAATCTGTCCCCAATCACCTTTAAGAGCGTTGGCAATAGTGTCGTTAACTCCGGTTTCGGCCGCCATGACCGGGGTATTCATCGCCGGTGCCAAAAGAGCTACTCCACACAGGGCCGTAATGACTCCTTTTTTTTCCAGTAATTCACCGCATTTTTTTTCATCTTCTTTCTCCTCCGCTTGTGATGATTGTTGTGTGCATTCACCTAAAAGGCAACTTTCACATGAACGTTAAAACCATGGATCATCAAACACTTCACTGCTTCGATCAAAAACCCTGTCGGTAATAAAGGAGGCGGATTCTTCATGCCCATCGTGAAAAAGAATCCGCATTGTACTGCGAATAGGCAGTTTTGGCGCCGTACCTTCCGACACAATAATCTGAGGGGTATTCAACCAATATTTGACATTGGTCAGCATAACCTCGTTGGTTATTGCATCACCTTCGGTAAAAATTTTCTTTATCTCTCCCCGAGGGTCCTGAACCCGTAAATCAAGCACATAGATATCTTCTGCATATCTATTGAGTACAACAGTAGCATCAAGAGTTACGGCTGTCTCCGCATGCGATTGCTGCAATGGCTCATAGGTAACCATCACATGCTGCTTATCATCGGCTTTGATACGGGTATTATTCTCATAATAGACCAGGGTAAATTGCGCCTTTTTTCCGACACGGCCATTCATCCCGGCAATGACGTAGGAATCCGGTTGTGTCGAATTAAAAATCATTTTAAACGATCCATTTGTATCAACCGACTGCCATCGGCCTCCCTTAAAACCATTAACAGGCCAGTCACCACCAACACAGATCAGTGTGCCGTCAGGCAGAAATTCATAATACTCCGCCCGGCCGTCATCCCAGGAAAGCCGCTTGTTATCCAACAAGGCATTGGTCTCTTTGTAAGATCCGGCAGGTGATTTCCAGCTAGTGGTCACATGAAAGGCCAGGACACCCAAACCTGAAAGCACAGCCAGCGCCAGAACTGCTGTCACTATCTTCCGCGGCCCGGGTAAATGAATTTTCTGCCAATACTTGGCCAACCAGTTAATCTGTGGAGGGGTAAATGAAAGTGCATTACCCATCTTCTTGCAGGCAACGACACAATCCCCGCAATTACTGCACTCCAGTTCAGCCTGTTCATAGAGGATTTTAGGATGTAAACTCAGGG
>JANTGH010000044.1 GCA_024763055.1 Desulfobulbaceae bacterium
CAAAGGTGCCGGCTTCGATTTCGGCCTGGATGTCATCAAGCCCCTGCAGGATGGCATCCCGTTCTTTTTCGTCGATTAATCCCTGGCGGGCAAGCATTCGGGCGTGGGCCTTGGATCCCATGATGTCATGTCGGTAAAGGCGCCAGTCATAACTGATCGACTCAGTAAAGGCCTCCACTGAGGCGGCAGTTACCCCTGAAAATCGGCCTCCCCAAAGTTTTTCTGATGTTTTTGTCGTTATATTAGCCATCTACCACGTTGTTATCGTTTATTTTCGATTTAATGCCTGGATCTGCAAACGCAGAGAATTCAAGCGGATAAAACCGCCGGCGTCACCTTGGTTATACACTTCATCCTCTTCAAAGGTGGCAAAGGCCTCGGAGTAAAGCGAGTTGTCCGATTTGCGGCCCACCGGGATACAGTTGCCCTTGTACAGCTTGAGGCGGACAATGCCGTTGACCGGTCCCTGAGCTTCGTCCATGGTTTTCTGAAGGAGCTGCATTTCCGGCGAGAACCAGAAACCGTTGTAAATCAGCTTGGAGTAGCGTGGAACCAACGAATCCCGGATATCAAGCACCTCACGGTCAAGGGTGATGGACTCAAGATCGCGGTGGGCAATCCGGAGGATAGTGCCCCCGGGTGTTTCGTAAACACCCCGTGACTTCATGCCGACAAAGCGATTTTCCACCATGTCTAATCGGCCGATACCGTTCTCTCCGCCCAAAGTATTGAGCCGGGTCATCAATTCCACCGGAGCGAGCCGTTCACCGTCAACGGCCACCGGTGTGCCCTGCATAAATTCCATTTCAATATAGGTTGGAGAGTCCGGGGCATTCTCCGGTGAGACCGAGAGCTTGAACATGTCTTCATTGGGTTCATTCCAGGGGTCTTCGAGGATCCCGCCCTCAAAGCTGATATGGAGCAGGTTTTCATCGGAGCTGTACGGATTTTTCTTGGTCACCGGTACCGGAATGTCATGCTCTTTGGCAAAGGCGATCAGCCTGGCCCTGGAGTTGAGGTCCCATATCCGCCAAGGAGCGATAATGTTCAGCTTCGGATTCAGAGCCAGATAGGTCAGTTCGAACCGGACCTGATCGTTTCCCTTGCCGGTGGCGCCGTGACTGACGCTGTCCGCTTCCTCCTGTTTGGCGATTCGGACCTGTTCTTTAGCGATAATCGGCCTGGCCAGTGAGGTTCCCAGCAGATAGGAACCCTCGTAAACGGCATTGGCTCGGAAGGCGGGGAAAATATAATCACGGACAAATTCTTCCCGCAGATCGGAGATAATGACCTTCTCCGCACCGGTGGCCATGCCTTTTTCCCGAACGGCGTCCCAGTTTTCATGCTGGCCTACGTCGGCTGCATAGGCAACAATCGGGCATTCGTATTCTTCTGCCAGCCACTTGAGAATAACCGAGGTGTCAAGTCCGCCGGAGTAGGCGAGAATGATTTTATTTGCAGTCATTTATAGAACTTCCAAACCGGTCATGCCGGAAAAAAATATGTAGGTTATACTTGATGGCGTCGTAAAAACTTCGATCTACTGCGTCGTGTGTCCCAAGGCGATTCGTAGGCATACTACATGTATAGTTAAGACCCGCCACAGAACGCCACTCCTCGGAGTCTCCGCTCCGCTGCGCTTGCCTGTATATCTTTGTTTTACTTAGCCATTTTAATAAAAGATTCGGACATTTTACGAGTTCATCATACTTGTTGGTGTCGCAAAAAGCCCCGACACCAACGGCGGAAAGGTTACAACATATTGATTATACATTGCAGGCTAATACCGTTTAAGACTTTTTATGAGTCCATCATAATTCAACAGCACCATTAATAAACGATTCAAGAATGGCTTTGTGAATATGCATTTTGTTTTCCGCTTGGTCAAAAGCCACGCATTGCGGCCCTTCCAGCACCTCTTCCGTGATCTCCTCTTCCCTGTGCGCCGGCAGGCAATGCAGGACGATGGCATCTTTGTCGGCCTGGGCCAGCAGCTCTTTATTGAGTTGGTAGGGACGAAAAATATTGATTCGTTCTTTCTGTTCCTCTTCCTGGCCCATGGAGGCCCAGACATCGACATTGACAACATCGGCATCGTTGATCGCCTCAGCCGGGTCGCGAATCAGGGTGATGGGCTGGTCGCTTCGTTTGCGCGCTTCGTCAAGAATGGCATTGTCGGGGTCATAGCCTTCCGGGCAGGCGAGGGTGAGGGGAAAGCCGAAAATCGAGGCTGCCTCAATCCAGGTGTTTGCCATATTGTTGCCATCCCCGAGCCAGACAACTTTCAGGTTTTCGGGCGCCCCTTTCCGCTCAATCACCGTCATCAGATCACTGAGAATCTGGCAGGGATGGTAGAGGTCGGTAAGGGCATTTATAACCGGTACTTCGGAGTGTTCTGCCAGCTCTGTGACCACGTTTTGACCGAAGGTCCGGACCACGATACAATCCACATATCGGGCAAGTACCCGGGACGTGTCTTTGAGCGGCTCTCCCCGACCAAGTTGAGAATCCCTGGCCGGCATGAAGATAACCTGACCGCCCATGCCGTACATGGCCGCCTCAAAAGAAACCCGGGTCCTGGTTGAGGGCTTTTCAAACAGCAGACAGGCTGTTTTGCCGGCAAGCCGGTTATGGAGAATATCGTCAGCAGCCTCATTTTTGAGCATAATTGCCCGGACTATCAGAGACTGCAGCTGCTGTTTGCTGAAATCCTTTAACGCTAACAAATGGTTATTCATGGCTTTTCTTCCTGGTTACGCAAGAACATTCAGCCGCCGCATCGGGAAAGCCGCGAGAAGGTCTCTGCTCCCCCTTGCATCAGCTGAATTAAAAATTATAACAGATATAAAAAAAACGATAATTATGCAAAGAAATTCTACAGGAAAAGAAATGGAGAGAAGTGGTTCCCATTGTTTTTCGTGTCAGGGCAGTTTATTTGAGAAAGGAGGATTTCATGATCTTGTTCATCAAGCATTGGATAGGTTGTGAAGATTTGTTTCGACCGAATTTAACGTAGATCCTTATTGACGAAGCCACTCCGGCCATGATATTATTATAAAGATAGAATTTCGTCTGAAAAGGATTCGTTAAGAAATCATTTATATCGACCTGACTACTGGATTGAGTTCACCTTAAAAAAAGGAGAAAATCGTATGGGACAACGGGATGGCCCTTTTTATGTTTTGTCCTTTTTTCTCGTCCTCGTTTTTCTCCTTCCCTCCTGCAACCGGCAGCAGCCACCTGTTCCGATTAAAATAGGTCTGGCCATAAATCTCAGCGGCCGTGGAGGCACGGCCGGCGAGCATATCCGTGATGGGGCGCTCCTTGCCGTCGACAAAATCAACAGCTCCGGTGGTATAAACGGCCATCCCCTTGAATTGCTGGTTCGTGACGATCAGAATACTGCCGATGGTATAAGAAAGGCGGATGAATCACTTCTTCAGGAAGGCGTGGCTGCGATTGTCGGGCACAGCACCTCCAGGAATACACTGATCGGTTATCCTGTTGTTACTGCAGGAAACATTCTTCTTATTACTCCATACGCCGCCACAAATAATTTGACCGGTAAAGATGATCTTTTTTTCCGTACCTCTGTTGATTGCACACTCTATGGTGCAAAGACTGCTGTTTTGCTGCAGAGACAAAAGGCACAATCCGTGGCCTTTCTCATGGATATGGCCAATTCCGCTTTTGTCCTTGACTACGTAGATCAGGTAAAAAAACACTTTTCCGTCCAATTCGCAGAAATACAATTCAACTCACGGAAGGAGACAAACTGGCCTGAAATTATAAAAGCTCTGCTGGCGCCGAAACCGGATGCCGTCGTTTTGCTTACCGAGGCGAGCATGAGTGGAGTGGCTCTGCAGAAATTAGCCGCCGCCGGCTATAGTGGCGGTCGGTTTGCCACTATCTGGGCGGATACGCCCGAACTTCTGCGCTATGCAGGCAGCAGTGCGGAAGGACTTTCCATTATCACCTTTATAGATCCGGAGAATAAACGTCCCGACTATCTTGCCTTTTCCAGGGAAATGGAGAAAAGCTTTCATAAAAAGGCCACGGCCAGATCTTCGAGGGCCTATGAGGTAGTGTCTATTCTTGCCGATGCATTAAAACGTCGTAAAGAAAATACGACCGATTCTCTGAAACAGGCGTTGCTCAGCGGTGAATATGACACCATTCTCGGCCACCTGCGTTTTGATGCCTATGGTGATGTTGAGCGGCCGGTTTATGAAGTTATTGTACGTGACAGGCAATTTCGCAGAAAAGGGATCCTTTGAGTGGCAAGGCAACGACCCCTGCATATCAAGGTTAACCGGATATTCATCCTTGTCGCCCTGATTCTGTTTCCCATTATTGTTTTGCTGCAAGGCATGATTGTTTATGACCGGATCAGGGCCGATTATTCAGCAGCCATGCATACGAGAATAGCCGTGGCCCAGGCGCTTATCCGGGAAGAACTTTTCCGTACCGATTCCCTGGTTGCGGCAATAGGCAACGATCTTGATCCCGGGCATCCCGGGCATGTTTTGTCCCGTTTGATCAATTCCCGTTTTTTTGAATTGCAGGGTGACAGCTTCTATATCCTTGATCACGAGGGAACGGTGCTTGCCATTTCAAAACCTTATGCCGGATATAAAGGGCTTGATTTCAGTGCAATGGTACCGGTGCAGGAAGGAAGGAAACGGTTGGTTCGCTACTACCAATCCCTGTTGACAAAACGTTCCGTTATTGCCATTCAGTATCCCCTTGATAAAGAGCGCCTGCTGGTCGTGGAACGGCCGCTTGATAAATTTATTCCGATCATGGCCAGTTTTGAAAAAGGGAAAAGATATGCCGGTGAGCTGTTTTTCGTCTTGTCAACGGCAGGGCGGACCATCTACCATCCCGACAGGACTCTGGTGGACACCCGGTATAATCTCGGTTTTGACCTGAAAGACCGGACAACTCCGGACAAGGATGGTTTTTTTTCCTTTGTCTATCATGATCGCAGGTTTATCGCCCTGAACGAGCAGTTCTCCGAGCCCTCAGGCTGGATTATGTATTACAGCGTACCCGCTTCCGAGATGACCGGGGCAATATTCAGACTGCTTGGTTGTCAGCTTCTTTTTCTGACAGCTTTTTTCCTCCTTCTTTTTTTTACTCTTCACTTTGTTTTTACAAAATTTTTTACCCTGCCGGTGGGCCATCTCGTGAAGTCGCTGGAGAAGTCTGATCGGAACAAGGGCCTGTCTCTGTCCATGGAAGCTCTGGGGAATATCCAGGAATTTAACACCATAGCTCAGGCGATAAAGCGCAGGGATGAAGAGGTCATCAGTACGGCTGAGCGTTTTCAGACCGTGCTCAACAGTCTGGATGCAGTTGTCTATGTGGCCGATCTGGAGACCTATGAGGTGCTTTTTATCAACACATATGGACGTAACCTGTATGGGGACTGCGTCGGCCATATCTGTTATTCTGCTTTGCAGGGGGGCAGGGAAGGCCCTTGTGAATTTTGTGCCAATAAACTGCTCGTTGATGCGCAGGGAAATCCTTCCGGTATTCATGTTTGGGAATTTTTTAACAAGAGGACCAAGCGCTGGTTTGACTGCCGTGACCAGGCCATCAAATGGATGGACGGCAGGTTGGTGCGGATGGAAATTGCCACCGACATTACAGAGCGAAAACTGGCCGAAGAGGCGCTTCTCTCGGAAAAAGAACGGTTGGATGTGACCCTGCGCTCTATTGGTGATGGGGTAATCACCACCGATGTTGAAGGAAGGGTCATCTATGTTAACAAAGTGGCGGAAGATCTGTCCGGCTGGACCAATGACGAGGCTCGAGGCAGGCCTTCCTCGGAAGTTTTTCATATCATTAATGAAAAAACAGGGAAGAAGTGTATCAGCCCGGTACAGCGGGTCATTGAACTTGGCAGGATTGTCGGTCTGGCCAATCATACCGCGCTTATCGCGAGAGATGGAACTGTTCATTCAATTGCCGACAGCGGGGCGCCTATCAGGGATCGGAAAAGTAACATTATCGGGGTGGTTTTGGTCTTCAGAGACATCTCCAAGGAAAAAAAGATGGAGGAAGAGCTGCTTAAGATACGAAAATTGGAATCAGTCGGCGTGCTTGCCGGAGGAATAGCCCATGATTTTAATAATATCCTGGCGGCAATCCTTGGCAATGTCGAATTGCTTGGTTATCATCAGGATGATGGTGATCCCGAGGCCATTGCTTTGCTTTCCGATATCAAAAAGGCAACAAGGCGGGCCGCAAAACTGACCAGACAGCTTCTCACCTTTTCCAAAGGTGGCGATCCGGTCAAGGCAGCGACCTCGCTTCCCGAGCTCATCACCGAATCCGCCGAATTCGTTCTCCATGGCAGCCGGGTGAGTTGTCGTTATGATTTTCCCGATCATCTCTGGAAAGTTGATGCCGACACGGGCCAGCTCAGCCAGGTTATTCAAAATATAGTGCTCAATGCCAAGCATGCCATGCCGGAAGGTGGCACAATAACCATAGCTTGTGCCAATGTACAGGATGCGGCAACAGAGTCATTGCTGAGCGTGGACAAGGGTGAGTATGTCCGAATTTCTATTGTCGATACAGGTATCGGTGTCCCTATGGAAATCATAGATAAAATTTTTGATCCATATTTCACCACTAAACAGACAGGGAGCGGGCTGGGCCTGGCTATCTGCCATTCGATTATCAATAAACACGACGGGTATCTCACGGTTGAGTCGCTTCCCGGCAAGGGAACAACCTTTACCATCTATCTGCCCGCAGCGTTTTCCGATGAACGTACCTCCGGACGGGAGCAAATCGTTTCCCGGGCCGTTAAAGCAGCCAGAATCATGGTTATGGATGATGAGGAGATGCTGCGAAATCTGGCCAAATCACAACTCACCATCCTTGGCCATGAGCCGATTCCGGTAACCGATGGCATGCAGGTGATCAATAAGTATCAGGAACTGCAGGATAGCGGCACACCTGTTGATCTGGTAATTATGGACCTGACCATTCCGGGTGGTATGGGTGGGGAAGAGACGGCCCGGAAACTTCTCGCGCTGGATCCCTCAGCAAAAATTATTGTTGCCAGCGGCTATTCCAATGACCCTGTGATGGCCAATTACCGCGATTATGGATTTAAGGCCGCGATTGCAAAACCGTTTAATCTCTCCGAATTGTCTGCGGCTATCGCTGTTGCCTTACAAGTGGCGTAGACCCTGTTTGCTTTTTGCCTGTAGAGTATGATAGCCTGATGTTTAGTTGAGGCTCTTCTCTTTTCTCATTTATTATGGTTGGTATTTATGTCACCGGTGTTGCTTTGGTTTCTTGTCGGCATTGTTTTTTTTGCGGTTGAGCTGCTCCTGCCCGGCTTTATCATTTTCTTTTTCGGGCTTGGCGCCTGGTGCGTCGCCCTTGTGGTATATATTTATCCTTTGTCGCTTTCCTGGCAGTTGGCCATTTTTCTTGCGGCAAGCCTGGTGACCTTATTGTTATTGCGGGCATGGCTGCGTAGTGTTTTTCTTGGTGGCTCCAGGCGGGAAAATGATTCAGCCAACGTGGAGCCGATTCACTCCACGGGTGTGATCACCGAGGATATTCTCCCCCCGGCGAGAGGAAAGGTAAAATATGGCGGTTCCTTCTGGCAGGCCGAGGCTGAAGAGCCGATTTCGACCGGCACCGTGGTTAATATAGTCAAACAAAATGATCTGCTGGTGCATGTAGAACCTGCGGATAAGGAGGGGAAATCCTGATGGAAATGCTTATAGGTGTAGGCGTTCTTGTAGCCTTTGTTGTAGTCCTTTTAATTAAGACCGCGGTTGTTGTGCCGCAGAGAAGTGAATATGTGGTTGAGCGTCTTGGCAAATATCGAACCACGCTCGAAGCCGGATTCCATATTTTGATACCTTTTCTGGACCGGGTAGCCTATAAGCGCACCCTGAAGGAAGAGCCCATCGATATCCCTGCCCAGACATGCATTACCGCCGACAATGTCACCATGGAGGTGGACGGGGTGCTGTATCTGCAGGTGATGAATTCCCGGCAGTCGGCCTATGGCATAGAAAATTATCACTTCGCCGCCTCCCAGCTGGCCCAGACCTCCCTCCGCTCCGCAATCGGTAAGATCTCACTTGATAATACCTTTGAGGCCCGGGAAAACCTGAATCAGCAGGTGGTTGATGCCCTGGATGAGGCTGCCCAGAACTGGGGAATAAAGGTTCTGCGCTATGAAATCAAGGACATCCAGCCGCCTCGTTCGGTTCTTGAGGCCATGGAAAAACAGATGCGGGCCGAACGGGAAAAAAGGGCGGAGATCGCCCGGTCCGAGGGACAAAAGCAGGCATTGATCAATCAGGCTGCCGGTGAGCGGGCCGAGGCCATCGCCCTTTCCGAGGGTGAGAAGATGAAACGGATCAATGAGGCTGAGGGCCGAGCCCAGGAGATCCTAAAGGTTGCCGAGGCGACTGCCGAGGGTATTCGCAGGGTTGGTGAAGCCCTGTCTGAGCCGGGTGGCCATGAGGCGGCAAATCTCGATGTTGCCAAAAAATACCTTGATCAGTTTGGCAAACTGGCCAAGGAAAATAACACCATGATCCTGCCGGGCAACCTCACTGATGTCTCCTCCATGGTGGCTACAGCCATGGCAACCCTGAAACAGACTGGTAATCCGCAACCAACAGCGGGAGATCAACCGTAATTATTTCCTCCGGCTTTCCGGCTGGAAACAATTTTGCTATGCGGTTTGGGCCATCAGGCCGAGAATATGCCTTCTCGTCAACAGCCTTGCCTGTTTTTGGTTATTTTGAGCAATGGCATAGACGATCATTCGAATCTCCTGATAGTATTGATTCTGTATGGTTTCATCCGGGATTATCTCGCTCCGGGCCGTTCGCCCGATTATCTCGAGAGCGGCCTGAAGCAAAAAGGCATACAGTGGATTGTCGGCAATTCGAGTCAGCTCTTCAAAGAGTAAACTATCCATTAAAAACAGAATTTGTTTCCCTCCTTTTTGTTCGTCCATTATTTCGGTGAGACGAGCGACCAGTTGTTTCAACGGTCCGACATCATCGCTTCCGGCCCGGGTTGCCGCGAGCGTGGCCAGGAGCCCGGCGATATCGGCGCTAAATGATTTCATCTGTTCAGAGGAGATCTGTTGTCCCCGAATGAGGAGCGACAGATTGTCTCCAATCAGTTCGCTGTTTGCTGCCCGGACAATTGCCCCTCCACCAGCTCCTAATTTGATGTCAATCAGTTTCTTCTGCTCAAGGATACGCAGGGCTTCCCGCAGTGTGCCACGGCTGGTGTTGAAGAGAGAGCACAGTTCCCGTTCCGGTGGCAGCTTTTCGCCTGGAGTCAACTCTCCCGTCACCACGGCCTGTTCTACCTGGTCGACTATATCCTGAAAAATTCGGTTTTGTTTTGCTTTTTTAAAGTTCATGAGCGTTGAAACAGGGTTATGATTTAAATTTTCTATATTGTAATGGTTTGACCATTATAGTTCAAGGTTTTTCAGCGTGTTTATATAACTTGCCGTTTAGCTGTTAATATTGTTTGGTCTACTCCACCTGAGGGTAACCGCAACAGTGTGGCAATTAGATTTGTAATCTCAATTGAACAGTGGTACAGGTTGACAAATTATCAATATATTGAGTGACTATTAATAAAACTCAGCTGATAACTTTCTCAATTCCCTTGGCAGTGACACCTGATTGATTTATATGTCACTCCCGCGGGAATACAGTCTCCACCGGGACGTCAGAGGGGAAAGACTTTTTTTGCTGGGTTTCATATAGCGCCATAATCTATTTTTTGTTTGGTGTTATGGAATCAGGAAAAATAACAAAACTCTCGGAGCTGCAGGCAACGGCTATTTGTGGCAACGATATCACCTCGTCTGTTCTCTACGTCTCTGCTTTAACTATTATTGCCGCTGGTCAGTATGCCTGGATTTCACTGCTGATTGTTGCCGTGGTCCTCTATCTGTTCAGAAAGATCTATGGGGAGGTGGTTGGAGCCCTGCCGCTTAATGGCGGTGCCTACAATGCCCTGCTCAACACAACCAGCAAGCAGATTGCCTCCCTTGCCGCAGCCCTGACCTTGCTCTCCTATATGGCTACTGCGGTTATTTCAGCTTCGGAAGCAATGCACTATCTGCATTCCATCCTCCCGCATCTGCCCATAACGTCGGCAACAATCGGTCTGCTTTCTTTTTTTATGGGGTTAACAATCCTCGGTATCGGGGAATCGGCAATGGTGGCCGTGATTATTTTTCTTTTTCACCTGACCACCCTTGTCCTGCTTGGCTCAACCATCGGCATCTATCTCGCCCAGCATGGTCTTTCCGTCTTCATAGCCAATAATCATCAACCTGTTCCGCACGGCACGGTGACCATGGCTATTTTCTGGGGTTTTTCCGCCGCCATGCTCGGCATTTCCGGGTTTGAAAGTTCGGCAAACTTTGTCGAGGAACAACAGTCCGGCGTCTTCCCTAAGACATTGCGCAATATGTGGCTTGCGGTTTCCATTTTCAATCCACTCATGGCCTTCCTGGCTCTGGCCCTGATACCTATCCCTGAAGTGCAGCTGCATGAATCCGATCTTCTCTCCCACATGGCTGGAATGACAGGGAACCAGTTGCTGCCTACTCTGGTCTCCATTGATGCATTTCTCGTCCTGAGCGGGGCTGTACTCACCTCCTTTGTCGGCGTAACCGGCCTGCTTGAACGCATGACGCTTGACCGCATTATGCCGGCCTTTTTTTTGAAAAAGAACAGGCGGGGAAGCTCATATCGAATCATTATTCTGTTTTTTTTGCTTTCGGTCTCCATCTTGTTTATCACCCATGGCCGGGTTGGTGTCCTGGCCGGAGTGTATACCATATCTTTTCTTGCGGTCATGGGACTTTTCGGCATTGGTAATATCCTGCTTAAGATCAGGCGTAGGCGGTTGCCGCGACCGGTAAAGGCGGGTTGGCTCTCTGTCTTTGTCGCCGTGTCCTTTGTAGCCATTGCCCTGGCCGGCAACATCGTCAAACAGCCGGAGGCCGGAGAACCTGCCAATCTCACCATATTCCTGGAATATTTTATACCCACCATACTCTTTGTCGGTATAATGCTCAACAGGACGGCTCTTCTTGAAATGCTGCTTAATTTTGTTGAATATCTTTTTGTTCCGATAGCAAAAATGGTCTCAAGGATCAACCGGCGGGTGAGTGATCTGATTGACCATATTACCTCCCAGGAATTTGTTTTTTTCACCCGGGGTGATAATCTCGCTAATCTTAATAAGGTTTTGCTGTATATAAAAAATAATGAACACACAAAAAAGATTAAAATCGTGACCGTTCAAAAAGAAAAGGATGAGGAACTCTACAGTAAACTGCGCCGGGATATAGAGTTTCTTGACCGGGAATATCCCGAGATTGATATTGAATATGTTGAACTGACCGGAATCTTCGGCCCCGCACTTATCCAGGAACTTTCAAAAAAATGGGAGGTTCCGGTTAATTTTATGTTTATAGGCTCGCCCGGCGACCATTTTCCCTATAGAATTGAAGAACTGGGCGGAGTGCGTCTGATTATATGAACAAGGAGAGGCAATGAAAATACCGGTGATCTTTCATCCGGAGACGATTCGCCATCGATTGATGCTGCTCAGCGCGATTACAATCGGGATGGTCATTCTTTTGATAGCCATTAACAGCTATCAGGTTATCTCGCTCGAAAAAGACCTGCTGACCATGGAAAAGGTTGACGGCCTGATGAGTAATATTCTTGAATTGCGTCGCTACGAAAAAAATATTCTTTTGAAGTTGGAAAAAGATAGTGTCAAAAAAGCAATGCAATCCCTTTTTTTTATCAACAGAAATATAAAGACGCTGAAACCGGAACTGACAAAAGGGGCTACCGCACCTGCATTTTCAACCTTGCTTGACGACTTCGGCAACTACAAAATCGTTTTTAAACAATGGTGCTCCCTTAATCTATCTCCGGATACCGCCAAGGGAAAATATGATATTGTTCGTATTCGAAAATATGGGAGGAGTTTGGTGAACGATGGTTCCGAACTCGTTCGTCTCATACGAAAAAGATTAAGTATAAAATTCAAGAAAATCATGTTTGCCCTGACGATCATGTCAGCGCTTATTTTTTCAGGTGGTGCGGCAATTACCTTCTCCCAGACAAAAAATATACTCCGCCGTCTCGCTTCGATTCGAAAGGCAACCCGGGATATGGCCGCAGGAAAATTTACTCCTATTCACGTCCCAAGGGCCCATGACGAGATCACGAACCTCATCGTCAGCTTCAATCATATGGGTGAGGCCCTGAAGCAGAAACAGGACGAGTTGCTGCAGTCCAAGAAAATGGCCTCTATCGGTACTTTTTCTTCCGGTATTGCCCATGAGATCAATAATCCCTTAAATAATATTTCCCTGTCGGCGGACACCCTGCTTGAAGAGTTTGACTCCATGGATGAGGAAGAGATCAAAGAGATCCTTGGAGATATCATGACGCAGACCGAACGGGCGAGCAAGATCGTCAGGAATCTGCTTGATTTTTCAAGGGCTCGGGCCACTGAGATGGAACCGTTGCACATTGATGAGGTATTGCAAAAGACAACAAAATTAATCGCCAATGAACTTCGCATTCATAAGGTCGCCCTCGAGACCAAGATAGCAGACGGTCTTCCTGTTGTTCACGGCGACTTTCAGAAGCTGCAGCAGGTTTTTTTGAATTTGATTATTAATGCGAAACAGGCAATAGGTGAGTATGGGAGGATTTTCATAGAAGCCCGGCTGACCGACAACGACACCATTCGTGTAGACCTCAGTGATACCGGACCCGGTATTGACCAAGAGCATCTTGAGCAGATTTTCGATCCTTTTTTTACCACAAAAGAAGCTGGAAAAGGTACCGGTCTCGGCCTTTCCATTGTCTATGGAATTGTCAAAAAACATGGCGGATATATTGAGGTGGCGAGCAAGGTTGGAGAAGGCACGACATTTTCCGTCTATCTTCCGGTATATCATGGCAATGAGTCCAAGGAGCAAACAGAGGCATGATAACCGTTGCCGTTATAGATGACGAGGCAACGGCCAGGAAAATGATCGCCCGCATCCTGAGCCAGGCCGGCTACTCCGTGGAGGCCTTTGATTGCGGTAATTCTTTCTTGCAGAGAATGGACCAAGAGCCCTTTGACATCGTTTTTCTGGATTTGGAGTTGCCCGATAGGGGAGGGCTTGAAATCCTCATTCATATTAAGGCTACACATAGAGATACCGAGGTCATTATTGTTACCGGACACGGGTCTGTGAACAATGCCGTGGAGGCGACAAAGGCGGGTGCTTTTCATTACCTGACCAAGCCGTGTCGAAGTCATGATATTCGACTGATGGCTGAACGGGCGGCGGAAAAGCTTCGCCTGCACCGGGAGAATGTTCATCTGAAATCGCAGGCCAGTGAAGGCTCTTTGATTCCTGGTTTTATAGGTAACAGCAAAGCAATGCAGGCGATTTTTGAAACTATCGTCAAGGTGGCCCAGGTCAACTGTAATGTTTTGCTTGAAGCGGAAACAGGTACCGGCAAACAGTTGACCGCCCGGGCCATTCACGACCTCGGCGCACGCAAGGATGCCTCTTTTGTCTATTTTAACTGCGGGGGCTTTACCGAGGAGTTGATTTGCAGTGAGTTGTTTGGCCATGAAAAAGGGGCGTTTACCGGCGCGGATACCCGGAAGATCGGCCTGTTGGAATCCGCTGCCGGTGGTACGGTTCTGCTCGACGAGATTGGTGAGATCCCCCTGTCCATGCAGGTGAAACTTCTTCATGTCCTCCAGGAGCGTCGAATTCGCAGGGTAGGCGGGACCCGCCCTGTTGATTTGAATATACGGATCATTGCCGCCACCAATAGAGACCTCAAGGAGCTTGTCAAGCAGGGGAAATTTCGTGAGGATCTTTATTATCGCCTCAATGTGGTGACGATTCGTCTGCCGGGGCTCAGTGAACGACGTGAAGACATTCCTCTGCTTGTTCATCACTTCATTGCCAAGGCTAACAAGGCCTTTGTCAAGGACATTCGAGGGATTTCCCCCCAGGCTCTGGCCCTGCTCATGGAGTATGGATTTCCCGGTAACGTGCGGGAGCTGGAAAATATTATCCAGCATGCAGTCGCCCTGACCGAGGGGAAAAAACTTACCCCGGAAGATCTGCCTTCCCGTCTGCGGAAATTTTACCCGCAGGGCTGGAATGAAGAAGAGCTTCTCTCTCTTGACGAGGTGGAGAAACGCTACATTGCAAGAGTTTTGTCCAAGACTGATCATAACATCAAGGCAGCGGGCAGAATTTTAAAAATGTCCCGAACGACCCTGTGGCGAAGAATTAAAAAATATGGCCTTGTTGGTGCCCCTGGTTCGAAGAACGCGTAAGTTTCACATTGAAACATAAGTACTACTGCCTGATGGTGAATTAATATGATGAATCGGAACGTTAGGGTTATTTTTTGCAAATTGTTTCATGTTGAAACGTGGACACGGCTTGTTCATTTTGAAACAATGACGAGATCCGATTTTTTATTTGCTTTGAAAAATCTTTCCAGCGTAACTCTTTAATTTTTATCTTTTATTTTTATTTTCCTCTTGTTGTGTCCCGGAAGTTTCATTCCGGCATTCTCCTTGCTATATAGGGTATGAGGTCGGAGTGAATACCGTTCTCGATAGGTTATACGTCGTGCCGCATTTTGTCCGTGTGCAACACGGGTTTGCTGTGCGGGGATGTTGGCAAATGAAGGTCATCCCCGCGGTTCTTGAATATTGAAGGAGGAAACATGGCAAGGAAAAATAAAAATTATTATTCATAGCCTGCAAAGGGCGGCAAATGGATACAGGAGATTACGTATGGAAGCAACTGATTGATGAAAATAATGAAAAGGTAAAAAATATATCATGATACATATGTATTTACCCATTGCGGGAAATAGTGTGAATATTTTCCTGATTCTTGGATTAGGTGGTTTCGTCGGCCTTCTTTCCGGTGTTTTTGGTGTAGGTGGCGGATTCCTTATGACACCTCTGCTTATGATGTTTGGTATACCGCCAACGGTGGCCGCCGCCTCCGATTCCAACCAGATTGTCGGTGCCTCAACCTCCGGCACCCTGGCTCATATGCGCCTGGGCAACGTGGATATTCCCATGGGTGTCATGTTGCTGATCGGCGGTGTTGCCGGTGGTACAGTCGGTGTTCAGGTCATTAAGCTTCTCAAAGCCATGGGCAATGCCGATTTTCTTATTGCCATCACCTATGTCATTATGCTGGGAGGAGTTGGCGGGTACATGTTCTGGGAAAGCCTGCAGGGACTGAAGAAAGAGAAAATCGCTCCCGTGGTTACGGCAAAGGCTCGGCCCAAAGTGCAGGAAAAGAAAAAATCATTTCTTCAACGCCTGCCCTTTCAATATAATTTTCCGAAATCCGGGTGTAAGATTTCTCTTCTGCTCCCCCTTGGCTTTGGTGTGCTGGTCGGAATCCTGGCCGCGATCATGGGAGTCGGCGGTGGCTTTATCATGGTGCCGGTCATGGTCTATCTCCTTCGTATGCCCATGCATGTGGTGGTCGGTACCAGCCTGTTTCAGATTCTCTTTACCTGCATCAACGTTACCGTCATGCAGTCCTACAGTAACCATACGGTTGATTTTGTCCTGGCCGTTCTTCTGCTGCTCGGATCAACAATCGGTGCGCAGATCGGCACGGCCGTTTCCAAGCGGCTCAAGGCGGATCAGCTCAAAATCATGCTGGCAAGTCTGGTCTTGCTGGTCTGTGTGAAAATGATGGCCGGTCTGCTGATGACACCTTCGATTATGGTCGCGCTGAAAGGAGGGCATTGAGATGCGGATACAGAAAAGAAAAAAGAATCGTTTTGTCTATGGCCTGGGGATATGTGTTCTGCTGATCTTGACCTGGACAGGAGTGTCACGGGCAGCGGAAGAGCCGATACAGCTTAAACTTGCCGGCTCGACAATTAAAATTTCTACCTTTTACAACGGAACAACCCTTGACGTCACCGGCTCTGTCCACAAGGATGCGGATGTGGTCCTTTTGGTCAGTGGCCCTAAAAAAGATGTTCATCTCAAGGTAAAGGGCAAGGTGGCGGGCATTTTATGGATGAACAAAACCGACGTTTCCCTGGAAAATATTCCGGCGGTCTATATGGTGTACACTCCTGCCGGAACCGGTGACAATCTTCTTCGCCCGGAATTAGGTATTGGCTACAAAGCATTGACTGGTGGAATTGCCATTCGTCCTGAGTCTACAGACAAGGAATTTGTTTTTGCAGAGTATGTCAAGCTTATGGAACAATCCGGTGTCTATGCCGTACACCGTGATGCAATAAAATATGGTGAAACCAGCAATGACCAGACAAATTTTACCGCGACTCTGATTATACCTTCCAAGATGAGCGCGGGCAGTTATCGGGTTGAAGCCGTTGCCATTCAAAATGGTAAGGTGCTCGGACGAACCGGGAAAGAGCTTTCCCTGGAACTGGCCGGCCTGCCCAAAACCATTGCTGATCTGGCATTTGGCAGTCCATTGCTTTTTGGTATCATGGCCGTTTTTATCGCTATTGCCACCGGTCTTATTATCGGGGTCCTTTTTAAAGGAGGTGGCGGCTCCCATTAAACGGGACGTTTCACCTTGGGAACGGAAGAATAATGCAGAGTTTTCTACAGCAGATCAGAGGGATATTTAATCGGAAGAAGAAAGAGACCGTTCCGTTTAAGATCCTTTTTGCGGAATTTAAAAAAAGCCTGGAATTGAATAATCAGGTCCTCGATATCATTGCCGACGCCAATGATAAGCTCAGCGGCGACTATATCTTTGATGAGCAGTACATCCAGAGCACCTGCATGGAGCTGACTGATCTGATCCGGCAGCTCATCGTCACTATTAATCACCTGACTGAGCAGAAATACTCGGAACTCTATACCAGCTTCCATCTTATTGAAGAGGAAATCGAGTCCCTTCTGCAGGGACAAATGCTTAATCAGGTCAAGGACTTGATTTTACCTTATGCATCAGTAACGAGAGATTTGACTGATTCGGTAGGTGGAAAGAATGCACATATTGCTGAAATCGGCACCCTGACTGATCTACGTATTCCAGAAGGCTTTGCCATAACAACAGCTGCATTTTTATTTTTTCTACAGGAAAATGAGCTTTATGATTGGATTTTTACAATCCGCAAGCAATGGAGACAAAAAGTAATACCTGTTGAAGAGGCTTCACAGAAGATTCAACGTGCCATTTTGGACGCAACTGTACCGCCACAGCTTGAGGAGGTGATACTGGATGCGGCCGCGCAGATCAGCAAAGGATATCGTGATATAGTTCCTTGCTTTGCCGTCCGCTCCAGCGCCCTTGGTGAGGATGAAATTTCTTCTTTTGCCGGCCAGTATCTCAGTTGCCTGAATATTCCTGTAAAAGAAATTCCACAGGCCTACAAAGAGGTCGTTGCCAGTCTGTTCAGCCCCGAAGCCATGGAATATAGATTGCAAATGGATTTTCGGCCTCACGAAATCATGATGGCCGTGGCTTGCCAGTTGATGGTCCCTGCAAAGGCCAGCGGCGTCATGTATACCTATGATCCCGTTCGGCCGGAAATGGAAACCATGATTATTAATTCGGCATGGGGCCTGGGAGAGCCCATTGTTGCCGGTGAAGTGCCGACGGATGCTTTTGTCCTCGACCGACAGCCCCCCAATGACGTCAGGGAAATGCAGATCGTCCGCAAGGATCAGAGTATGGTCCTGCGGGGATGCGGAGGCATAGGCATAGATGGTGTGGAGGAGGAGCAACGGACGGAGTCAAGTCTTACAAAGCGGCAGCTGCAGGAATTGGCCAGGATTGGAGTGCGGCTTGAAAGGTATTTCAAGCGGCCCCAGGATATCGAGTTTGCCGTTGATCAGCAGGAAAGGGTCATTGTTCTCCAGTCCCGGCAATTGCGCCTGCAGCATGAACGCGCTCCCCGAGCCTGTGATTTGACGGGCCTTGGGGATAAATATTCGATTATTTTTCGAGGCAGGGGCATTGCCGCCATGGAGGGAATTGCGACAGGTGAGGCCTGGGTGATGCGGGAGGGAGGTGATCTGAAGGATTTTCCCATGGGCGGGATTCTGGTGGCGCGGCACGCCACCCCGCAGTTGGCCAGAGTAATCAACCGAGCAACCGGTTTTATCACCGATGTGGGGTCAACCACCGGTCATCTGGCAACAGTTGCCCGGGAGTTCAGGGTACCGGCCCTGTTCAACACGGAAAACGGCACGGAGCTGATCAGGCATGGGCAGGAAATAACCCTGGATACCGAGTGCCTGACTGTTTACGAGGGTATTGTCCAGGAATTGCAATATTACAGTATCCAGGAGGAACCCATCGAGGAGATGTATGAATATCGCCTGCTGCGCCGGGTATTGAAAAAGATAGAACCGCTCAATCTTACAGATCCGGAGGCAGACAACTTCACTCCCCGGGGTTGCCGGACCTATCATGATCTGACCCGTTTTGTGCATGAAAAGGCGGTGGAGACGATTATTGATCTTAACTTTTATCACGCCCATAACCGTGATACCCAGGCAGGCCGGCTTGTGTGGGACTATCCGCTTGACCTGATTCTCATTGATGTCGGCGGAGGCATTGAAGGGGAGCATGAAAAAGGGATCCGGCCGGAACAGATTACCTCTGTGCCGATGCGGGCCTTGTTGCGAGGCATGTCCTATCCCGGGATGTGGGACATGTCTCCTGCCGGGGTTGATTTCAGCAGCTTCATGTCCAGCCTGACAAGAACCACTTCGGTGCGCTCCACATCACCGGAAGATGTGGGGCGCAATCTGGCCGTGGTCTCAGCCGAGTACACCAATATAAATTTCCGTCTTGGGTATCATTTCACGGTCATTGATGCCTACGTCTCGGATAACATCCTGGATAATCATATTTATTTCAGATTCTCCGGTGGAGTAACGGAAACAACGAGGCGGGCAAGAAGGACCCGTCTGCTTGGCAGGATACTCTCTCATTATGATTTTCTCTGTGAGATGCATGGGGATATTGTGGTGGCAAGATTGAAAAGGACGGATAGGGAAAGGATGCTGCAGCGTTTGTTTCTACTGGGCCTGCTGGTTGGTTTTACCCGGCAGTTGGATGTCAAGATGGTCAGCGAAGAAATGATAACAACCTTTTTTAATGAAATAAAAACCATCATGGAGAAAGAAAATGGAAAATAAACAGACCAGTATTTTAATTTTAGATGATGAACCTATCGTCAGTAAGCGGCTTAAACCATCATTGGAAAAAAAAGGTTATGAGGTGGAGGCATTTACAACAAGTGCTGCGGCACTGGCAAGAGTCCGGGAACGGCAGTTTGATATTGTTGTTACCGACCTGAAGATGGAAGGGGTAGATGGCATGCAGTTTTTGACCGAGGTCAAGGAAAAATATCCCGACACCGAGGTTATCGTTATTACCGGTTTTGCAACCATGGCAACAGCGAAGGAATCGTTTAACAAAGGTGTCTTCGATTTTCTGGCCAAGCCGTTTAAACTTGGAGAAATTGCCGAGGTCATCGCCAAGGCAGAGAAAAAAATAAAGGGTACAAAATAGCTAATCAGATATACCACGGCACTATCCGCCGTATAAATAGGTGATATCCATGTTGAAAACACTCCTGTATATTAATGAGGACCTGGCATCGAGTATTGCGCTTCGATACATGGCCTATCTGAATAAAGTTGTGCCGATCGCTCTTTATGTCGGTCATGTCGAAGAGGCGGATGAAAAAGAACAGACCGGCACAGGCTGGGTCAGGCGTGCCTGGGAAGACGGGGTGGCGTCGAACGGCAAGCGACTGGTTGACCGTATGCTGCGGACGGAAAATATCGACTGCCCTCTGGCCGGTCGTCCAAAAATATTCGTCGGTGATCGGGAAACTGAAATTATTTACGAACTGCGCAGCGGCAATTATGACCTTTTTGCCCAGGGATACCTGAATACCGCCGACCCGGACAGTTTTTTTTCCTTCATAAGCTCCTCGCTCTACGCAAAGGCACCCTGCCCTATACTGGTGGTCAAGAATCTGACTGTCAGCAAAAAGTGCGCTCTGCTCTGTGCCGACAGTGTCAGTCCGGAAGTCCTTGTTGAGAAAAGCCTGCCCATTATCGGCGCATCGTCATTGAAGATTGACATCGTTTACTACAAATTCAAGGAATTGGAAGATCTTAAGATTCTGGATAGGGAAGAGGGAGGGAGTCAGTTGCGGGAAACTGAATCCCTGCTGGCCAAAGCAGGACAATCGGTGGATGGCGTGACCGTCATAACCGGAACACCTGAGCAGACTGGTGATTTTTTAAAAGAATATGCCCTGGTTGCCTCAACTTTTCCCGGCAGGAAGAGCATGAGGATGCAGACCCTGGCCAATTCCCTGGCATCAGTTCTTCTGGTTCGGTGACAGGTGTATTTATCGAATATAAAACCATTTGCAGGGACACGAAGAGAGGAAACACATTATGAAGATACTGGTTGCGCTGGATACAAAAGATTACAGCAGAAAAATACTTAAAAATGTTGCCCGGCTTGCTGAAAATACCTTGGCGGATATCATTTTTTTAGGGGTCCAGGAGGGTGGCACAAAACCAGCAAAATCCATGGAAAAGGCCCTGCTGAAATATCAACAGGATGTATACAGCCATTTCAGTCCGGATGAATCGCCTTATGCTGATTTTTCTTCGCAAAAATGGCAGGAGAAAGGGCCGGGCGACTGGATTATGACCTTCAAGGGAATGAAGGAGTTCCGTTTGAGGATACGCACCGGCAGCGTGGCGAAACAGACCATTGCCGTGGCGGCGGAAGTTGAGAGCGACCTGATAGTCATTGGTTGCGGGAGCAAATTTGGTTGCGAGTGGGATGGGGAAATGAATGTTCCTCTGCGCATTGCCAAAGATGCGCCCTGTTCGGTTCTCATCGTCAAACATGTTCAAAAGGCCGGCGAGATTGTTTCCATTCTTGATCAATCAGTTGTCAGCCAGGATTCTCTTGAAATGGTCAATCAGTTAGTGACCCTTCATGATGCCGGCTTGAAAATTGTCGGGGTCAAAGAAAAAAAGGGTGGCAAGAAAGACAAAATAGAAAAGAGGATGGTCGATCTGCTGAAGTATTACAATGACCGGGGAATCAGCGCCTGGATCAAGCTGTTAGACAGCAAAGACGTAAAAGATTATGTCACGCATTCCTCCCGGGAGGCCATTGTTGCGCTGTGGATGGGTGGAAAAGAGTCATTAGTGAAAAAACTTTTTTCCCGCTCCATGGTGGACAAGCTTCTGGAAACCACCAGATCATCATTACTCATTCTGCGTTGATGGTTTTTTTGCTCTGCCAAGCCTGGAAAAGGATAGAGCCAACGATCAACGACAGGCCTGTAAAGGTGGCCGGATGGATTTTTTCTCCTGTTACCAGGTGTAGAATGAGCAAGGAGAAAAACGGCGTGATGTAGATCAGATTGCCGATACGGGCGGCTGAGCTGGTCAGTTGCAGGGCGGTGAGCCAGAGGGTAAAGGTAATGCTCATCTCAAAGAGACTGACATAGATCATCGGCAGCCAGGCCCCGACCGGAGGCAGTCCCATGCTTCCAGTGGCAAGACCGAACACCGCTGTGAACAGGAACCCGAAACAGAACCCGGAGAACAACTTGACCACAGGGTCCATGCCGTCCTTGGCGTTAAACAGCCAGTAGGTCGCCCAGATCAGAGTGGAGCCTGCCGCAAGCAAAACGCCTAAGCTACTGACATCTCCCAGGTTTGTGAACTCGCCCCTGGTTGCAATGATCACCGCCCCGATAAAGCTGATCACCACGGCAATCAGTTGACTTTTGCTTAAATGCTGGCCGAGGATGGGCACCGAGAGCAGTGTCAGCACCAGGGGCCAGCCGTAGTTGAGGCTCATGGCGATCTGTCCGGGCAGAATGGCATAAGCTTTGAACAGCACCACATAGTAAAGAAACGGGTTGAGAAAGCCGAGCAGAGAGGCCCTGGTAATTGCCTTTGGCTTACTTTTTGCCAGCTGCTGCAGTTTTCCCTGGAAGCAGAGAATAGTAAACAGGGAGATGGAGGAAAACAGGGTTGAGTAGAGCAGCAGGGTATACGGCCCCACATACCGCAGGGCGATCTTGAAAGCTGAAGCCGCCGTTGCCCAGAAGGTGATGACCAGCAGGGTCAGAAAATAGGCTTTTGTCTGGTTACGCATGATGTTGAAAGCTCCCTGCTGCGAGAATATGTTGCAGGCATCCTGAGTTCCGATTCCACTCCTCCTACCATTTTCCCCTCTACTTTTCCAGCTTCACTTTCTCTCTGCTACACTAATTCTAGAGTTTCCCTTCTTCAGCCATCCGGGAAAAATTGCTTGACTCCCATTGAAATTCTGGTAAGCAACCAGGGGCTGTCGTAAAGGCAGTCCGAAATATATTTTGCAATTTTGTATTATTTTACACAACATGGAGGCAGTAATAATGACAAAGATAAAAGCAGCAGTATTCGGCGTTCTGGCTGGTTTGTTTCTATTGGGACAAGCCCAGGCCGCTGCTCTGAAGATCGGTATCATGGTGCCCACTACCGGGTCTGAAGCAACAGCCGGCAAAGACATGGAAAACGCCATCAAGCTTGCTGTGGACGAAATCAACAAGGGTGGCGGGGTGCTGGGCATGAATGTCGTTACCATCACCGGTGATGACGGCTGTGATCCTCAGATGGCAACGGCTGCCGCCTCCAAGCTGGTTTCCAATGATGTGGTCGGCGTTGTCGGCGGGTACTGTTCCGGCGCCACCCTGCCAACGCTTAAAATTTATGGCGATGCCGGTCTTCCCTTTGTCGTTGCCGCTGCCAATTCCACCAAGCTGATCGCTGCCAATCCGGGTACCGCTTTTCAGATTAACTCCACCGGCTTTGATCAGGTCAACTCTGCTGTAGCCCTGTTTAAGGCAAAAGGTGTGAAGAAGCTGGCTATCGTTCACCAGGGTGATGGCTATTCCGAGGATCTGGCAAAACTAACCAAGGAAAAATGGATCGGAATGGGTAACGAGGTTGTCGCCTATGCCGTTGTCAATAAGGGCGAGCAGGATCAATCGTCGCTGGTTACTCAGATAAAATCCAAGGCTCCGGACGCTGTCTTCTGGACCGCTTATTACTCCGACGGTGCTCTGCTGATTAAGCAGCTGCGCCAGGCAGGCTACCGTAAACTGATTGCCGTTGGCGACGGTTCCAACTCACCCAAGTTGCTTGAGATCGCAGGTAAGGCCGCCGAAGGCGTCTTTTGTTTTTCCAATCCCACCGCCGATTACCTGCCGGCAGCGGGAGATTTTACCAAGAGTTACAAGGCCCGTTTCCATCAGGCCCCGGATGCCTATGGTCCGCTTGCCTATGACGGCATGAAGCTGATGGCCAATGCCATCACCCGTGCCGGTTCCAACGATAAGGCCGCCATTGTCAAGGCCCTGAAAGAAACCAAGGGTTTTAACGGTATCACCGGTACCATTTCCTTTACCGATAAGAACACTCTGGCCAAGTCCAACTTTGTTGTGCTCGTTGCCAGGGGAGGTAAGTGGGTTTTGGATAAGTAAGAAGCCTGTTAGATAGATTTCCTCTAATCCTTCACCCTCGTTACACTGCGGTGCAACGAGGGTGGTTCGCCTTTTACC
>JANTGH010000045.1 GCA_024763055.1 Desulfobulbaceae bacterium
GCAACTAAAAAAAAAACAATATCATTGCAGAAACTCTTTAAACAGTTCCATGAACTGCAACAAAAAACCTGTACCATTCAATTTGCAAATTCCTATGAAAAGAACCTCCCTCTTTCCGATAATTCTCCTCCTGGCGCTGGGAACTGTTACAGGCTGTTCTTCCGTGCATACTGCAGATACTGCTGTTCCTCCTCAACAAATAACCGATACTTCTGATGGTGGTGGCGACCGATACGTTCTGGTTGAGCCTGAGGAAGTTCTGGAAGAAGAACTCTCAGCACTCAATCAAACCGGTACCTGGGACGACGGCCAACAGAAATCCCCGGCAAAAGCAAAGCCGGACATTGTCTTTGATTTTCCCATCACCATGAATAAACAGGTAGACTTCTACCTCGATATTTTTCAAAACAGGCAGCGAAAATATTTTAAACGATGGCTGGCCCGCTCCGGTAAATATCTCCCATTCATCAAGGAAAAATTCCAACGGGCAGGACTTCCCCGGGATCTTGCCTATCTTGCCATGATTGAATCGGGTTTTAACCCTTCAGCCTATTCCAGGGCCCGGGCTGTTGGCCTCTGGCAGTTTATCAGAGGAACAGGCCGCAATTACGGCCTGCGCATCGACTCCTGGGTTGATGAACGGCGGGAGCCGGAAAAGGCAACCCGGGCGGCCATTGCTTATCTCGACACTTTATATGGCGAATTTGGTGACTGGTACCTTGCCGTTGCCTCGTATAACGCCGGAGAAGGAAAAATTCGCAAGGCCATCAAACGGTACAAGACCAGGGATTTCTGGCAACTGGCTCGTTATAAATACCTGCGGCTTGAGACCAAACGCTATGTGCCCAAACTGATTGCCGCAATCATGATCGCCAGGGAACCCGCCAAATACGGATTTACGGATATAGAGTATCAGGAACCTATTCCTTATGACTTGGTTTCCGTCCCTCCGCGAACGGACCTGGACGCCATCGCCGCTGCCGCAAAGACCGACATCAAAAAAATCAGAGAACTCAATAATGAATTGCGTAAGAATCAGACACCACCAAATCTCAGTGGTTATAAAATTAAGGTACCGCAGGGTCGTCAGGCATTGGTGGCGACCAATCTAAAAAGGCTGCATCCGGTTATCACGACAGGATACAAGACCCATACAGTCCGCCGGGGTGATACCCTCGGCCGCATCTGCCGAACCTACAAGCTCAACAAAAAAACCCTGCTCAAGGCAAATAATCTCCACAGTGCAAACCTTCGCCGAGGACAGCATCTGCGCATCCCTTATCGCACAACCCGTTACGTCCTGTTGAAAAAAGGCGAAACCCTTTCCTCTCGCTATGCTTTGGCGGGAAAAAATAATCCCCTCATCCTGCACCGCCTGAAAAAAGGCGAAACCCTGTCCAAAATCTCCAAACAGTATAATGTCCCCGTGGATATCATCTTGCAGTGGAATGACATCACCAATGTCAGAAAAATTCGGGCCGGACAGCACATTGCCCTCTACGTTGAGGGCAACAAAAAGAACCTCAGCCGGATCGCTGCATCATCAGAGAACGATAACAGATTTTTAACCCTTGCCGACGCCAAAAAACAAAAACCTGCCGGCCGCTTATCAGAGAGTCAACTGACCTGGTATAAGGTACGTAACGGCGACTCACTCTGGACCATTGCCCGCAAGTTTCAAGTATCAGCCCGCGATATCCGCAAATGGAATAATCTGCGGTCAAATCTTATTCATCCCGGTATCCGGCTGGTTGTCCAGAAAGTGTGATAAAATCCCTTTGACCGCTCTCCCATGCGACTTTTCCTATTTTCCTGAACCCTTGACACTATTTCCCGTTTCTCACAGAGAATGATCCCATAAACGGAAACAGAGAGCAATCCGGACAGACACCATCTTTCCCCTTTTTCCTGCAGGTCGTCCCTTTACTCTTTCTCCATTCATGGCTATTGTCGACGGCAATAAGAAATAATAATCAAACGGCCCAACGGTACAAGATTCCATCATGTACTCCGGGCTAAAGCAACAGATACACTATGACAAACACAGACTTTCCAGCTCATTCATATCCCGATGATGTGGCAATTATCAACGCAGGGGAAAAAACTATTCTCCTGGTTGGGACGGCCCATATATCCCAGCAATCCGCCGACCTGGTTGAGCAGGTCATTGCCAATGAACAACCCGATACCGTCTGTATTGAACTCGATGAAAAACGTTTCGCCGCGCTTTCCAACCGCAAACGCTGGGAAAATCTGGATCTCAAGGAAATTATCCGTAAAAAACAGCTTTCCACCCTGCTGGTCAACCTGATCCTGGCGTCGTATCAGAAGAAATTAGGCGGTCAGTTAGGGGTCATGCCCGGGAGCGAGCTGCTGCGGGCGGCACAGATTGCCGAAGAAAACAACATCCCGGTTGAGCTCTGCGATCGTGAAGTGCGGATCACCCTGCGCCGGGCCTGGCACGCCACCTCTCTCTGGAAAAAAGGCTATCTGGTCGCTTCCCTGTTCGCCTCGCTCTTTGATACCACGGAACTGAATGAGGAAAAACTGGCCGAACTGCGGAGTAAGGATGTGCTCTCGGAATTGATGGATGAGCTGGGCAACTCTTTGCCGGATACCAAAAAGGCCCTCATTGATGAGCGGGACATCTTCATGGCGGAAAAAATCAAGGCGGCAGCGGGTAATCGTATAGTGGCAGTAGTCGGGGCCGGCCATATGGAAGGGATGCAACAGGTCATCAAGCAAAATAACCGGGAAATTATGGGAAAAATCAACACGATCCCTCCGGTTTCCAAGATCTGGAAGGCCATCGGCTGGTCAATTCCTGCAGCTATTCTGCTCTCCATTGCCGTCATCGGCTTTCGCCAGGGTGCCGGAGAGGCCGGGGCAAACGCCCTGTACTGGATACTGGCCAACGGTATTCCTTCCGCTATTGGAGCTGTGTTTGCATGGGCCCATCCTGCGACCATAATTTCCGCTTTTGCCGCTGCGCCCGTTACCAGCTTGACGCCGGTCATCGGCGCAGGGTATGTCTGTGCCTTTGTACAGGTCATGACCAGGCCACCCGTTGTCAAAGAATTTGAAAACGTTGGTAATGATATAGGAAAAATCCGCGGCTGGTGGCGGAATAAACTATTACGGATATTTCTCGTTTTCATCATGACCGGCCTGGGTTCCAGCATCGGCACCTGGGTCGGTGGATATCGAATTTTTACCAATCTGTTTCAATCGTAAGGATGGCTTGAAAGTAAAATTTTTCAAGGTTCTCCTGAACAGTCACGGGGCCGTCCGGAATGCACGGATCACAATCGCAACAGATACTGAACCAACAATTGCAGATATGAATAAAAAAAATACGGAAAAAAAAATACGGCTAACTGGAAAAGTAAAAAAGCAATTACGCGGTCTGGGCCATCACCTGAACCCTGTTGTCTATGTCGGACGTGAGGGTATAACCTCGACTGTGCTCATGGCAACTGGAGAGGCACTCGCTGCTCATGAATTAATCAAAGTCAAACTTGGGCAAAACTGTCCTCTTGGAAAAAAACAGGCTGCAGAACAACTTGCCCAGCGGTCCGAAGCAGCTCTTGTGCAACTGATTGGCAAGACTGTACTTTTGTACCTCCCTAATCCAGACCTGGCCCGGGAAAAGAAAAGTATCCTTTCGGCCACCTGAAAACTTTTATCCGACCAATTCTTTCCCAATAAAAATCCTCCCATCATCCAGGCTCTGTTTCCGGTTCACCCTGTTCCTTGTTTTGACATCAGAGTATTTTCTTTGTTTTTTCAAGCAGTTTATCCAGGGATAAAAACCCTAAACAAAGCTGCCGGGGCAAGAAAAATAACTCTTTTGTCTTTGATCCATACCGTTACATCGCTTCGTAAAATAAAATTCTTTAATTTTCATTAACCGTTGTAACTGGTCAATGTTGATGAACTCGTAAAAAGTACAGACAGTGCTTAAAGATGGCTAAGTAAAAACACAGGTATACGAGGAGTAGTGTTCTGTGGCGGTTCTTAACTATACATGTAGTATGTTGAGAATCGCCACAGGACACACGACGCAGTAGATCGAAGTTTTTACGACGCCATCAATGTTGTCTACCCCTATTATCTGATCCGTCTATCACGCAACCATCCCGACAGCACTTTTATCATTAAGCTGTGTCGCGCTTTAATTCAGTATCATATGTTGCATTTTTATGTAACAAGTGTTACAAAAAAACTATATGGAGAATAACGTCCCATGAAAAACAGACAACACAATATCAACAGTCCCGGCTGGCTTCTTTTTTTCTATTCGGTTCCAGCAAAACCCGCCGGCAGCAGAACAAAAATATGGAGAAAACTCAACAGAATCGGAGCTATCAAGCTCAAGGGTGCTGTCTATATCCTGCCCTACAGTGACGAACATCAGGAAATACTTCAATGGCTTATTTCAGAGCTTTCCGCACTTGGCGGTGACGGGGCATTTGTCAAAACAAAAGCTATAGAGCCATTAACACAGGATGAAATTATCCAACTGTTTAACAATCAATGCACCGAACGATATCATAAGCTTACTGATAAATTTAGCGCTCTTGAGAGAAAAACAACCCAATACAAACAAAATGGGCAGCCCGGCAGGGAAAAAAGCCTGGCCCTTCAATTGAACAAGCTACAGCGAGAATTGTCCACCATTCAAAAGACAGACTTTTTTACGTCGAAATTTGGCGTAGAATTAACCAATAGAACGAGAAGCATTAAAAACGAAATTGAACAGCTGACGCTTGCGCAGAGAAAAAAACCACAAACAAACAGCATAAAAATAACAGCACAAAAGCGGGAAGACTACCAGAAGAAGACCTGGGTCACCAGAAAAAATCCCTTTGTCGACCGCATGGCCAGCGCATGGCTGATCAGATCCTTTATCGATAATCAGGCAAGGTTTTTATTTATTGATGCCGGCCATCCGTTACCGGAAGATGGTGATCAGGTGACCTATGATATCGCCCGGGGTGATTTTACTCATGTCAACGATCTCTGTACATTCGAAGTGATGCAGATTGCCTTTGACCTTCACAACCAGGCCTTGGCAAAACTCTCCAAAATCGTTCATGCTATTGATCTGCATGATGAAAGCCGAAGATATCCTGAAGCCGAGGGCGTTGAAACAATTCTCAAAGGAATACAAAAAACAGCTTCCGACAGCGACAGCGCCCTTAAAAAGGGCATGGATGTAATTGACGCACTGTATGCATCCTTTATTACTTAACCCTAACTTTTGAATTGTAAATTCAGGTAATAATCAACTTAAGGAGGACACCAATGCCGCCAGTCAAAAAACACGTTCAAAAAAGTCTTGAAAGAACAGGCAAGGAATACCGGGAAATTCACGAATGGATTGATGATCCGCCAACTAAAAACGAACGGCATGATATCACAAAAATCCCGGATAACTTCCAGATGTTTAAAGAAAAATATGGGGAAGAAGGGGCCAGGGAATATGTCCAGCACTTAAGCGATGACCTGAAGGGAAAATTCGGCCATGTGATTGAGGACTTTGAACAGGACATGGCAAGTGCCCTGGCCTATTTCGGCTCTAAGTAAACCGGTATGGTTGAAGCGGACTTTCAGGTCATCGCCACAACCATAACCCCGCTTTGCTGTTATGAGAATCGGCCGATTCGACACAAAGCACCCATAAGCCTGCAGCCGATTTATAAAGGAATCAGTGTCTGTCCATAAATGAGGATTTTCGTTTACGACCAGGCAATGCGATAAAAATAAGCACAGGCACCACGCCTTAAGCGTGGTGCCTGGCATTATTTCTTGAGCATGACGCCGAGATTGGGCGAAAAGACCATTTATGGACAGGCGCTAACCAACTTGCCGAACCATCCGTTTTTTTTCAACAACAAAATTCCAGAGACAGTTGAAATAAAAATCAGCCCGGAGCTGTAGACTTCAGGGCTGATTTTTCCGTACAAGGAGAAGGAAATGAGCCGAAATACCAATTTTACAGGCCTGTGCGCATCGGGTTTCCTTGCCAAAGCATCTTATGCCCTGGCAAGGACACCGGTGCTTGCGCTTTTTGCCGCTTCGTTCGGCGTCGGCCCGGAAGCAATCGGTTTTGCCGTTGCAATTTCCACGGTTACCGGCATATTTTTCAAAATGCCCGCCGGAGTCATTTCAGACATTATCGGCCGCAGGCGAACCATGGTATGTGGACTTCTCTTTTTTGCCTTTGTCCCTTTTGCCTACCTCTGGGTTGACACCTACCATATCCTTCTTATCGTCCGATTCTTTCATGGTTTTGCCACAGCAATCTATGGACCGGTCATCATGGCGGTTGTGGTGGATACAGCCGGTGACAAACGCGGAGAAATGCTCTCCTGGTTTTCCTCAATCACCATTATCGGCAACCTTGTCGGCGCCCCCTTAGGAGGTCTGCTGCTTACCATGATGGCAAAGGGAGGTGAATCACAGCTTGTCCACTTTCATATAATTTATGGCGTTGTCGCCGCTCTCGGCATGGTTGCGCTCTTCACCGGTATATGGGCCAGCAGAGGATTGACGGCTCCGGACAACGGCAAAAATAAACAAAGTACTCTTAGTGCGGTCTTACGACATTTTTCAAAAAGTGTACGAGACATCCTGACCGACCGTCGAATCCTGGTAACCAGCAACATGGAAGGGGTGCAGAACCTTTCCGTAGGTGCCATGGAAGCCTTTATGCCCATCTATATTGTTATAGTGTTAGGATACTCTGAATTCCAGGCCGGTCTTCTCTGGGGAATACAGATCCTGATCACGGTCCTGGCCAAGCCACTCATGGGTAGAATATCGGACCGCCATGGCCGCCGGCCTCTGCTTTTCTGGGGAATGTTCATCTGCGCCATTCCATTCACTCTTATTCCGTGGGTGCAGAATTACGCGCTTCTTTTGATACTGGCAGCCGTTTTCGGCCTTGGAGAGGCTATCGTCACCTCATCAGCCGCCGCCATGGTGGCGGATTTGTGCAGAGAAGATAATATCGGTTCGGCCATGGGTGTTTTCGGTACCCTGTATGATGTCGGTCATGCATCAGGCCCTATCCTGGCAGGACTTCTCATCGGCCTGTCTCCGGGGCAGGATTTTCGCCTCGCCTTTGCCATTATCGCCTCTATCCTGATTCTTGCCGCTCTGGCATTCCGGATCGGCACCAAACAACACAAATAGGTGTGTTCCCGGGATATACCATGGCTTGCTAAGCTGAAACAGTCACAGCAACCAGTCGCCCTTAAAAAGCATAGCTGAATTCAAAGAAAATCCGGTCGCTGTCTTCGACGTCGCTGAAACCAATCTGGTCTCCGGTCTGATACAAAAGAACGATGCTGGGTATCCGCGGAAAAATTTGTCGGCGTACGTTCCGGCGCTAAAGGCCTGCTGCACGGATATGATGGCATCATTCGTCAAATAATTGTGCAGGGTAATGGCCACCAAAAGCCGGCCTTGCTGATCACAAACGACTGTAAAACACCGGTCGAATTGGTTGTCGGCTATTATAATCGCAGATGGAGAGTGGAAAATGGTATCAGGGAAGTTGTTACCTTTTTTCATCTCAATTTCCTTTCATCTCCGATATTGATCAAGATTCATCTTGATGTCGCCCTCACCATGATCGCTGACACGCTATGATCTCTGCTTGCCAATAAAAAACCGCGAGGGTTTAAAGAGTGTGACGCCCCGAAAGTGTTCCGTCATTTTATTGCCGGAAAAGGAATAGTCAAAATACAGAACCGCACCATAACGGTTGCCTATCCCAAAAGAACACACAACCCTATTTTTCGGGCAGTACCATGGTGTAATTTACCCCAAAAAATATCCGGACTTGATGGAGCACCACTCAAGGTAATTTTGAGCTAAAATCCTGCAAAAATGTTATATCGTGGTGACGGTTGTACGCTACGCGAAAATCGGTGCTTTACAATCATTGAAAATTTTGGCAAGCGTGAACCAAAATCATGTACATGACTGACTGATACTCCCAAAGCGGTCTCAACTTTTGTTCAATGCCCTATCTTTACAACATCGTTATTCCCAAATATTCCAAATTTTCTACCAAAGGAATGATTTATGACTCTTGTGGAAAGTAGAAACATCACCAAGGTCTACCAGGCCGGCGAGGTGAGCGTAAAGGCCATAAAAGAGGTATCCTTTACCATTGACGAGGCCTCCTTTGTCGCCTTTGTCGGTCCGTCAGGCAGCGGTAAGTCCACTCTGCTCAATATGATCGGCTGCCTTGATCCGCCGACCAGTGGAACTTTGAGGGTTGCCGAACAGGATATCAGCGATATGGGCAGAAGCAGGGCCGCGGATTTCCGTGGAAAAAACATAGGTTTTGTCTTTCAGGACTTCAACCTTATCCCGGTGCTGTCTGTATTTGAAAACGTGGAATATCCCCTTATTATGGTTCAGGACTGGGCATCAGACAAACGAAGAAAGCGTGTCAGCGAGTTGCTTGAAGCCGTAGGTGTTGCCGATCAAACGGATAAATATCCCCGTCAGATTTCCGGCGGCCAGAAACAACGGGTCGCCATCGCCCGGGCTCTTGTTACCAACGCGCCCCTGGTGCTTGCCGATGAACCCACCGCCAACCTTGATCGAAAGACAGCTGAGCGCATTATAGATCTGATGAAAAAAATGCGTGATGAATTCGGCACAACATTTATTTTTTCCACCCATGACCCCCGGGTCGTAAAAAATGCCGAGATAATCTTCACTCTCGAAGACGGCAGGCTGATACGTCAACATACCGGCGAAGGAGGCAACCATGCGTAATATAGTAAAGATTGCGGCCCGAAATCTCTGGCGTTATAAACGGCGGACCCTGCTTACTTCTCTTCTCATTACCCTCGGTGTGGTCTCTGTCCTGCTCTTTGTATCAGTGTCCGGTTCTTTTAGAAACATGATGGTCGGCCAGATTACCGATTCCATGATCGGCCATATACAAATTCATAAAAAAGGATATCTATCATCCATGGACAGCCTGCCGCTTGATCGGAATCTCAGCGAAAAGCAGGTGAAAAAAATCAGGAAACTGCTCGCTGATAATTCCGACATCAAGGCATTTTCATCGCGCATTCGCCTGGGCGCCATGTTCTCCAATTTCAGCGAAACGACCAACATCAGGCTTGCTGCGGTCAATCCGGAAATGGAAATGAAAACGGTGCCGCTCCTGGCGGCACGCATCCTCAAAGGGAAAAAAGACGGCCTTATCGGGCGGGGTGAAGTTTTAATTCCCGAATTGATCGCCAAAGGCATGAAGGTGAAGATCGGTGACTCAATTGTCCTGGTAGCCAACAACAAGGATGGCTCCGTCAACGGGCAGACCTTTACCGTACGCGGTGTACTGGAAGGAATTTCAGGGCCGGGTGGCCGTGATGGAGTCATGCATATCCAGGATGCAAGGGAACTTTTGCGTATTGATTCAAAAGAGGTCAGTGAAGTGGCCATTCGACTCAAAGATATGGATCGGCTGCAGATGGTCTATGACGGGCTGAAGCAGAAACTCGGTTCCATCAAAAACAAAAAAGGCAAACCGATTTTTGAAATACACACCTGGGAAAAGCTTTCTCCCTTTTATAATATCGCCCGTATGATTGACCTGTTGACCCTGTTTATCAAGGTCATGCTGGTCGCCATTGTGCTGGTTTCCATTATGAACGTAATGATCATGGCCGTGTATGAACGAATCAATGAAATCGGCACCATTGCCGCCATCGGCACCAAGCCCGGCAAGATCATGGCTTTGTTCGTCACCGAGGGACTGTTGTTAGGAATTCTCGGCACGGTATTCGGTGTCGCCCTGAGTTTAGGCGGCATCGCCTGGATGAATGCGTCCGGACTCAGCTTTAATTTCGGAAGACAAAAGGGTCTGCTGCTCGCTCCGACCATAGGGGCCACTGAAATCATTATCGTTGCCGGAATCGTGGTAGCTATTGCCGTACTCGGCAGTCTGCAGCCGGCCATCAAAGCAGCCCGCATGGACCCGATCAAAGCGCTGCGACACATTTAAACCATAATTGATGAACTCGTAAAAAATATCAAGGGAGCTAAGGTCTTCAAATCCGTCATCCCCGAGGTAGTAGTCGGGGATCCATAACACCATTAAAGAATAGGATTCCCGCCCAACAGACTGCGGAAATGACAAGATGGGCAGGGTGCAGGATTACGGATTTCATGTCTTTTCACGACCTATATCATAATTAAGGGTGCCTTGAAAATGGCCTGCAGATAACAGAATATACTGCTCTTAACCAGGAGAAAAAGATGAAAAACAGACTATTGTACTGGTTTGTGGTTTTTTTTGTTGCCATGATACCGGAGAATGCTCCGGCCATTGATGGCGACGAACTGCTCAGACAAGTGGATGCCAATCTCCAACCGGACTCCTATGAGATGTATCGCAAGCTCATCAACATAGAGCCGGATGGCAAGAAGAAAGAATTTGTCTTTTATACGGTTAAAAAGGGCAAGGAAAAGATGGTGGCCCTGTTTCTCTCTCCCGCCAGTGAAAAAGGAAGGGTTTCTTTGCGCCTGGGTGATAACATGTGGCTTTATATCCCTAATGTCGGCAGACCGATTCGAATTACCAGCCTGCAGTCAGTGGTCGGCGGCGTGTTTAACAACTCGGATATCCTGCGTCTTGACTACCATGTGGAATATGATGTGAATACTATCACGGACAAGGGAGAGACCTGGGCTCTGGAACTCAAGGCCAAAACCCGCTCCGTTGCCTATGACCGATTGAAGATGACGGTGGACAAGAAAACCGTGCAGCCGCTCGACATTGAATGTATAGCCAGTTCCGGCATGCTGATCAAAACCCTCCATTACCGTGATATCAAGGAGTTTGACGACGGTATAATCCGGCCGGCCAGACTGATGACCGACAGCCCTCTGCATAAGGGATATCGTTCAGTCATGATCTTTGCCAAGATGAAAAAACGGAAATTTGATGACGAAATCTTTACTCTGGAATTCATACCCCGGGTAGATGAACTGCGTTGATGGACCCCTGCAAACAGGGACTGAATCAAAAAAAATAACGCCGGGCAACTGGTGCCTGTTTCCCCTACTGCTCTGTTGCTGCATTCTATTCTCTGTGCCGGTCTCAGCCGGATCTACTCAGGATGACTTTGAATTCAACCCGGATGTTTATGAAAAAAAACGGCTGCAATGGGGCGGGTATGTCGAGGGTAAATTAGAACATTTCTCCTATAATGAAAACAGCGCCTTGTATTTCCTGAAATTTCCGGACGGCGACAGGACAACTCTCGACAGGATAACAGGGACCCTGCAGCTTGACGGCAGCTACAGTCTTGAGCGCACCAGTTTTAACTGGCTGCTCAAGGGAGCGGCTAACCAGGATCAACGGCGCTACGATGACCGGGCGGATATCTTTGGAGCATATCTCCGCCTGCGCCCAACGGATACATTGACCATAGAGGCCGGAAAACAATCATATAAATGGGGAACCGGCTATGCCTGGAATCCCGCCGGTTTTCTCAACCGTCGTAAAGATCCAAACGACCCGAACGAAGACCTGGAAGGTTATACCACTGTTGAAACATCCTATATTCGAAGCTTTGGCGCAGCGATTGAGTCCATGGCGGTTTCCGTCAGTGTCCTGCCTGTGTGGCAAGGGGTCAATGAAGATTTTGGCCGCATGGAGACTATCAACCTCGCCGCCAAGCTTTATCTTCTGGTGAAAAATACGGATATAGATTTTATCTATTTCACGGGAAAGAGTCGGTCATCCCGCTACGGACTTGACTTTGCCGCAAACCTTGCGACCAACTTTGCCATCCATGGTGAGTTTGCCTACGTTCCCCACGCTGACAGAATGGTGCTTGAGAAAGACGGCAGCCTGACCCTGCAGCCATCCTCGACAACCAGTTATCTGCTGGGATTACGTTATCTCTCAGAACAAAATATCACCACAATTCTGGAGTACTATCATAATGACGCAGGATACACAGAAGAGGAGATGAACCGGTATTACGAGTTGATTGACGATGCTCGTGAGGAAAAAAGGCAAACAACTGCGACCCTGCTTCTTGAAAAAGCGCTCCATGCCGGCCAGAGCGGGTACGGATCCTTTCAGACAGGCAGAGACTACGGTTATGCCAGAGTTACCTGGAAAGAACCCTTTGATATTGTCTATTTTACCCCCGGAGTCACCGGAATTATCAACCTTGACGACAAGTCCTGGACGCTGACCCCGGAACTGCTGTACACCGGGCTTAGCAACTGGCAACTGCGTCTACGCTATTCATGGCTCAATGGAACTCACGACAGCGAATATGGTGAAAAGGCCAATGAGAATAAAATTGAATTACGAATCAGATATTTTTTCTGAATTCTGCGCCGAAAACCATTTGCAGGACACCATGAATCTCAATTGAGCGTTTTTCCGTTCGCTCAACTCAGGTTTAAAGAGCAGCGTGCCCGAACAGTGGGAAGTCCAATCTGATGCATCAGAGCGTCAGTACCCGTTTAGATACCCAACATGCCAAAATCATGCTTGCCGGCGGCGGCTACTGCATCTTTGGCGAGTCCAGTTATCCTGTCCCAGGCTTCTTCCTCAATCAATCGGGAAGGCACCACCCAGGAACCGCCGACACAGACCACGTTGTCAAGGCTGAGATAGTCGGTAAAATTTGCAGGCGAAATGCCACCGGTTGGGCAGAAGGAGATATCGGGAAATGGTCCGCCGATGGATTTCAGCATCCGTACACCGCCCGCTGCCTCGGCTGGAAAAAATTTAAACTCCGTATACCCCATTTCCATGCCAAGCATCAATTCTGAAGCCGTGGAGATGCCGGGTATCAGAGCGATAGGCCCCTGGCTTGCGGCAAGAAGAAGACGGGGAGTAAGACCCGGGCTGATAGCAAAGACCGCACCCGCCCCGGTAACCGCCTCCAGATCTTGCGTCGAGACAACAGTTCCGGCACCGACCATGGCCTCCGGAACTTCCTGACTGACCCGGGCAATGGCTTCAACCGCCACATCACTGCGCAGGGTGATTTCCAGCACCCGGATACCTCCCCTAAGCAGGGCATGGGCCAGGGGAACGGCATGCTCAATACGCTTAATAACGATGACCGGCACAATCGGCCCTTCTTTCAGCACTTTGAGGGAAGGTATCATCCAATTTCTATTATTTTTCATGATTTCATCATGTTGCGATTAACAAGTGTCAAATAGAGCGCAGAGCGCCAGGAGTTGCGTGACACCGCGGAGCGGTGTCACCAGAGTACAGGCTATGGTATCCCTGCTGCCGAATATTGATGGCAACTACATCTTTTTGTTAAGTTGAACACAAAAAACAGCCCTTCTGTTCCCGCATTGGTAAAGCTAATTATACCTCACGGGGAGAGGCCACCTTGCAACTTTCGTGGACATAGGTAAAGATGGAACTGGCACCTTCTTCAGCGCCAAGCAGGTCTTTACGCAACGGCGCAAAAATCTGCCGTCCCAGCCCATAGCGATGGCTCTTTAAATCCGGCGCGGCAAAATCACGCTGTGCCAGTTCACGCTCATCCACCTTCAATTCAAGAACACTTTTTTGGGCATCCATTCGAATAATATCACCATCTTTGACCTTGGCCAGCATGCCACCGCAGAATGCCTCCGGGGTGCAGTGAATGGCAAAGGGAACCTTGCCCGAAGCACCGGACAGCCGCCCATCGGTAACAAGGCCGACGGTGTAGCCGCGATCCATGGCAATGGAAAGATAGGTGATCAATTTATGCAATTCCGGCATCCCGTTGGCCTGGGGTCCCTGAAAACGAACGACCGCCACCAGATCCCGATTCAACCGGTCCGCGTGAAAGGCCTCTTCCAGTTCATGCTGCGAGTTAAAGACCATGGCCGGCGCCTCCACCAGGGTATTTTTTCCCTCACTCAAGGCCGATATTTTCATAATGGCCCTGCCAAGATTACCCGACAGCACCTTGAGACCGCCCATGGTCTCAAAGGGCTTGTCAATCGAAGCGATGATATCAGAATCCAGGCTCTGATCAGGGCCGTCCTTCCAGACTGCGGTATCCCCTGCAAGCACGGGTTGCCGGAGATACCGCTCAAGTCCGAATCCGGCAACGGTCTGCACATCTTCATGCACCAGGCCGCCCGCAAGCAGTTCCCGGATGAGCAGGGCCGTGCCTCCTGCCTGCTGGAAGGAATTAATATCGCCGGGACCGTTGGGATATATGCGGACAAGCAAAGGAACCACTTCGGCCAACTCGGAAAAATCATCCCAGTTAATACGGATACCTGCCGCCCGGGCAATGGCCACAAGATGCATGGTTTCATTGGTGGAACCGCCGGTGGCGAGCAGTCCCACCATGGCATTGACCACGGATTTTTCACTGATTACCCGGGCAACCGGAGTGTAATCATTTCCAAGATGGGTCATCGCGGTAATCCGCGCGGAAGCGGCCCTGGTCAGAGCGTCCCGCAACCTGGTGCCGGCATTGACAAAAGAGGCCCCGGGCAGATGCATGCCCAGCATCTCGGCCATCAACTGATTGGAGTTGGCGGTGCCGTAAAAGGTGCAGGTGCCGGGACTATGGTAGGCCTTCACCTCCGAGGCTAACATTTCTTTACGGTCAATCCCCCCTTGCGCAAAAAGCTCGCGGGCATGCGCTTTCTCCTTATTGGGCAGCCCTGAGGTCATGGGCCCGGCAGGGATCAGAATCATGGGCAGATGACCAAACTGCAGACCGCCCATCAGCAGACCGGGCATAATCTTGTCACAGACGCCAAGCAGCAGCGCGCCGTCAAAAACATTGTGCGACAGGCCGATAACCGTGGACATGGCAATCACATCCCGACTGATCAGGCTCATATCCATGCCCCCTTCACCCTGGGTCACGCCGTCGCACATGGCCGGCACCCCGCCGGCAAACTGAGCCTGCCCACCGGCTGCGGCAACCGCTTTTTTAATAATCTCCGGATACGCGCCAAGGGGCTGGTGTGCGGAAACCAGATCATTATAGGAGGAAATAATCGCAATATTCGGCGCTGCATCACTAAGCAATCGATCGCGACAGTCCGCCGTACAGGCGGCAAGATCATGGGCAAAATTGCTGCAGGGAAGTTTTTTTCGAAAGACCTCGTGGTCCCGGTCTTCCTCGACTCTCCGCAAATAGGTCTGCCGGTGATCTTTGCTGCGGCCAATAATACGATCGGTGATTTTTACAATTGTGCGATGCATGGTTCTTCTTCCAGGTTATTCAACATACGATTTAGGAGAGACACTCTGTATCAGGCCGAGAATTTCATCATTAATTACTGCTGTTGTCCCGTCCTGCCGGTGCATCAAGGCGCCCAGAAAACAGTGACCGGGACGTTCTTCTGCCGAAGAATAAAGCGGATGGGCATTACCTCGGAAGGACCATCTGCCAGTGCCTTTTCCAAGGCCTCTTTTTTCTTTTCCCCGGTGATATGGACAAAAATCCGGCGGGCATTAAGGATTGCCGGCAGAGTCAGAGTCATCCGTTCATACGGCGCAACAGGCGGGGTAATGGCCATACAGAGCTTGTCCTGCGACAAATCCGTTGCCGCCTGCAGCTTGTCGGCTCCAGGAAAAAGCGAAGCGGTATGCCCATCACCTCCCATCCCCAAAACAAGGACATCAAAGGGCCGGGGCACCAGGGCAAGTTGTTGCGCACATTCGGTCTCACCGGCCTCTGCTGTCCCGGCGGAATTCTTCATGCCGATAAAGATGGCGGAAGCCGCCTTGTCCTTAAGCAGGTGCTGCCGAACCAGGTATTCATTGGAATCGACCTCGGACGGCGCAAGCCATCGTTCATCAACCAGGGTAACACCTACATCCTGCCAGGCTATATCCAGTCCGGACAGGCGCTCAAAAAGCGCTACCGGCGTTGAGCCACCCGATACCACCAAACTTGCCCGACCGTTTTTTGCAATTCCTGCAGAAAGCAACGCACCGATTTTCTCGGCCAGGGCAGCGGTCAGCGTGTTTTGATCAGAAAATTCTTTACGGGTACAGGGCATGGTCTATCAATTCCTTATTGATAAAAATATAAGTGGCTATTAACAAAACTTCGCAGGTAACTCTCTGGACACCCGACAACGGCACTCGGGTGTGACGATTACCCCTGTCATCCCGATGGAATCCAGTTTCCACCGGGCAGTCCGAGGGGAAAAGTTATTGGTTTGCTGAATTTCATATAGAGCCATAAAAACATGTCATTCCTCCCATTCCCTGCCGTCGCGGGCCAGAAGTGCCACAGAGGCCACCGGACCCCAGGAACCTGCCGGATAGGATTTAGGCGGCTCGTTACAACCGGCCCAGGCATCCTGAATGGAATCAATCCAGCGCCAGGAACGTTCCACTTCATCGCGATGAACAAACAGGGCCTGGTTGCCATGCATCACCTCAAGAATGAGCCGTTCATAGGCATCGGCAATCCGTTCCTCGGAAAAGGCCTCGGAAAAACTCAAATCAAGCAGGGTGCGCTGCAACTGCACGCCTTTACCGATCCCCGGTACTTTGTTAAGCATCTCAATCTCCACGCCCTCGTCGGGCTGCAGCCGGATGACCAGTTTATTGGGCGGCAGATTGCGGTAGGAATCGGAAAAAATATTGTGCGGCAACCGCTTAAAATTAATAACCACCTCCGAACGCTTGGTCGCCATTCCCTTGCCGGTACGCAGATAAAAAGGAACATCCGCCCAGCGCCAGTTATCGATATCTACCCGGATGGCGACAAAAGTTTCCGTGCTTGAATTGGGGTTCCCGCCCTCTTCTTCAAAATAGCCGGCCACTGGTTTGCCCTTGATAAAACCGGGTCCGTACTGGCCGCGCACAACCTTGTTTTCCACGTTTTCCCTGGTAATCGGCCGCAGGGCCTTTAAAACTTTGAGTTTTTCATTGCGCAGGCTGTCGCCGTGCAGGTTAACCGGCGGCTCCATGGCCACCAGGGTCAAAATCTGCATCAGATGGTTCTGCACCATGTCCCGCAGCTGGCCCGCCTTGTCGAAGTAGCCCCAGCGTCCCTCGATGCCTACCTGCTCCGCCACCGTAATCTGGACATGATCAATGGTGTTATGGTCCCAATTGGTGGTAAAAATGGAGTTGGCAAAACGCAGGGCCAGCAGATTCATGACCGTCTCCTTGCCAAGGTAATGATCGATCCGGTACACCTGTTCTTCGCTGAACACCCGGGCCACCACATCGTTTATCTCTTTGGAACTTGCCAGGTCGCGGCCAATCGGTTTTTCCAGCACGACCCGGGCTCGGGGCGTGATAATATCCGCCCGGGCAAGACCGGCGCAGATATCATCAAAGAGAAACGGGGCCACGGAAAAATAGTTGATCAACACCCGTTTTTCCTGATCAATCACTTCCCGCAGACGGCTATATTCTTCAGGAACATCGAGATTGATCAGCACATAACAAAGACGTGCCGTAAGCCTCCGGACCACCTCTTCATCAAGGGGTTCCCTGATAAATGTTTTCAGGCTTTTTTTCACCCCGGCGACAAATTCATCCTGATCTATTTCATGACGGGCAACCCCTATAATGCGGGTGTCCTCATGCAGCAGACCGGCCCGGTCAAGCTGATACAGGGAGGGAAGCAACTTGCGTCTTGATAAATCACCAAGAACACCAAAAATGGTAAAATCACAGGCCTGCTTTTCTCTGGCCATTATTTCTTCCTCACTTTGGATTTCCGGGATTTAAACAGAACGCCGTCTTCGGGTATGCGCTGCCATTTCAGTTGAACGGGAAAGGGCTTCACGTCCCATATCTTTCTGTTGTAATCGCTGATCGAACGATCCGAAGAAAACTTTCCCATCCGGGCCACGTTAAGAATAGACATCCTGGTCCAGCGCTCTTCGTCGGCAAACACCTCGCCGACACGTTGCTGGGTGTCGATATAGTCCTGATAATCGGCAAAAAGCGTGTACTGATCATCATAAAGCAGAGAGTCGACAATGGGCCGGAACAACTCCCGATCGCCATGGGAGAAATGGCCGGAGGCAATAAGATCAATCACCCCTTTCAGTTCCTCGTTATTCCGGTAATAATCCATGGGCGAATAGCCGTCGGCCCGCAGGGCCATGACCTCCTCTACATTCAGGCCAAAGAGGAAAAAATTATCCGCGCCCACCTCTTCCCGAATTTCCACGTTGGCCCCGTCCAGGGTGCCGATGGTAAGCGCCCCGTTCATGGAAAATTTCATATTCCCGGTGCCGGATGCCTCCATACCCGCCTGGGAAATCTGCTCGGAAAGATCAGTCATCGGATAAACAATATGGCCGATCTTGACATTATAGTTAGGGACAAAAAAGACCTTGAGCCGGTCCCGAACGTCCGGGTCGCTGTTGACCACCTCGGCCACCGAATTAATCAGTTTGATGATCCGCTTGGCCATGAAATAACCGGGCGCGGCCTTACCACCAAAGACAAAGATGCGGGGCGTGATCTCAATGTTCGGATCCGTCTTGATGCGATTATATAATGTGATGATATGCAGCACATTAAGGTGCTGCCGTTTATATTCATGAATTCTTTTGACCTGGACATCAAACATGGCCTGCGGGTCGATCAGCAGATCTTCAGCACGTAATGCCATGGCGGCAACATCCCGCTTGTTCTTCTCCTTGACCTTGCGCCATGCCTGCCTGAATCCGGAATCATCAACCAATTTTTCCAGTTTTTTCAAACTGTAAAGATCGGTGATCCATCTTTTACCGATGGATTCGTTGAGCAGACTGGTCAGGCGGGGGTTGCTCACCGCGATCCAGCGTCTCGGAGTTACGCCATTGGTGACATTGCGGATCTTACCCGGATAGATGTCATTAAAATCAGCCAGGGTATGTTTGCGCAACAGTTCGGTATGCATGCCGGCCACACCGTTAATGGCCTTGGAACCTATACAGGCTAAATTGGCCATCCGCACATACCTCGGGCCGGATTCATCAATAATGGACATACGGCTGATACGGGCGAGATCACCGGGATACTTGAGCCGCACCTTGTCAAGAAAACACCTGTTGATCTCAAAAATAATTTCGAGATGCCGTGGCAACAGACCGGCAAACAGATCAAGCCGCCATTTTTCCATGGCCTCGGGCAGCAGGGTATGATTGGTATAGCACAGGGTCTTGCGGGTTATATCCCAGGCCCGTTCCCAGCTGTAGCCATGCACATCCATCAAAAGCCGCATCAGTTCCGGCACGGCAACGGAAGGATGGGTGTCGTTGAGCTGAATGGCAAAATCCTCATAAAAATCATCAAGGGTATCATTATTGAACAGATGGATACGGATCATATCCTGCAGAGAACAGGAGACAAAAAAGTATTGCTGTTCCAGCCGCAGCTGCTTGCCCCGGAACTGTTCATCATTGGGATACAGCACCTTGGTAATGGTTTCAGCCTTGATTTTCTCCTCAACGGCTCCGTAATAATCACCGATATTAAAATCTGCAAAATCAAAGGAACTGTGGGCCTCGGCGCTCCACAACCGCAGCAGGTTGACATTGTTGACCTTATAGCCGGGAACCGGGGTATCATAGGGAATACCGGTAACGACGCGGGCCGGGATCCAGCGCATCCTCCGGTTGCCCTCTTCATCATGGTACACCTCGCTGTGGCCCCCAAAACCGACATCACAGGCCTGGTCCGGCTTTTTTATCTCCCAGGGATTACCGGGATGAAGCCAGCGATCACTGATTTCCTTTTGCCAGCCGTTTTCAATCTCCTGATCAAACATGCCGTATTCATAGCGGATGCCATAGCCGATGGCCGGAATCTGCAGAGAGGCAAGGGAATCAAGGTAACAGGCGGCCAATCGGCCCAGACCGCCGTTGCCAAGGCCCGGTTCCTCTTCGTGGTCAATGATTTTCTTTAAATCCAGACCGCTTTCCTTTGCAGCCGTGGCAACATCATCGTAAAGAGCAAGATTGATCAGGTTGTTATGCAGATGCGGTCCCATGAGAAATTCCGCCGACAAATAGCCGACGATCTTTGATTCCTTCTCAAGCAGGGCCTCCACCGAGTTGACAAAGAGATGCTGCATCCGGTCCCGGATAGTCGAGGAGACGGCAAGGTAATAATCATTTAAGCTTGCGGTCCTGATCGTGGCTCCCTGCCTGTAAAAAAGATTATAGGCAAAGGCCCTTTTCAGCTTGTTTATCCGTTGCCGCTGCCTGCCGGTGATCTTTTTCTCAGCGCTCATAGGTAACTCCTTGGGATAAAATATAACACATCGTGTTGAATAGAGGGGAGGTGGGATTTTCCGGGCGCACTACCTGTTCCGTCACAGGTCGCCATGCTATGCCGGCAGGCCCTTAGGAAAATATATCATTTTTTGAAGTTCGTATCAGGTCGAATAAAGATACCATATGGCCATGGTCCAGGAAAGAAATTTCGGCAATGATCCCGAGTGCGACAACCGGTTGTCTGCCTGAAAAGAACGCATAAATAATCAAGCCGGCCCATGATACTCGTAAGCGTTGTCGCTGCCGATACCTTTTGAAATCAGGGGAAAATTAAAGTTTTGTCGTAAACAGTATTTTCCATCTTGCTGGACGTTCCAGGGAAAGCTTGACCATATCCACATACCCATACAAGCCCTAAATACAGAAAATATGACGAATAGTTTTTATATCGCAAGCCTGGAGCCGGACAACGGCAAGCTGAAACTCTAATTGGTGAACAACGCGGCAGATGATATAAACACCAAGGTGCAGTGTTCTATCAGCCAAGCTGTTTCAAAAGAGACAGGATGTGTTTCCAGTCAAAACTTCGTTTAACGATATCACCAAGAAGCGGAATGAACAACAGTACATTGTGGAGCCGGAACCGGCCTCTTGTCGTAATGTCGACCGGCCAGGTCGTCATATTCTCAATCGACCAGTAGTACTCTCTCATCATTTCAGCTTGTTCATGAGACACTTTTTGAGTCTCCCACGGGCGGTCGGAATCCGAGGCCGGTTGTATCTCATAGAGCTTGCAGCTCAGTTTGTCCGCTTTTTTCAACCATTGTGTTTTTTCATTGACCATGACGCGGTGAAAGAACCAGATGGGCACAAGAAAACCTAAAATTTCAATACAGAGGGCTCCACTCAAGAGCACCAGGTAGGCATTCTGCCAAGAGGAATAATCTCGTGGCCATATTGGAAATAAAAGCCACCAGATCCCAAGAAATAGCGCTGGAATCGCCAAAATCGTTGCCTGATAGAAAAAAAAATCCCCCACCGGCTTGAGGCCGGCGACTCCGTCAACGTGTGAGGGCTGCGTCTTGATCTCAATCGATTCTTTTGTTAGCTGCCGACCGAGCAGACCGTAACTGACCATCCGTCCAAGATACGTACCGGCAATGTAGCCGCCGATACTTTCGGCAATTCCCAAGAGCGCCCGCTGCCAAAAGAAAGCATGCAGCAGTACAACACCAAAAGCGCCAAGGATCATGAAGCTCACGACCAGACCGCCGATCCGGGCCCAGTCTTGAGCATGCTGCTCCAGGTGCTCAAACAGGAGACGCTTTTTCTCAGGGCTTACCTTGATAACGCCTCTAAGTATTAACCTGTTCAGGGTGAGTTTAAATCGACGGTGCAGATTGGCGGTCAGGTTGAGCCCAAGGATAAACGTCATCACACCGGTAAAGAGAAGCAGATCCCAACGGGTGAATTCGAATTGAAAAGAATAATATTGCTGGAAGGGAAGAATAAACAGGAATGCCCACAGCACATAGATGATCCTGCGATGACACGACTTGCCGCAGACAGGGAGCAAATCGAGGAGACGGTGACGTGGCGTAGAATTGTTTTTTCTTTCCATTATAATGCCCCGGTTTGTTTAATGGAAAATAGAAAATAAGGTGGAATTCCAGGAACTATGATTCGTACACGACGAGGCATGTGTTATATTTACACCGGACGTTTGGGACGTTTGGGACGGTCTGTTGGGACGGGGTCGGACCAAGCTATCATTCTGAATTGCCATCATTTATGTTAATAAAATAGCTATTATCCGACCTTACAGTATTCTTTTCACTCTCAAAAAGTGTACTGTAAGGGGCCGAGGCCTCTTTCAACGCAAGCCCTTCCTTTTCTGACAAAACCGAGCGTCCCCTGGCTCGTAATCCAAGTTGCTGCTGTATTTTCTCTACAAATCCCTCGCTGCCGATTGCAATTGATTCGGTCCAAAGACTTCTTCTTTTCTTTACGTCTGCCTGTAGCTCTGTATCTACCCAGTGCCTATGCTCCTGCCGGAGACGCTCTTGATTGCCTATGGCTAAAAAATTCAGCAGAGCCTTCCTGTCAATCACTGCATATCGTCTGGGTGGATTTTGGATTTCATTGAACCCGCTTGATCTGTATTCGGATGGATGTCTCACCACTCCCGCCCGCACCATGTTGAGATCGATATAGACAATACATTTCGCCAAATGGTCATCTGTCTCCACCGCAGTGGCATGATACCTGTCTTCCCAGAAAGCTCCTTTTCTCTTCTTGCGCAGATTAAATTCCTGGGCGGTTCTACCAGCAACCAACTGCAGACTCCTTGCAATAACGTCCTTTGCAGTATCGACAACCAGAAGGTGAACATGATTAGAGGTCACGATATAGTTGAGGACACATAGACCGTATCGTTTTTTCGCTTCAAAAAGCCAGTGACGCCATCGTTTCCTGTCCTTTTCAAAACGGAGCAAGAACTCCTGCTTGTGGCACCTGTGGGTGATGTGCCAAACACATCCCGGTATGTAGTGTCTGTGCGCTCTCGGCATAAATCAATTTTGTTCTTGTTTTTGTTTCCGTGGCCTATAATTCCTTAGAAGCATCTTTTTGGGATAAAAAAGGGACTTCTTAGAACAAAAAATGGGTGTTTCCATATGTACTTTAACAAGAAAACAACGAGTTGACGTGGTCCGACCCCTTTACCTTGGTCTGTATTTTTTCATGGAGATGCAATGAAATATGAAAATTGGTGTTGCCAAAGATGCGGA
>JANTGH010000046.1 GCA_024763055.1 Desulfobulbaceae bacterium
ATCCGGCATTCGAACGTCGATACAGGCACATCTACTGTGTCGGCTTCACGAATTTCGTGCTCGATGTACCAACAGTACACCTGTGCCGAAATTCCCTCGGAGTCTCGCAGATAAGCGGAACGTAGTGAAGACTTCGGGCTCGTTTACCTGCCTCCTTGTATCTGCACCCGTCTCAATGTTCTCGGTGCACGAACAGTGATGCGGCTTGACCGCATGACGACTGCAGGATTTAGGTCTGATTATTTTTTCTACCTATTTATCTATCTTCTCTCGCCGCTCAACACCAGACAGTAACCTCTTCGCCTGCATCGACACATCTTCTCTGCTTCTCTAAACAGAATCCCTGAGAACCATTGCGGCGGAAACAAATCATATAATTTGACCCGACAGATTGGCACGAAAATTGCTAAAATTTAACTCGTCTGAAACAAGGTACCACAAGGTGTGCCCAACTAACTCATATAAGGGGTTTTTACTATGAATATCGTACTCGCAACGTCGGTGATGATTGCCTCTCAGGCTCTCTCCACCGGCAATAGCGGCATGATTATGACTGCCGCGCCCAATCCCGTTTCGCAGGGTCAAACCATGTTGATAACCTGCAAAGGAACCGGCCATCGGCAAGATTCCCTGCAGAAGGCGGAAATTACCATTACAGATTCTCAAGATAACATAACCGTTGATACAACCGCAATGGATCGAAACGGCTTAAGCGCCACCTATGCCTATATCATTCCCGCCCAGGGGGCAGATGGTTCCTGGAAGTACACATGCAACCTAAATGACGGCAAACACAACGAGATTGGCACAAGCACCTTCACTGTCGGCCCGGGCAGTGGAAACGGTGGAGGGGGCGGGGGCAATGGTTCAAGCGCTCACCAGTCCATCCAGTCCTATAACGGACCGGCAACCTGCATTGCCTGTCACCAGGTGGAAGCCGAAGAAATGCTGAACAGTCTCCATATGCAGTGGAGCGGCCCCACCCCGGACCTGACCAACAGTAACGGCAAACATCTCGGCAAGGCCGTAAAGGGCATCAACACTTTCTGCACCTATGCCATGTCCTCCAAGGGGGCCTGTTTCAGCTGTCATGTCCGGGCTGACGGCAATGCCCCTCATCCCCCGAATATCAACGATGTCGACTGCCTGATGTGTCATAATGACACCTACCAAAGAAAGTTTGTCACGGATCCGAATAACGCGGCAACTGTTACCAATGTTCTTGGTGAAACAAAGACCTATGTCTTCGGCAAGGTTGACAGCCGGGGCAACTATACCAGTGTGCCGGATTTTGACAAAATGCCCGCCGGCACCACCATGGTTGACCTGGCCCGAACAGTACATCCGCCGACCAGAAAGTCCTGTCTTCGCTGCCATGCCAAGGCCGGTGGAGCGGACTGGACAAAACGAGGAGATATGGGGCTAAGCACTGCCGATCCGACGGTGGATGAAGATGTACACATGTCGCCAAATGGCGCCGATTTGTCCTGCACGGCCTGTCACAGCACCCAGGGGGGCCACAAAGTAGGAGGCCGCGGCATTGATTTACGGGTGACCGAGGCACAGGCACCGACCTGCCAGGCCTGCCATACGTCGTCTCCTCACAGCGACAAAGTCCTGAATCGGCATGCACAGGGACAGGTGAGCTGTCAGGTCTGTCACATTCGAACTTTCGGCAAGGGCGGGGCAACGGAAATGTCTCGTGACTGGAGCATACCGCACTGGAATCCCGCTTTTTGTTCCGGGCAGGGCGGTTTTGTCGGCGAAGAGGTCAAGGAGAGTTTCGTCAAACCCGAGTATGTCTGGTTTGACGGCACCTCCTCTGTCTATAATATCGGCGAAACCATCAGCCCGGACAGCCAGGGCATCTACCATATGGCAACAGCAAACGGCAACGCTTTTGACGGCAATTCCAAGATTGTTCCTATCAAGCGACATTTTTCCACCATGCCTCTGCATGAAAGCGGTACAATAGTTCCCCCTTCAATTATGTGGATGTTCATGACCGGTGACTTTGATCTCGCCGTGCAAAAGGGCATGGAAGAGCAGGGTCTAAGTGGGAATTATTCCATTGTTGATGCCGATACCGAAATGTTGATTACCCATGGCGTGGAGCCCAAAGAAAGTGCACCCTCCTGTACCGAATGTCATGATTTTTCCGGCCGGACACCGGACGGAACCGGTATGGTTCCGTTCACCCGTCTTGGATACCATAAGGTACCGGCCAGGGTGGAATCCTGTACTCTCTGCCATGGATCAAAAAGTTTCTCCTGGGAACAGACCCATACGAAACATGCCGGCTTTGGCATGGCATGCATAAGCTGTCATACCGGCGAGCCCACGGGCTTGGTTAAAGCGGAAAGTCAGCTTTGCAGCCAGTGCCATGACAGGAAATCCTGGGAAGGCCCAAAAAGTCACGAAAAGCATGTCAAAAAAGAGGTAAAATGCTTGGCCTGCCATACTTTTTAGAGGCATGACGAGCAGAGAGCCGGTTAATAAAACCGGCTCTCTGCCATTTCCTGACTTCCTCCCTGCTTTTTCCCTGAAAATTAGGCATACGCTTACCGGGCTACCGTCAGAATGCCCTGGTTAGCGAAAAAAAGAAGCCCCCCAAGCAGGGCAAACAACAATGACAAAAGAACGGTTGCCCTGCGGCTTGCCCTGCGGGCCTTATTTTTCTCCCACCAGGTAGTAGGACTGATACCCTGCAGATGAAAGGTGACGACACCGGCAAGATTGACACAGATAATATTGGCAAGCGCCAGATTCAAAGCTCCGAACCCCTTTTGGTAGAAACCCGCACCGAACATCAGTCCACCGGTAACAAGAGGCGGCATCAAGGCCACCGCAACCATGACACCGACAAGAGAAAATCTGCCGCCACCGGTCAGGGCCAGCACCCCGGCGCTGCCGGAGGCCAGTGCCAGCAGCAGATCAGACCAGCCCAGCCGGGTGCGGGCATCAATGGCGGCAATGGATGGATCAATGGAAACAAACAACCCTATGCCTGTTCCGATCAAAATGGCCAAACTTAGACCGACTATGGCCGTTTTGACGGCATTCCAGCCAAGCTCGGTGTCACCAAGGGTATTGGCGAGGGCAAAGGCAACATTGGGCAGCAGAAGCGGAGCAAGAACCATGGCGCCGATAATGATGGCCATATCATTGCGGACCAGGCCAATGGCCGCAATAATTGCCGAAAGCACAACCATGACGAGATAATTTGTGGACAGGGAAACACCGGTGGCCACATCGTTGTAGAGTTCCTGATGACTGATACGGGCCGCTTTTTTCTCCTGTTCAACTTCTTCTTCATCCTGTTCTTCCCCCTCAGGTTTCCCGTTTTCCGGCTGGGGTATGACGGCTTCCACCGGCAGAAGAATTGCCCTGGCATCCGGCAGGGGCTGAAGATAGGTTTCCAGGGCATCAAGAACAGTCTCAACCCTGCCGGTTTCCACCAACAGATGAATCCGGGCACGATGATCCTCCAGCTGGTCCCGCCAAAAACCGATTATAATAACGTCATGAAGGAGTTCCGGTATATCTTCGGCCCTTCCTTCGGGCAGAATGATCTCAATAAGTTGATGTGCCATAATTTTTCGTCCACCAAAGGGAAGAAGTATACATAAAGTTCATTTTACCACACCGATAAAAAATAACCGCCTTTCTCTCTCCCGGCGTTTTTCAATTGTTGTTCACCACTCGGCAGGGTACATTGATAAGTGGAATTTATAAAGTCCAGGCTCTTGTCCCGGCGTTGAACAGGATAGCGCCTGTGCCTGCCGACACCGACAAATAGTCGTCCATGAAACCACCTCTCCCGGGGACAGTTCAAAAGCATGGGGAAAAATAATCCAAGCCTTGAATTAGCGGACTCTTTTAAAGATCGGCCATTCTTTCATCGGCTGGGCGGCGGATTGCTCATTCTGTTGCTCTTTTTCATCATAGGCGTCATTGTCCGAGGCAGAGTACCTGCTTTTGAACAGTGGATTAACAGCCTCGGACCGACAGGGATGATTATTTTTTTCATCTGCCTTGCCGTACTCCCCCTGATCGGGATCACCCAGACCGTACTCATTTTTGCCGCCGGCACCCTGTTTGGCCTTAGTCGGGGCGCTCTCCTTGTTCTGCCGGGAGCGTTCCTCAACTCCCTCTCAGCCTACCTGTTGGGGCATTTTTTCTTCTTTCGCCACGTCAAAAAGTTTCTCTCCCGCAGGCCGAAACTCGCGCGGATGATTAATAAAGCCCGGCATGGCAAAGCGCCGATGCTTATCGCCCTTCGTCTTCTCCCCCTGCCTGCGGTTCCCATCTGCGAAGCCATGGGAGCTGCCGGCATCTCACCGGGCTCATTTCTGATAAGCTGTATCGGCGCCGTTCCTCTTGATCTAACAATTTTATACTTCGGCTATACTGCTGCAGGAATCACCAAGAAAGCCAGCGGCATGGAAACCATCTCCGGTCCGTCCGCAACATGGCGGCTTATCGGCCTTGCGGTTTTATTTTTCCTGATTATTATTCTAATCCATAACATTGAAAAGACATTCCGTAAAAACGGTCAACAGCACCCACCCGGGGATGATTCATGAAGAAAACAAACTTTACGCTTGGCAACGGCAAGAAGCCGGATATAGAAATCAACAAGACCACCAATGAAAAATTCTGGCAGAACCCGAATTTCACTTTCTGGCTCTATCTGATTTTCATCCTGGTTTCTTTTCAATTTTACCAGAGCTACCAGCAGGCCCGACAGCAGGAAATCCCTTACAGTGAGTTTCTGTCCTATGTCCAAAAGCACGAAGTGGCCGAGGCCGTGGTCACCGACCGCATCATCACCGGCACATTGACCCTCAAAGATGAAAAGACCAATCAACCGCGGCGCTTTATCACCGTGCCGATGATGTGGAATAATGATCTGGCCATGACCCTGGAAAAACAGGGCGTCAAGTATACCGTGCGCCAGAATTCCAACTGGCTGGGAAAATTCCTGGTCAACTGGGTCCTTCCCTTTGGCCTGCTCTTTTTGTTCTGGGGCTGGATGGCCCGGCGAATGGGCTCCATGGGCCAGGGGGTGCTCAACATCGGCAACAAAATACATATTCATCCCAACAACCAGCCCAAAGTCACCTTTGATGATGTCGCCGGGGCTGAAGAGGCCAAACAGGAACTCAAAGAAAGTGTTGATTTCCTGAAAAATCCGACGCAGATTCAGAAACTGGGCGGCCGGATGCCCAAAGGAGTGTTGATGGTTGGCCCTCCAGGCACCGGTAAGACGCTGCTGGCCCGCGCAGTCGCCGGTGAATCCGATGTGCCGTTTTTTTCCATCAGCGGTTCCGAATTCATTGAAATGTTTGTCGGCGTCGGCGCGGCCCGGGTACGGGAACTCTTCGAGCAGGCCCGCAAGAAGGCTCCCTGCATCATTTTTATCGACGAGCTGGATGCCATCGGTCGGGCACGCGGCATCGGTCCGGCCATGGGCGGCCATGATGAGCGGGAACAGACCTTAAACCAGATCCTCACTGAAATGGATGGGTTTGATCCTTCCACGGGCGTCGTTGTCATGGCGGCAACCAACCGGCCGGAAATTCTTGACAAGGCCCTGATGCGGGCCGGACGTTTTGATCGTCAGGTTCTGGTCGACAAACCCGACCTCAGAGATCGGGAGGCCATCCTCAAGCTGCACTCCAAAAAGCTGGAATTAGCCGATGACATCGACCTGAAGGTGGTGGCCCAGCGCACGCCCGGCTTTGTCGGCGCCGATCTCGAAAATATCTGTAACGAGGCCGCCATTCAGGCCCTGCGCCGCAAAGGCAAGGCCGTCACCATGAAAGACTTTGAGGCCGCCATTGACCGGGTCATTGCCGGGCCGGAGAAAAAACACCGGGCATTGAACCCGGAAGAAAAACACCGGGTCGCCTTTCATGAATCCGGCCATACCCTGGTTGCGGAAACCGTGCCCACCGGAGAACCGGTGCACAAGGTTTCCATCATACCCCGAGGGATTGCCGCCCTGGGCTACACCATGCAGCTGCCGGTGGAGGAAAAATTTCTCTCCACCGAGGCTGAACTGAAAGATCAGATCGCCATTCTTCTTGGCGGCCGGGTGGCCGAGGAAATTATCTTCGGCGATATATCAAACGGCGCCTCCAACGATCTTGAGCGGGCTTCGGAAATCGCCCGCTCGATGATTACCCGGTTAGGCATGAGCAAAAAGTTAGGGCCGCTCACCTACGGCAAACACCAGGAACTGCAGTATTTAGGCATCCAGGGGCAGGAGGAGCGTAATTTCAGTGAAGCCACGGCACAGATGATTGATGAGGAAACACGGCAGATAGTGGAAGACCAGCATCGTATTGCGACCACCATCCTGACGGAGAAACGTAAAGCACTTGATGCTCTGGCCGCGCGCCTTGAGGAAAAAGAGGTCATCAGCGGCGAGGAAGTCAAGGAGGTTATCGCCGGGGTTGAGGGAAAAGAAAAATAGCCCGAATTTCATGAAAAGCAGACAGCCCCCGGCAGAAAAGCTGCTGGGCCTCAAAGAGCTCCTTGCCATCGGCATAGGCGCTATGATCGGCGGCGGCATCTTTTCCGTCATGGGGCTGGCAGTGACCATCACCGGCAACAGTACCCCGATAGCCTTTGCCCTTGGCGGCATCCTTGCCTTGGTGGCGGGTTATTCCTATATCAAGCTGGCCCTTGCCTATCGTGATGACGGGGCCAGCTTCACCTATCTGGAAAAAGCCTTTCCCACCCATCCCTTTATTGCCTCCATTACCGGCTGGACAGTCATACTCGGCTATATCGGCACAATGGCACTGTATGCCTTTACCTTTGGCGCCTACGGCTCAGAACTCCTGGGCCACGCCGAGTCGAAAGCCCTGCGGCAACTTCTCTCCGTCGGAATCATCCTGGTTTTCATGATCATCAATCTTTATGGGGCAAAGGGTTCCGGCAGGACCGAAGATATTATCGTCTACAGTAAAATCATGCTGCTGGGCCTCCTGGCCATTGCCGGAGCCAGAGGAATTCAATCGGCAGAGCTTTCTCCTCTGTTGGACCGGGGTCTTCCCTCCGTGTTCATGGCCGCAGCCCTTATTTTTGTCGCCTATGAGGGGTTCCAGCTCATCACCAATACCGTCTGTGAGACATTTAAACCTTCAAAAAATCTTCCCCGGGCAATCTATGGCGCAATAGCCATCGTCACTCTTATCTATATCTCTTTAAGCCTTGTTGCCGTAGGCTCTCTGCCGGAGAGTCAGCTTATTGCCGCCAGGGAATATGCCCTGGCGATTGCAGCGGAGCCGAGCCTGGGCAACGGCGGCCGTATCCTTGTCTCCATAGCGGCTCTACTGGCCACTGCATCCGCTATTAATGCCACCATGCTCGGAGCCTCCAGAATGATGGCGCAAATGGCAACAGAAAAAGACATGCCCAAGGCCTTCTCATTTCGCAACAAAGAAGCCGTCCCCTGGATAGCTGTCGTCACCATGGCGACACTCACCGTTTTTCTGACCTATTTTGGCGGGCTGGAACTTATAGCAGCTTTCTCCAGCATGACCTTTCTCCTGGTCTCCCTCGGCGTTTCGCTTGCCAATGTAAAACTACACACCAGAACAGACTCAAACCTCTCGCTGGTCATCCTCGGCAGCGTTTTATTGAGTGTTACCATCAGCACCCTTATCTTCTATCTCTATCAACATTCCCCGCATAAACTGCTTGGAATAGGAAGCATGTACCTTTTTGTCGTTTTTGTAACTCTCCTCTTTAAAAAGAAAATTTCCCGTACGGATACCGGACCAGTACCGATCTCACCAAAAAAACAGAGGAAATGAAAACACCAAGCCTGCTTTGTCACAGCTCCAAAAAGAATCCTTGAAATACTTCAGTATGTCTGCGTTCTTTTTGGAGCTGTTCCTCAAAGGTCTCACTTCGTTCGCTACCTGCATTCACGGCGTTTTCGGTGATCTGAGCAAAACAAGCTGGTTATTCCACCTTGACCGGGGTACGTCTGTGTATTATTCAGAGACAGAGAGAAATCATCCGCCGCCTCTGTACATCGGTAGAGGGCGGAAAAAATCCGTCCCGGGAAACCGTAGATGCAATGAAAACAAATTTTAAAAAAATAATTATCCTTCTGTTGCTTACAGCGCTGGCCGGCGGGGGTTTTTATTCCTACAAAATAAAAGAACAGGTCCCGAAAAACCTACTCCTGCTCTATGGAAATGTTGATATCCGTCAGGTGCAGTTAGCCTTTCAGGAAAACGGGCGTCTCGAAAAACTCTACGTACAGGAAGGCGACAGGGTCAAGAAAGGGGACCTGCTGGCGGAAATCGATGCGGTGCGGTACACGGCAAATCTCAATAAGGCCAGGGCCGATCTCGCCGCGCAGCAACAGGTCGTCAAACGGATGAAGGCCGGGTCCCGGCCCCAGGAAATCGCCAGAGCAGGAGCCGACGTTCGGGCCTGGAAGGCCCGGTTTAAGGATGCCGGAATCACCCTGCACAGGCTGCAGAGGCTGGTCAAAAAACAGGCCACTTCCCAGCAGAAGGTCGACGATGCCGCCACAGCCTATCAAGCGGCAAAAGAGGGCCTTGAAGCCGCCCGCCAGGCCCTGGAACTTATTCGCATCGGACCGCGCGAGGAAGATATTGCCGCCGCTGTCGCCAAAGAACAGGCGGTCAAGTCCGTTGTGATCAGGGCGGAAAAAGAGCTGGCGGATACCAAGCTCCATGCTCCTGTCACTGGGGTCATCAGGGACCGGATCATGGAACCGGGTGACATGGCCTTCCCCAATACACCGGTCCTTACTCTGGCCCGGACTAATCCTCTCTGGATACGGGTCTATGTCCCGGAGACCGATCTTGGCAAAATTGTTCCCGGCATGCAGGCCGACGTGAGCACGGACTCCTATCCGGACAAAATCTACCGGGGCTGGATCGGCTATATCTCTCCCACTGCCGAGTTTACTCCGAAAAATGTTGAAACCGCGGCCCTGCGTACCCGACTGGTCTATCAGGCCCGCATCTTTGTCTGTAATCCCGCAGATGAACTCCGCCTCGGCATGCCGGCAACCGTGCAGATAGATCTTCTCCAAAAAAAAACCAAGGGCCCGATATCCCGACAGAATGTCTGCCCGGACAGCTAACGGCCTCCCCTTGCCGCCGCAACAACCTGCAAGTACAACCGATCTGCCGTTGCAGGTCCGGGAAATCAGTATCCATTTCCAAGTCGGCAAGCGAACGATCACCGCCCTTGAAAACCTATCTTTTTCCATCAAACAGGGAATCGTCACCGGCCTGATCGGCGCGGACGGCGCGGGCAAGACCACGCTTATGCGTCTTGCCTCGGGTCTGCTGGTACCTGACAGCGGTTCTCTCTCCGTGCTCGGCCATGACGCCACCCATGAATCACTGACCGTCCAGGGAATGATCGGCTATATGCCGCAGCGGTTCGGCCTTTATGAAGATCTGACCGTCCAGGAAAACCTGGACCTCTACAGCGACCTGCAGGGTGTTGCGGACGACAAGAGGCCTGTCCGCTATGCGCAACTGATGGAGATGACCGGCATGGCATCCTTTACCGGTCGCCTTGCCGGACGACTGTCAGGAGGTATGAAACAAAAACTCGGCCTGGCCTGCACCCTGATCCGGCCACCCCGATTTCTCCTCCTTGATGAACCCACCGTAGGTGTTGACCCTGTATCCCGGCGCGAGTTATGGAATATCGTCTACCACCAGGTGAAAAATGAGGGCATGACCGTCCTGCTCTCCACCGCCTATCTCGATGAGGCCGAACGATGCGATGAGGTGGTCCTTCTCCATGAAGGAAAAATACTTGGTCAGGATCCACCGGATACGTTCAGCAGAAAGATGGCCGGATATGCCTTTGAGGCACAGGGCAGCCAGCGCAATCGACGTGCCCTGCAGGAACGACTGAGCCTGAGCAAGAAGGTCACCGATGCCCTTATCCTCGGCGACCAGGTACGGCTGGTCACCCGCAAACCGGAAAAGGCGGAAGAACTTGCAAGGGCATTTTCCACGGATCTTGAACAGGTGCGGATCAAGGCAGTAGAGCCCCGCTTTGAAGATGCATTTATCTCACTGCTTAACAAATGCAGGGAGGATGACGACACCGAGAGCTGTCCCCTGATCCTGCCTGGACAGATCACGGAAAACCGTGACGAAGAGGTCATTGTTGTCCATGATCTCCAACGTAAATTTGGTGATTTCTATGCGGTCAGAGACCTGTCTTTTTCGGTCGGAAAAGGCGAAATCTTTGGTCTGCTTGGGGCCAACGGCGCCGGCAAATCAACCACCTTCCGCATGCTTTGCGGCCTGCTGCCGGCCTCCGGAGGCACTCTGCAGGTAGCCGGTCTGGACCTGCGGATTGCCCGGGCCGAGGCCCGGGGCAGGATTGGTTACATGGCGCAGAAATTTTCCATGTATGCGGGATTGACCGTCCGGCAGAACCTGAAGTTTTTCTCGAGCGCCTACGGATTGTCCGGAAAAATACAAAAAGAACGAATCGGCTGGGCCCTGGAGGCCTTTGAGCTTCAATCCCTGGGCGACAATGTCAGCGGCGAGCTGCCCCTTGGCTATAAACAACGCCTGGCCATGGCGGCGGCCCTGATGCATACCCCGGAGATTCTTTTTCTTGACGAACCGACCTCCGGAGTCGATCCGCTGGCCAGGCGGGAGTTCTGGCACAGGATCAATGCTCTTGCCGAGGCCGGAGTTACGGTGCTGGTGACCACCCATTTCATGGAAGAGGCGGAATACTGCGACCGGCTGGTCATCATGGCCCGGGGGCAGGTGCTGGCGGCCGGAGATCCGGAACAGTTGAAAAAAGACGCGGCCACCAAAACTATGCCCCACCCGACCATGGAAGATACCTTCATCGCCCTGATCGAACAGTTTGAGGATCAAGAATAAATTGCTCTCATGACAACAGGACAACATATACCGGTCTCCGCCCTGCAGCCCGGGAGCGAATGCATTATCCACTCTCTCGGCTCGGATGAAAAAACCGCCAGGCGGCTGGCGCAGATGGGCATTCTGCCGGGCACCCATCTGCATATAATCCGGGTGGCCCCCCTCGGCGGAACCATAGAAGCTGCCGCCGACCAGGGACAGAACGTTGCCCTGCGCCGGGAGGAGGTAACGGCCATGGACTGTGAGCCGGTGGCCATACCGCTCGACTCCGGGCTGATTGCCGTCGATCGGCCATATAAAGTCCGGATGCTGCTGGGCGGCAAGACCTTTCGCCGGCGTATACAGGAAAAAGGCATTGAAGAGGGTACTCGCATACTGATACAAAATTCCCAGGCCCGGCCCTTCCCGATACGCCTTGTCGACCGGAATACTGAAATCAACCTTGGCCGAGGCGAGGCTGAAAAAATTATTGTCGAGGTAATCGACGATGAACAATCTGAAAGCTGAACCTGTCACCGTTGCCCTGGCCGCCATCCCCAATTCCGGCAAGACCACACTCTTCAATCGCCTGACCGGCTCCAGCCAGACCACCGGCAACTGGCCGGGAGTCTCGGTGGAGCAAAAAAAAGGCTCGTTCACCCTCGGTGAATTTCCCATCACGCTGATTGACCTGCCGGGCGCTTATGCCCTTTCCCCTGTCACTGAAGAGGAACGGGTGGTTCGCGACTATTTTCTCCGAACTCCGCCCACGATCATCCTTAACCTGCTTGACGCCCGCAATCTGTATCGAAGCCTGGGCCTCACCCTCCAGCTTGCCCTCAGCGGCCTGCCTATGGTCGTAGCGGTTAACATGATGGACGAGGCCAGACAACAGGGCATTGAGCCGGACTTTCATGTATTGGCCCAGCATCTCGGCGTTCCGGTCGTTGGAATATCAGCAAAAACCGGTGAGGGGATACCCGATCTGAAAAAATCTCTCTACGGAGTTATACAGCATCCGGAAAAAACAAGGACTGCTCACATCTCCTGTCCGCCATTGCTGGAAAAGGCCTTTGCCCAGGTAACTGAGGCCATCAATCAATCCGGGATAACCACCAGATTAAATCCCACCTTCCTGGCCATGCGCCTTCTCGAAGAGGATGATCCTCGGCCATGGATCAAGGACAACCAGACTGCGGCACTGGTGCGGGATTGGCGCAACCGGGTAGAATCCTCTCTGAAGACAAGCATTCCGATCGTCTGCGCGGGCTGTCGTTTCAATGCCGCCCGGGGCCTGGTCATGGAAACTCTCAAGGAGCAGCCGGTTCTTGAAGACAGGTTAAGCAAGAAGCTGGACCATATTTTCCTGCACCGCCTTTTCGGCCTGCCCATCTTTTTCCTGCTGATGTTTATCCTTTTTCAGGGCATCTATGGCCTGGGAAGTCCGCTGCAGAACCTGCTGGCCGCCGGCTTTGATTCCCTCGGTTCCAGGATGGCGTCCTGGCCCGTATACCTTGCCTTGCCCACTTTGCTGCAGAGCTTTCTCCTGGACGGACTCTGGCAGGGCATGTCTGTGGTCATCTCATTTTTCCCGCTGATCGCGCTGTTTTTTCTCTTTATGTCCATCATTGAGGACAGCGGCTACATGGCAAGGGCCGCCTTTCTCATGGACAGGATCATGCATCATCTCGGCCTGGACGGCAAGGCCTTTATCTCTCTTCTCCTGGGCTATGGATGCAATGTCCCCGCCATAATGGGAACCCGCATCCTATCCAGCACATACGGACGGACTCTGACCATGTTGCTCATTCCCTTTACCCTCTGTACCGCCCGCCTGCAGGTGTTCGTCTTCCTTGCGGCCATGTTTTTTTCTGCAACAACGGCGCCCTGGGTCATCCTGCTGCTCTATATCTGCAGCTTTGCCGCAGTGCTTGCCATGGGCCTTCTGCTTAAGAGCTTTCACATCGGCGGCGACCCGGAACCCTTTATCATGGAAATGCCGCCCTACCGGATGCCTACCCTGCGCAGCATCGGCCTGCGTACCTGGTACGAAATGAAAGATTTTCTCTTCAGGGCCGCCACCCTGATCGTGGCCGGGGTCCTGACGGTCTGGCTGCTCACCCACATGCCGCCGGATGTCGCCGCCGGTTCCGGAGCGACCTGGGCCGGACAGTTAGGCCGAATGCTGGCCCCGGTCTTTCAACCGCTGGGCATTGACTGGCAGGAAACCGTTGCCCTGATTTTCGGCTTTATTGCCAAGGAAATAGTAGTCGGCGGCCTGGCCGTCATCTATGGGGGCACTGATCTGACGCTGCAAATGACCAGCCATATCAGCCCGCTGCAAAGCGTCAGCTTCATGCTCTTCTGTCTGCTCTATACACCCTGCGTCGCCACCATTGCCGCCATCTGGTCAGAATCCCGGTCGGTTCGGATAACCCTGCTTGCCCTGGTTTCCGGCCTTGCCCTTGCCTGGGTCACCGGTTTTCTTTTTTATCAATCGGTGCTGCTGCTCGGTCTCAGGTAACCTTGATCTTTTGCTGCCATGAAAACATCTCCGTCCATTGAAATCATAGGAACGGAATCCCTCGGCGTGCGGGGCATGTGCTGCCTTGTGTCAGCCGGAAGCCGCAAGATTCTGATCGACCCCGGAGTGGCCCTGGGCTACATGCGGCATGGACTGCTTCCCCATCCCTGCCAGATAGAGAGGGGCGGAAAAATCAGACAACGCATTCTTGCGGCAGTGGAGACAGCCACCGATATTGTTTTCAGTCATTTTCACGGCGATCATATTCCTCTGCTTCGGGCAAACCCGTACCAGCTCTCCTTTGCGCAACTTCCCCGTCGTTTTCGTACTCTCCCTGTCCGGGCACACTCGCCGGCAGGACTGTCCCCCCGTATGCAGCGTCGCGCCGCTGAGCTATCGGACTTGTGCCGACCGAACATGAAACCGGCACCGGGATACTCGGATGCTCTTCTCAGCTTTTCCGATCCGGTGCCGCACGGATCCGCAGGAAGTACATTCGGTACCGTCATGATGACCCGAATCGACATGAAAGATAAGGTCTTTGTCCACGCCTCCGACATCCAATTGCTGGACAGTGAACCGGTCGAAAAAATCCTTGCCTGGCAGCCGGACATCGTCTTCACCTCGGGACCGCCGCTCTATCTGCAAAGCTTGACCGGCAAGCAGAGGCAGCAGGCCTGGGAAAACGCCTTCAGACTGGCCGATGGCGTGGAGACGCTCATTGTGGACCACCACCTGTTGCGGGATGAACAAGGGCTGGACTGGATGAACAACCTCAGCCGGGCGGTGGGGAAAAAAATATTTTGCGCGGCCGATTTTATGCGCAAAGCGCGCTGTCTCCTGGAGGCCAGACGTTGTGAGCTGTATGCAACACGACCGATCTCCGGATCCACCGAAAAGATGGATTAAATTCCTTGTTATTTTCTTACCATTTCTTTATAAGTTTAAGTTATGAGTTGTACCAGCCTTTTCTATCCCTTATTTTTCCCCAATAACTTCAACCTTGAGACCAAGAGAGAGCAAGTCCCGATATCAAGATTGCATAATCACCTATTCCGGAGGAGGAACGTTTATGGCTTCTCACAATCGCCCGCCCGAACAGCGCAATCACAACCGCTACCAGCTCAAAGATACTTTTTACGTGATTATCCAGGGGGACGCCTGCGGCGCTCCTGCGAGAGTAGCCGATTTAAGCAAAAGCGGAGTCGGTTTTTACTCTGTCGGCGAGAGGAAAAAGCTGACCGATAAATTCATCCTGCTTGATCTTGTCACCGACAATGACCAGATTTTGCTGCGCTCGCTTTCGGCCCGGGTTGTTTTTGGCAAGGAAGGCCCGGAAAACGGCGATGACCCCGTTGAGACGCAAAACAGATACGGCCTGCAGTTTATTAATCTTTCGGCCCTGCAGAAAAAACAATTGGGACTGATCACCAAAAAATACGCCTGGTCCAAAGAGGACAACAATCTTCCCTGCCAAAGCGCCGGAATTACCCCCATGGTTCCCTGGCAAGGATGAGCGAAATACCCCTTTCCGGAGGTGTCTTTTTTAAAATCCCCCACAACCCTCTGACTCCTTTGCTTCACCTGCAATAGGCCGTGAAAAGCTGCCGCAGGCAGGATGAGTCAAAACAGAATTCTTCGCTTCCTAAAATGGGATTACCCCGCATAGTCCACAAGTAATCTTGCTGCAAGGCATGAAAACACCATGCCTGCTATGTCAAAAAATCAAAAAAAGTTAAAATTTCAGCACCCTGGCCAGGACAACCAGGGGATCCCAGACCGGGGCAAAGGGCGGCGCATAGGCCAGGTCAGAGAAAAACAGATCACGGGTGCTGCAGCCGTTCTGCAGGGCCAGGGCAAAGGTGTCGACCCTTGCCAAAACACCCTTGCCGACAGCCTGAAGGCCGAGGAGACGGTTGCCGTCCTGTTCGGCAATACCTTTGAGCCATATCTTTCCATGTCCGGGATAGTAGCCCGGTCCGGTAGCCGTTTCAATAACAGCAGTTTTCACCGTATAACCGGCCTCCTCAGCCTGCCGTTGTGTCAAGCCGGTACGGCCGATTTCCATATCCTGATACTTGGTAATGGCGGTGCCGACAACTCCCGGGAAGACGGCTTCCCCGCCCGCCATATTTGAACCGGCCACATAGCCCATCTTGTTACCGGCCGGCGCCAGGGCTATCCAGGTATTTTTCCCGGTCAGCTGGTGGCGGGACTCAGCCACATCACCGGCCGCATAAACACCATCAATATTGGTCCGCATTGCCCGGCTGGTTCTAATTGCGCCGGTGGACCCGATATCCACTCCTAATCCTGCCGCCAGATGCGTGTCCGGTTGTATACCGGTGGCCAGGAGAATGAGATCCGCCGGATAGGTACCCCTGTCGGTGACTACTTGTTCCACCTTCCGCCGACCTTCAATCGCCACTGATTTTTCACCAAGCTGCAGACGGATATCTTTTGCCAGTCGGGATTCAATCAACCCGGTTATTTCGGAAGCAAACGTTTTTCGAAGAATACGGCCGGAACGACCAATCATCGTCACCTGCTTTCCCCGGGCGACAAAGGCCTCGGCCATTTCAAGGGCAATATAGCCGGTGCCGATGATAACCACATGTTCAACTGATTCCGATGCAAGATACTGTTCGATCTCCATGGCATCCGGAGGCAGGTCTGCGGTAAACACGCCATAGAGATCAGTGCCCGCGATCGGAGGCAGGCGGGGTATGGCTCCGTTGGCGAACAGCAGCCGATCCCAGGGATAACGTTTTTCCACTCCCTGCTCAACAACCCGTACCTCGCCCCGGTCAACCTCCTGGACCTCTGCCCGCATATGCAGATCAATGCCCCGCCTATCAATAAAAAACTCCGGGGAATAATGCATCAATTGCTTCTGTTTGCTTACCCCTTCAACTACGTAGGGAATACCACAGGGAGCATGACTGACCCATTCGCCGGCTTCAAAGACAGAAATTTTCCAGTCCGGCTGTAATTTTCTTATCCTGGACGCAGCGCTCATGCCCGCCGCTCCACCACCGATTATGACAATCTTCTGCATGCAAAACCTCCACGGTCATCTCTCTGCCGGATATCCGAGACTACATCCCAAAATAAAAAAAGGGCGAGAAAACAAAGAAACCACGGATACTGGGTATTGGCCACAGGAGAGAAGTGTACCCTTTCACCCGATATTCGTGGCAACGCTATGGAATTCATTTGTCCAGCTCAAGACAGGATATTTTGACATTTTATACAATTTCGATGAACCGGTAAAAAGTACCAAGGCCGTTAAAGTCGTCAAATCCGGCACACCCGAGTGTCGTTGTCGAATGTCACCGGAGTATAATTTTGTCAAGAACCGCCTCCTGGATTCCCGCCCAACAGACAGCGGGAATGACGAGATGGGCAGGATGCAGGATTACGGATTTGAAGATTTTCTACGACTCTGTCAATTTTCACGATTCATTGTCGCTATAGCCTGAAAACCCGGAAGTTACGCTTCATTTTCTGATCCAGCCATGCTGGTTTTATCTGCGAATAGGCTCTTTAAATTTGAGCACATGTTCGTAGCCGTCTCCCCCGACTATTTCAACAGTATCAACTCCGGCCCCGGTTTCATGCACGCTGATCTTTTGGGGTTGTTTTATCCGGTGATCAATATACTCGCAGATGATGGATACGATTTTTTCCGGCGGATCATAAGAAATTCCGTAAAAAGAAATCCAGCCGGTTTGTTTTTCCTCCATTGTCCCGACTGCCAGAACCTCTATTTCCGCTTTCTCCGCTTTCTCATCCTTCAATCTCTTGGACAATGCATCAAAATAATCCTCATATTCCGATTCTTCAAGTTTCTTCCACGACATTGATTCCTCCTTCCCTCAAAATGTTTAACAGACCTGTAGCTTTCCCATTCTATTAAAAATGGATAAGCATTGTCAGAGAATTTGTGAAGTCCTCTATCCCCTGATTTTCCCGCGATCAGGGAACAATGCCCAAAAAAAATACTTGCCTGCAGATCAAACAAAAAACACCCCTTTTTTTTTTGACAACCGGGAGAATATGCCTATGTTTTTTGGAAGCAGCAAAGGGCGTTTTTTTATTTTGCCGAAGGAAAAAAATCATGCGCACCACAGATGAATTTGCCGGCCGGAAGAGTGACCAAAACATAAACGAACTGCAGTCGAATGTGGAAACCGGTCTCAGCAGCCGGGAAGTGGCCAAACGGCTGCAACAATACGGCTACAACGAAATAAGTGAAAAGGAAGAACCACTCTGGCACCGTATTTTTCGCCGCTTCTGGGGACCGATCCCCTGGATGATCGAGGCAGCAGCCATCCTTTCCGCCCTGGTGAAAAAATGGGAAGATTTTGTCATCATCACCATTATGCTGCTGGTCAACGGGCTGCTGGATTTTCTGCAGGAACACCGTGCCCTCAATGCGTTGGCCGCCCTGAAAAACAAACTGACCCAGGAGGTGACCGTCCTGCGGGACGGCAAATACCAGACCATTCCCGCCCGGGAGCTGGTGCCCGGTGATATCGTCAAGCTTCGCATCGGTGACGTGGTTCCGGCCGATGTACAGCTCATCAAGGGCGAATACCTTTCTATTGATCAATCCGCCTTAACGGGTGAATCCCTGCCCGTTACCAGGAAACAGGGCGAGATCGCCTACGCCGGCACCATTGTCAAGCAGGGAGAAATGGTCGGCCTGGTGGTGAATACCGCCGCCAATACTCGTTTTCATTCCGTGGTCGCCCTGGTGGCCAAGGCAACGCTTTCTGAACGGAGTCATTTTCAGAAAATGGTCATTCAGATCGGCAATTTTTTGATTGTCCTGACAATTGCTCTGGTCATCATCATCCTGATGGTAGCCCTGTTCCGGCATGAAAACTTTATTGAAATTGCCCGTTTTGCCCTGGTTCTGACTGTGGCGGCCATTCCGGTAGCCCTGCCGGCCGTGCTTTCCGTGACCATGGCTGTCGGCGCCCTGAATCTTGCCCGCAGGCAGGCCATTGTCTCCAGGCTGACCGCCATTGAAGAGCTGGCCGGGGTTGATATCTTCTGTTCGGACAAGACCGGCACCCTGACCAAAAACGAAATGCAGGTAGCCGAACCGGTGCTGCTTGACGGCCACGACGAACAGGAACTCTTCCTCTATGCCCTGCTGGCCTCACGGCTTGAAAATAACGATCCTATTGAACTGCCGCTCTTTCATTATGCCCGGCAGAAATTCCCGAACCTTGAGTGGCAGAGCTACGTGCAAAGCGACTTTGTCCCCTTTGATCCGGTCAGAAAACGTACCGAGGCCACCATTTCCAGGGATGGGGAAACCTTCCAGGTCTCCAAAGGCGCGGCCCAGGTCCTGCTCGACATAGCGGATCTGCCGGATAATGAACTTGTGGCCATCACCAACTCCATCGATCTGCTGGCCTCCAAGGGGTATCGCACCCTGGCCGTTGCCCGGCGATCTGAAGCGGACAAGCCTCTTGACCTGATAGGATTGATTCCCCTGATTGATCCACCACGTGACGATTCGGCCGGGGTCATCAGCGACATGCGCGACTATGGTGTTGAGGTAAAAATGGTCACCGGCGATAACATGGCCATTGCCCGCGAGATCGGCTCCATGCTCGGTCTTGCCGATAAAACCATGCGGGCCGAGCAGTTGAGCGGCAAATCCCGCGCCGAACTGATCGGCCTGGTCCAGGCCCTGACCACGGCCATCTATCACAAACTGCACCCGGAGGTTACCCGAAAAGAGGCCCATCGCTTCGCCGACACCGTCATCGAGGAACTTGAGTCCATTTATGATGTCAGTCTGCTCAACCGGGAATTTCTTCACACCCATGAATCGGCCATCATTGAGATGATCGAGGGGACCGACATCTTTGCCGAAGTGGTGCCCGAGGACAAGTACATGCTGGTGGACAGCCTGCAGAAGGCCGGGCACATCGTCGGCATGACAGGAGACGGGGTCAACGATGCCCCGGCCCTGAAAAAAGCCGACTGCGGCTTTGCCGTTTCCAATGCCACCGACGCGGCCCGGGCGGCGGCCGACATTATCCTCACCGCCCCCGGTCTGACCGTTATCAATCACGCCATTGAGCAGGCCCGGATCACCTTTGAACGGATGAAGAGTTACTCCATCTTCCGGGTCGCCGAGACCATCCGCATCATCCTGTTCATGACGATCTCCATTGTGGTTTTTAACTTTTATCCGATCACGGCCCTGATGATCATCATTCTGGCACTGCTCAACGACATCCCCATTTTAGCCATTGCCTACGATAATACCAAGGTACAGAAAAATCCAGTGCGCTGGAATATGACGGAACTGTTGACCGTGGCCTCCACCCTGGGCATTGCCGGAGTATTGTCTTCTTTTCTCCTCTTTTTCATTCTTGTTGAGATGAAATTTTCCAACGAAATGATCCAGTCGTTGATGTTTGCCAAGCTGGTCATTGCCGGACACGGCACCATCTACAATACCCGTATCGATGACTGGTTCTGGAAAAAACCCTATCCCTCCTGGCTGTTGTTCTGGGCCACTTTTTCCACCCGGATAATCGGCACGCTGATTGCGGTTTATGGAGTTTTCATCCCACCTATCGGCTGGACCTATGCCGCCTATATGTGGATTTATGCCCTGGCCTGGTTTGTCTTTAACGATGGAATAAAGATGCTGACCTATCGTGTCTTGCGTCAGCGTGGATTGTATGTTTAATTATTTTTCAAGGAGACCGGCATGTTTGAAACAATTGCAGTCAATGCAGATCATATTATCGGTATCCGCGTCAGTGGCAGGCTCACCGATGAGGATTACAAAAAATTTCTGCCGGTGCTCAACGATTTGATCAGTAAAGAAGGACCGGTTTCAGCCTATGTGGACATGGAGAATTTTGAGGGCTGGGAACCAAAAGCCGCCTGGGATGATCTCAAGTTCGGCATTGCCCACGATGTTGATTTTACGCGCATTGCTGTTATTGGAGACAAAAAATGGGTCCAATGGATGATCAGGCTTTCCGACATCTTTTTTTCCGCAGAGATACGTTACTTTTCGGTTGCGGAAAAACAACAGGCCATGGATTGGCTTCAGGAGAACAAAGAGATGAAGACCGAAGAAGAAACAACGCCGGACGAACCGACCGTACCGTATAAACATATTCTGCTGGCAACGGACTTTTCGCCACACGCGCGATATGCGGGCAGACGGGCAAAGGAGATGGCCGAAAAATACCAGGCCCGGCTGAGCCTGGTTCATGTCTTTGATGATTTTATCCTTTATGACGACTTTTACGAGCCCGTTGCCGCGGAACGGTTCGAATTACAAAAGACACTGCAGGACTCCGCGCAAAACCAGCTGACCACGTTAGCCGAAGAACTGGATATCAACGCCCCGGGCAGTGTGCACCTGCTGACGGGTTCCCCCAAGGCAACGATTCTCTCCTTTGCCGGGGAGCATGACATCGACCTGATTGTTGTCGGCAGTCATGGCCGACGGGGCATTGAGCGACTTCTCGGCTCCGTGGCCTCCGGCATTGTCAACTCCGCGCCCTGTGATGTCCTTACGGTTCGCCTCTAAAGGAGCATCAGTGACAACGCCCGCGATTAATATTCCTGATACGTTGCAGCCCTTCTCCGTGGCTCTGCAGCGCTCCATGCGCTTCTACGAGCAGATCCATCTCTCTCCCCGTCAGGATAGCCTGCTCAAGGCCTTTAACGACATCATTCATAACGATCATTCTCTGCAGCGTTTTTTCCAGGTCAGCGTCACCGTCCCCTCGCTTCTCGACAATCTTCAGGCGGAATTTTATCTTTACGAACAGAAAACAAACCGCTTTCTGCGGGTCTGTGACAGCGAAATCGGGCTGATTGAGCCGCCACAGCTTGATGAATCCGGACTTGCAACAGATATCTCTACAATTGTTGATCATAATGGACACAGATTTTATCCTCTCTACCCGCGCACGGGATCGGCCCGACAGGACCCGCGCTCAGCGAAACGCTGCCAGGGCCTCTATGACCCGGATCCCTATTTTGCCAGCCACTCGCTGCTTGGTCTGTATGGGGTTTTTCCGGCAGCCGGGATTACCGATGCGAACGACTGTTTCTTCCAGATCCTGACCCGTTGGATCGGCAACAAGCTCAACAACCGCCTTATTGCCAACCGCCACCTCGAACACCTGCAATTTTTAAATGCCCTCGGCAGGGACATCGGCCACAACGTCATTGTCCCCAACATGCAGCTCAAATACCTGCTCCGGCAGATGGAAAAGCAACTTGACGCATTAAGGGAACTTGAGGAAAAGGCCAAGAAGCTCTTCGAAAAGGGTATTTCCGCGCAGGAATTTTCCAAAACCCTTACCCACTGCCGGCGGCAGCGTGAGGCCCTGGAAGGGTCCTACCGGGAACTGCTCAAACATCACACCCAGATATCCCTCTACCTGGAAAGCCTGTTTCGGGAGCAGCATTTCAGGGAAGGACATCTGGTGCTGAAGCCGACCCGCTGCTTTGTCGAAAGGGACATCATCCTGCCCCAGCTTGATCTCTATACAAAAAAGCTCAAACACCAGGGGATCACCATCGAAAAGCCGACCAATCTGCATCAACAGGAATTTCCCCTGATGGTGGATATCGGCCTCCTTTCCCAAGTGTATGCCAACCTCTTTTCCAACGCGGTCAAATATACGGAAGAAATTATAGGCCACGAGGGAAAACCACGCAAGGCCCTGGCCTACGGCGCTGAAATGGTGCCGAATTTTCCCGTGCCGGGACGAGAGGGGATTAAGTTTAATGTCTTCACCACCGGCCCACCACTGTCTGATAGAGAACGGGAAGCCATTTTTCAGGAGGGCGGCCGGCTGGCAAACAGCAAGGGCATTGAGGGCTCGGGACACGGCTTGGATTTTATCCGTCGGGTCATTGAAGTGCATGGTGGCCGGGTCGGCTGCGAACCAACGCCCGAGGGCAATAATTTTTATTTCATTCTCCCGATCTCCGAGGTAGAGGAACAGGGCAACACACAGAAAAATCATGATCAGTAAACATAACGCCGGAAAACAACATCCAGCCGGCAGCCGAAAAGAACCCCTGCCCTGGCACCGGCCCAAGGAACCTGAAGATGATCCGAATGCCTGGGCCCGGGTGCAGGCCATCATGGCCAGTCCCACTTATATGCAGGCCGATGAAGATGTCCACTTCCTTGACAGTTACGATACCAGGGGTGTGCGTCTGCAGATCGATTACCTGAAGCCGGAACTGCAGCTGCAACGACAGAATATTGAGCATACCATTGTCGCCTTCGGCTCCACCAGAATCAAGGAGCCTCAGGCCATCC
>JANTGH010000047.1 GCA_024763055.1 Desulfobulbaceae bacterium
ACATCTTGGAGCTTATTATGAGCTATGTATGTTCAACTGGCAAAGCCGTTGAACTCTGACCACCCCCAAAGGGGGTGGTTTTCTATTACGAAATAAATCACTTTCTAACCATTAAAAAAAGAAAAAGGAATTTCAGGATAACATTCTGAAATTCCTTTTATAATAACTGGTCGGGAAGAGAGGATTTGAACCTCCGACCCCAGCGTCCCGAACGCTGTGCTCTACCAGACTGAGCCACTTCCCGACTACGTTTACGGCGATTGCCTATTTAAAAAGTGTTGCCACTGCATCACTGTCCAGAATTGAGGGTAATTTACCCGCAGACTCTCCGGACAATTATGTAGACAGGGGCTAAACAAAAACAGCCGGCAATATATGCCGGCTGTTTTTGACATTATCAAATGTAAAATTATTTAACAGCGTCGGCAAGTTTGCTGCCTGGTTTAAACTTGGCAACCGTTTTGGCGGGAATCTTGATCATTTCACCAGTGCGCGGATTTTTGGCTTTTCGTTTTGAACGTTTCACCGTGGAAAACGTACCAAAGCCGACCAGCGTGACTTTATCACCACCGGAAAGTGCACCTGTTACAGCGGCCAGCATACCGTTCAATGCCTTTTCCGCAGCTGCTTTGCTGATGTCTGCTGAGTCTGCCATTGCACCTACAAGTTCCTTTTTGTTCATTCTTCCCTCCAGAATTTAAATGTATGCCAGTGTCAATCAGGCTATGAACCTGATCTGCTCCGTTACGCGAACAGGAGAATTAAAATAAAGTTGATAGCGTTTGTCAAAGGAAAAAAACTCTTTTTTTCCCTACAGCAGGTAGATTGCGCCCGAATGACATCAAAAAGAGCAGAGCATGCAACCCAATTTCATTTTTACCGGCTTGTTGTTGGCAAATAATCAGTCTAATTCAAAACCAAACCATAACTATCTCCCAACCAGATCCAGAAAGATATTGCGGACACCAGATTTCTGAAAAAACCTGACAACTGCCAGCCGCAGTCCTTGTTTGAAAAAAATATTAAAATCAGCATGTTGCAGTTGCAAAAAAACAGTCTCTTCCTGCACGGGATGTAAATGCACCCGACAACCAATAAATCCCAGGTCCTTCATCCCCTCTTCGTAGCTCTCAGCAGTCCGCAGGCGATCTTCGGTTATTTCAAGCCCAGAGGGAATACGCGTTGCGAGACAGGAAGAAGAAGGAATATCCCAGGTATCAAGTGTAAGATCACGACTACAGGCTCGGACATCTTTTTTATCAAATCCTGCTTGCACAAGAGGTGTCTTGACCCCAAGCTCATGAATGGCTTGTAGCCCGGGTCGCCCGTCTTTTAAGTCGTCAGTGTTCGTTCCGTCAAGTAGAATCTGCAATTCACGCCCCCGCATCTCCTCAAAAAACTCTTTATACATTCTGAGCTTACAGTAATAACAGCGTCTCGTGGTATTGCTGACGAATTCTTTCCAAAAAAGCGGCTGTAATTCTACTACCTGGAACTCAACACCTCCAAAGCCGTGCCGAACAGGCCAGTTTTCTGCCAGTTGCTGTTCCTGATGACTGATTAGACAACTGCGACCATAGAGAACCAGCACATTCCCGGCCCCGAGGACACTCAATGCCGACTTCAATAAAAAAGAGCTGTCAACCCCGCCGGAAAATGCCACCGCCACCCGTTCATATTTCTGAAGAATGGCATGAAGTATCAAAGTCTTTTTCTCAAGAGACAAAAAAAACTCCTGTATATCCGGAATGACAACTATCCATCAAATGAAAACTCAACGGTGGGAAACTGAGCCACTGGTTCAGCAAGGAAAAACTTACCTTCAAGTATCCGGCTTTTCAGGATTTCTGCGATTTCAACGGCCTTGACATAGGAAGAAAGTGGTGCTGTCGGTACCTTCTTGCCGGCAACCTCAATAGTTCCGCTCTTCAACTCGGCGTAGCTGACCTCCCCATAGGTCCGGGCAATACCATTGGTGTAGTCATGACCGTAATCAACAACCTGAGTAAAAATTTCCGCATCGGAAACCCCGGTGAACCTGGCCATTTCCTCATTGAGAATCGGAATCGGTACCCCAAGGCCAACGGCAAGTGAGCAGCCATAACCCTGGATACTGACCCCCCGCAGCCAGTCGGCAGACATCTGCTTAAGATCACCCTGCACCATCATGGTGCCTGCCGGGCGTAATGGTACTCCGTTTTTCCCCCGCGGCGCGGCCGGGTTGTGCTGACTCCCGTGCCAGGTTACATAGCCGATTCCTCCGCCTAAAAAAATCCTGGTTCCCAGGCCGATTGTCCGATACAGGGGATCGTTTAACAAAGGACTCAACTGGCCGGCGCTGCAGTAATTGGCGTTGCGGCATTTCGGCTTCAAAGAACCCATATAAGTGTACACGGTTTTATCCGACAGGTTGACCGCGCAGTTATAATTCTGATATCCGTTGCGCGGATTGCAGAGCAGGGCATGGGGAAAATCAGCCAGGGTCAGCTCTTTTTTGCATTTACGATTGGCATAACAATCCGTGGGATAGGCTTTGGCCTCAAGGAATACCTTTTTCCCTGCCACCAGGTCTTCGATGATATGGCCGCCGCCATAGCGAAACTCGCCCGGATAAATTTTATTGAGCGGGTCATCTTCAGCCGGTTCCGTGGCGCCGAGATAGATATCAATGGCCGCAAGCCCGGCATATGCCTGCACCTTGTTAACCCAGACTTTCTGGGCCTTGATGGTCGGTGTCGTTTGACCGAAATTAAGAAAAGCTCCAGATGAGCACATGGTTGAAAAGGTCCCGGTTGTCACCACGTCTACCTTGCGGGCAGCCTTAATCGGACCATTTTCCCTGACGACATCAATCATCTCCTCGGCCGTAACTACAACTGCCTCACCTGCTTGAATTCTGGCATTAATTTCGGCATAGGTCTTTTGTACTTCAAACTCACTCATGGCGTATTTCTTCAATATATGTTTTCCCGTTTTTTCATAAAAACAGGCTCTGGTAATTCTGAAACGATGGTATATATTAGTAAAAACATGTTTGAACGCAACTCTTTTTGCTGGTAAACCGCCAAAATTTTGTTTTTTTCTTTGCAACAACCACAGGATGCTTTAGCATAGCGAATTCGAGGCACCTTAATTGTACCACTGATAATAAACAGCTCATCCGCCGGATCAACGACAGCCTGCACTGTTTTTATTTCCCGTGCGCTGTAGACAAAACACAAATGAACAAAGACAAACAGACCATCCCCGAGGTACGGGGACGTATTGACGAAATCGACGATACTCTTCTCAAATTACTCAAGGAACGGCTCGCCTGCGCCAAAACCATCGGCAAGTTAAAAACAGGAGCCAACAGGGCTAAATGGGACCCGAAACGGGAGTTGGAAATATACGAACGATTGCTCAGAGACAACCAGGGTGACTTTCCCGAACGCGCCCTGCGTTCAATCTTTCACGAAATTATAACCACCTGTCGTCTTTCGCAGAAAAAGACCGCGGTAGCCTACCTTGGCCCGGAAGCGACCTATACCCATCTGGCCGGGGTAAAATATTTTGGCCAGTCTGCCGATTATCTGGCCATGGAATCTATTGACGATGTGTTCCATGAGGTCGATAAAGAACGGGTGGAGTATGGTATGGTTCCTGTTGAAAACTCCATTGAAGGAGCCGTATTTTCCACCCTGGATTCTTTCATGAAATACAATGTCAAAATCTGCGGCGAACTGCAGCTTGCCATTTCCCACAACCTTGTCTGTCAATCAGGGAACATTGCCGATATCCAGACCGTTGCCTCCCACGCCCAGCCTCTGGCCCAGTGCCGGGAATGGCTGCGAAAACATATGCCCGACACCCCCACCCTGCCGGTATTCTCCACCGGAGCAGCCGCCAAGATGGCCGCCAACAACCCGAATATAGGCGCCATTGCCAGTTCATTGGCCATTAAAACCTATAATTTACAGGTAGTCGTCAAGGGTATTGAGGATTACCAGGGTAATACCACCCGTTTTCTGGTTATCGGCAAACAGTCACCGAGTAAAAGCGGCAACGATAAAACCTCCCTGCTTCTCAGCCTGTTGGTGAACAGGCCGGGTGCATTAAAAGAAGTCCTCTCCGTTCTCTCTGATCGCAATATCGACCTGACCAAGATCGAATCGCGGCCTATAAAAGGCAAGCAGTGGAAATATCTGTTTTTCCTTGATATTGCCGGTCACATAGAAGACCGGATCATTCAGGAATGCTGTGAAATATTACAAGAAACCTGCCCCTTTTACGAGTGGATCGGCTCCTACCCGAGGGCGGATAGTCCCCAGCTCGGCCAGATCTGAAATCATCCGTTTTCAAATATTTCCAAGATAGGCAACATCCATGTCAGTGCTCCTTTGCGGTCAGCGCCTGAGCAAGGCCTTTGGCGCCCAGACGCTGTTTGCAGATATTGATCTTGTTCTCCACCCCGGTGACCGTATCGGTCTGATCGGGCCAAACGGCTCAGGCAAGTCAACCCTGTTGAAAATTTTAGGCGGATTGACCGAGGCCGACCGGGGAAAAATTTCTCTGCAGAAAAATACCCGCGTCGGTTTTCTTGCCCAGGAGGACACATTTAACGAGCAACAGGACATTATACACAACCTGTTAGTCGGCCTTGAAGGCATGCGGATTGAAGAGGCCGAGGCCTTAAACCGCGCCCACACCCTGATCAGCCGGGCGGAATTTCCCGATCCCGACTGTCCGGTCGACAGCCTGTCCGGGGGATGGCGTAAAAGGCTGGCTCTCTGCCGAGCCCTGATCGGCCGGCCCGATATTCTGCTCATGGATGAACCGACCAACCACTTGGACATTGAAGGCATACTCTGGCTGGAAAAAATGCTTGCCGCCCGCCTGCCGGAAAGTCCATCCGCATATCTTCTGGTCAGCCATGACCGTAGATTTCTTGAAAACACGGTCAACCGGATCATTGAACTGTCAGCGGCCTATCCACGGGGTTCACTGCAGATCAAGGGTGTGTACAGCGAGTTCCTGATAAAACGTCAGGAATTCCTTGAACAGCAGCAGGCCCTGGAAGCCAGGCTGGCCAATAAAATGCGAAGGGAAACCGAATGGCTCAGGAGAGGGCCAAAAGCACGGTCCACCAAGGCAAAATACCGGATAGACGCCGCCGGAGAGCTGGCCGACGAACTGGAAAAAACCAAGGAAAGAAACAGAGCCACCGGCAAGGTAGGGATTGATTTTGTCGCCACCGGCAGAAAAACTAAAAAACTGCTGACAGCCCAAGCAATATCCAAGGCCTTTGACGGGAAAACTCTTTTTGCCGATCTTGATCTTACCCTGACCGGTGGCTCACGTATCGGGCTGATGGGCCGCAACGGCTGCGGAAAATCCACACTCATGCAGATGTTAGCCCATGCTCCGGATCACAAAAATACATATCGCCCGGACAGCGGGACCATACATACAGCGGAAGATATCCGCCTCATTTCCTTTGAACAACGACGGCAACAGCTTGACCAGGAGCAGACATTAAAACGCGCCCTTGCACCCGACGGTGACTCGATTGTCTACCGCGGTCAGTCCATACGTGTTGTCACCTGGGCCAAGCGCTTTCTCTTTCGTCCGGACCAGTTGGAGACACCGGTCAAACGACTCTCCGGCGGCGAACAGGCCAGAATCCTGATCGCCCGCCTCATGCGGCAGCCGGCTGACATCCTGCTCCTTGATGAACCAACCAATGATCTCGACATCCCGTCTCTTAATGTGCTGGAAGAAAGCCTGCTCGAGTTTCCCGGCGCTTTGGTGCTGGTCACCCATGACCGCTATCTGCTGGAAAAAATCTGTGAAAAGGTGCTTGGTTTTGACGGCAACGGCCACACCCAATATTTTGCCGACTACAGCCAGTGGCTGACATGGCTGAATCAAGACCTACAATCAGGCAAAAGGAATAAACAAAAGAATCGACCAACCGGAAAAGAAAAAAGGAAATCGAACAGACTTTCCTACATGGATCAGCGGGAATATGACTCCATTGAGGCTACAATCCTTCCGCTGGAGGAACGTCTTGGAGAACTGGAGACACTGCTTGCCGATCCTGAGGTTGTTGCCGATCATGATCTTGTCGGCAAATACTGGAGCGAACAGCAGAAGCTGCAGAATACGGTGGAGCAGTTGTACGACCGCTGGCAGGAGTTGGAATCCATGCAACAGGAAAACACATGAATGTTTTCCTATATTTGATGAACCGGGAAAAAGCCCCAAGAAAGTGTAAGTCTTCAAATCCGTCCTCCCCGATTGCAGTTACCGGGGATCCATGGTCGATGCCCGGGTAATCGTTGTACACCGGGGATTCCCGCCCAACAAATTGCGGGAATGACGCGATGGGGGTGGGGAGACTGCGGGATGATGGGATGGACAGGAGGCAGAATAACGAATTTGAAAACTTTTTACGACTATGTCATATTGAGCGTCACCTCAAAATAACTATGACTTGATTCGATCTGAGGTGTTTGTATTGCGCAGGACAATGATCGTATCGCCCGGCTGAAAAACATAATCCGGGTCAGGGGTGTATTCAAACGCATCCGAGTCACCTCTTTTTACTGAAATTACCTGGATCTGATGTTTTCTCGTCAGATCCAGCGTACGCAGGCTCTTACCGGCCCATTTATCAATGGTCAACTCCTGAAAAGAAACCTCGGGATCAAAAGTCGCATATTGCAGAAATCCAGGAATGGCCACCTTTGAAGCTAACTGGACGGCAGCCATTTGTTCGGGAATAATCACCTCGTCAACCCCCAGTTTATATAATAACCGCTGATGATCGGCGCTGACGGCCTTGACCCAGACCCTGGGAATTTCCATCTCCTTGGCATACATGGCAATCATCGATGAAGCGGCAAGGGAATCGCCGACGCTGATCAGCACATGGGAGACCTCGGCAAGTCCTACCTGTTCAAGGGCCTCCTTATTGGTCGCATCAGCCCTGTAGACTTTATTGAGCTGATCTTTTGCCATCTGGACCCTGGTCTGACGGTTATCAATTCCGATGACGGTAAAGCCTAAATCAACAAGGGTACTGGCAAAATAGAGCCCAAATTTGCCAAGGCCGATGACTGCGATTTCGTGTTTCATGGCATTTCTCTTACCCTATGACTTCTCTTATCCTATGATTTCTCTTATCCTATGAGAAGATCTGAATCAGGACGTGAAAAGGCCTCCCGTCGCTGCAGAGTATGCAGGGCGCCGATAAAAATAAGCGGGCCGAGACGACCGATAAACATCAACGATATTATAACATATTTTCCAAACATGGAAAGATGCGGTGTCAGTCCGGTCGAAATACCTGCGGTGCCGAATGCGGAAACCGCCTCAAAGGCAATTTCCAGGAACTTGCCCCTGGCCTGGATATGGGAAAGCGATCCTGTTTCACTTAAGGATAAAATAAGAATTGCCGTACCGATAATTACCACTGAAAAGGCGAAAAGAGAAAGCGACCTGCGGACGGCCTCCCTTGATGCTGCCATTGGCCCGATGACCGCCTGGTCCCTGCCCCGCAGTTCCGCCTTTAAAAAGGCGAGAAGCACCCTGAAGGTGGTTACCTTGATACCGCCACCGCAGGAACCGGGTGCAGCCCCGATAAACATCAGCGCCATCATCAGAAGAAGTGTGACATTGGTCAGGTCGCCGATGGGCACGGTGTTGAAACCGGCGGTTCGACAGGAAACAGCCTGAAAAAGACTGGCTAACAGGGCCTTATACAGAGAATGCTCATGGGTCTGCACAACCCATTCGCTGATAAATATCGCCAACGTACCGACAACAATAAGAAATAAACTTGTCCGCAGCACCACCGTCGAATACCAGCCCAGACGTTTCCGAGCCTCTTTCCGCCTGAGCCCTGAATGATGCAAAAGCCATCCGGCGACCTCCACCATGACAAAAAAACCGATGCCGCCAAGAATAATCAGCACAATAAAAACAAAATTCACGGCAGTATTGTCCGCCCACCGGGAAAGGCTGTCGCCATAGAGCGAAAATCCCGCATTGCAAAAAGCGGAAACACTATGAAAAACGGCGGCGGAAAAAGACATCTCACAACCGGTGCACAAAAAGAGAAAACCGGCCCCCACCAGCTCAATGGCGAAGGTCCAGGAAACAATGCGCAGTAAAAAACCGCCAAGGTGAAAACCTGGATCCTGCAACAGGTTCTGACCAACGGCAAGACGATCCGTCAAAGTGACCCGTTGCCTGAACAGATACATGGCAAGCGAGGTCAGGGACATGATACCGAGGCCGCCGATCTGTATAAGAAAGAGAAGAATATATTGTCCTGCGGGTGAAAAAACAGCACCGGTATCAACAACGGTCAACCCTGTCACACAGGTGGCCGAGGCGGCGGTAAACAGGGCATCTATCCAGGCAAGCGATCCTCCTTTTATCAGACTCACGGGCAGGAGAAGCAGTCCGCTGCCGCCCAAAATGGTCAGACCAAAAAACACAATGGGTATCAGCAGGGGCTGAAAGAGAAGACGTCGTTGATTCAAAATATCACCGTCAATTCAGAAGATTACAGCATTGCCGGGTAACTTTTTCTACTGTTTTTTTTTGCTGAAATCAATGGCGGATTCCAATGAAAAAAGGCTGTAAGCAAGACCCTTCATAAACCATATCATGGTGAGAAATCAACCTTTCGCCTTGAGTTTTGTCCAACCGTTTGTTCCGGCAGGTATATAACAGTAAGGAATCCGCGCCGTTTCGGGAAACCAACCATGAACCCGAAGAATGGATTCAATTTCGCCCGAACTGGCAGCAGTTTGGTTTTACCAATGCCTGGAACTCTTTCGGCATTGTTGCACCAGTCAAACGGACGGGGTGGTTAACTCTCCAGAAGCTGGAACAGGATTGACGCATGGTTTGGCCTGGAATGCGGCAACCTGGCCATGGGTATTAAACCCTGGATCAGAATTCAGGAAGATGCCGAGGATGACGATAATCCGGATATCACCAATCACCAATTATTTAGGCCATAAGAAATTTTATATATTTTATAAATGGAGAGAGGACGTGTTCAGTTTCACGTGCAGAAACAATCTGGAACCGGGATTTAAACGGGGGGCTGTTGAACCGGGCTGGAGTTTTTCCCTCCCGCATTGGCCGTATTTAAAGAGGTATGCCCATTACTTCAACGGCTATGGAGAAAGCCTGACTGATTACAACCATCATGCAAACACTATCAGCATCGGTCTTTCTCTCACAAACTGGCTGTAAGGGTTGCAGACAAAAAATAACAGGAATTCAATCCGGCCTGTTTTGAATCCATCAACCGCCGATACGCGACATCCGGCCGTGGCAGTCGCCGCCGTCTTCTTTGAGCCGTTCAGCCATCTGGTGCCCTTTTGGTTTATTGCGGATTGCCGTCAGCAGGGTCTCCCGGATGTCGGCATCACTGCAACCAGCCCGAAGCACGCTCTTCAAATCGGTTTCCTCGTCATGCAGCAGACAGGAACGCAGCCGTCCCTCCGAGGTCAGGCGCAACCGGTTGCAGCGATCACAGAAATGATGGCTGATCGGACTGATAAAACCCAGTGAGCCCACTGCATCAGCGCCCAGCTTAAAGACTCTGGCCGGGCCGTCCGCCTGCTGTTTTTCCATGGGGATCAACTCGCCAAGAGTTCGGAACCGCTCCATAATTTCGTCGGACGACATATAGGTATTTTGATTCCATCGGGTCGAGGTTCCAATCGGCATAAATTCAATAAATCGGACCTGCAGGGGCATCTCCCTGGACAGCTCCGCAAAAGCGGGCAATTCATCATCATTAATATCCCGCATGACCACCATATTCAGTTTGACGGGTGAAAAACCGATGGCAAGCGCTGTTTCTATCCCTTTCCAGACACGGTTAAAACAATCGACCCCGGTAATTTCAGTAAAACGCTCCGGCTTCAGCGTGTCCAGGCTGATATTAATCTTTGTCACCCCGGCCGCGAACAATCTCTGTGCATATTTTTCAAGGAGGACGCCATTGGTGGTAATGCGGATATCATCAATCCCCTGTACCGAAGCGAGGTTACTGATAAAATGCATAATATTGTGCCGCACCAACGGCTCGCCGCCGGTCAGGCGCAATTTGGTAATACCCATTTCCACCGCTACCCGGACAACCCTGAGCAGTTCCTCATAGGTGAGCAGTTCCTCCTGCCCGAGTTTAACGAGACAGCCGTTCTTTTCGTCTTCAGTAACACAATACATGCACTTTAGATTGCAGCGATCGGTGAGAGACAGCCTGAGGTAGGAGATCGTTCGTGAGAACATATCCGTCAGAACCGGCGTGTTTACCGGCTGCTGGTTTTTTTTATCCTTCATTGAGATGAGTGGTTGAGCTTGCAATATAATGGTATATTCAGTACAGACACAATTTTCGGCTTCGGGAATGAAGGCCCACTGATACCACCAAATGAAGTACTTTGCAAGACAGGCCAAACCTTATGCTCATCCTTGCCATAGAAAGTTCCTGCGACGACACCGCCGCCGCCGTTGTCGCGGCGCCTGATCAGGTACAGGCAAATATTATCAGCAGTCAATTCGACGTCCATGCCCCCTTTGGCGGGATTGTTCCGGAACTTGCATCCCGCGCTCATATTGAAGCGATCTGGCCGGTGGTCACGCGAGCTTTAACTGAAGCAGGGGCCTCTCTCGACGACATCGAACTTGTTGCCGCAACACAGGGACCAGGACTGGTGGGCTCTCTGCTGGTCGGCTTTACCTTTGCCAAGGCGCTGGCCCTGGTTAAAAATATTCCCTGTGTCGGCGTTGACCACATGGCAGGACACCTGCTGTCTGCGCACCTTGGTTCCCCTGCGCCTGCGTTTCCCTACACAGCCCTTGTTGTTTCAGGCGGCAACACCAGCCTGTTTACGGTAAACAATTATACCGATTTTAAGTGCATTGGCCGGACCCGGGATGATGCTGCCGGCGAGGCATTTGACAAGGTTGCTAAACTTCTTGGACTTGGATATCCGGGCGGTCCGGCAGTCAGTCGTCTTGCCGGAACAGGCGACCCAAGGGCAATAAGCTTTCCCCGGGCCTGGTTGGATAAAGACAGTCTTGACTTCAGCTTCAGCGGCCTGAAAACCTCGGTGGTCAATACGGTGAACCGATACCGGCAAAAAAAAATCCCGGTTCCGACAGAAGATATCTGCGCCTCCTTTGAAGAGGCTGTTGTCGAGGTGCTTGTCGAAAAAACTCTTCTGGCCGCCCGGAAGAACGACCATAGGGCCGTTATCCTCGGCGGGGGTGTTGCCAGTAACAAACGGTTGCGCGGACAACTCGCAAAAAGATGCGAAAGCAACGGCCTGAAATTGCATGTGCCTGAGCCGGTATTTTGTACGGATAACGCGGCCATGATCGCACTTGCCGGATATTACAGGTTCATGCGGGATGAAATTCTACAGCCTGACGATGACGCCTATTCAAGATCTCCACTCAATTAGTCTCTCTATGAGTACGCTTTCGTCATGAATAGAACAACGACAAAACGGGTATTGCATCAACAGAGCCTGGCGCCCAAAAAAAAACTCGGCCAGAATTTTCTGGTTCATCGACATACTGCGGAACGGATTGTTCAATTAGCTGAAATTCAAAAAAACGACACCATAATAGAAGTAGGCGTCGGCCTTGGCGCCCTGACCTCGCACCTTGCCACAGCTGCAAAACAGATCATCGGCATTGAGGCGGACTCGGGCATTGTCCGCATGCACAAACAGCAAAATGACCTGCCCGCAAATGTTGATCTGCGACATCAGGATATCTTAACGACTGATTTTGAGCAACTTGCAGGGGAGACCGGTGAACGACTGCAATTTGTAGCCAACCTTCCCTACTCCATTTCCACGCCTTTTTTATTTAAACTTTTTTCCCACGCTCCAATAATTAAAACCGCCGTTATCATGCTGCAAAAAGAAGTAGCAGACCGGCTCATTGCCAAACCCGGAACAAAGACCTATGGCGTGCCGACGATCCTTCTTGCAAGCTGTGCGGAAATCAAGATGCTGATGCGGGTAAAACCCGAAGAGTTTCACCCACGGCCCAGGGTTGACTCGGCCGTGGTCCGGCTGACGTTTTTCCCTCTTCCGGAGCGGGTCGAAAAGCTTGACAAGTTTAACGGAAAAACGTTACGAAGGGTAGTGGGCGCCGCTTTTGGCATGCGCAGAAAAACGCTGGTCAATGCCCTGCAGGGCGGTAATTTTACCCTCAATAAAGAACAACTTTCTCAGCTTATAACATCCTGTAATGTTTCACCTTCAATCCGGGCCGAGCAATTACATATCCAAGATTTCATTCGCCTGGCCAATGCCGTTGATCAGCACGCGCTGACCAATACTCAGGGTAAACCCGTAAAAAATCCGAAACGGTGTCAGCCGAAAACGTAAAAAAAATTTGACGGTTTTCCGCTGTCGATTGCGCCACCCGATACAAGAGCGATAATCAAAATCTTGTCCTATTTTAGCCATCACCTGGAAAAAAGAGGAAGAATTCCGTGAACTGGGATTTGCGCCGCACGGCAAAATATTACTTTTTCCGACTGAAACGACTGCAGGGCTCTCCCTACTCGCTGGCCATGGGTTCCGCCATCGGCGCTGCGGTTGCCGTCACCCCTACGCTTCCTCTGCATACGATAATCATTATAGGCATTACACTGATCTTGCGCGTAAATACCATTGCAGCCATTATCATCGCCACAATTATCAGCAATCCGATGACCTTTCTCCCGCAGTACTGGCTGGCGTGGTGGATCGGCAATAGTTTTTTTCCGGGTCGTCTGAGTTGGAGCAGACTCAAATCCATCCTCGATATGCTGATGCATGAAGGAATGATTGACAGCCTGCATACAATCAGTCAGTTGAGCATGGATGCGGCCCTGGTCCTACTCAGCGGCGGATTAGTTCTTGCCGTACCGTTTGGTCTGATTACATATTTCCTCACCTATGGGTTCTTTGAAAAAATTCAACGGAAACGACGAGAAAAACATTTGCTAAATTAGTTATCCACTGCTTTTCTGTTCATTAGTTTTCTTCAAAATTCAGACCTGTAACCTTTATAACACACAATATCATGCAAAATTTTGTTTTTCACAATCCCACCAAGATTATTTTCGGCCGCGCCACCATTCCCCTTGTCGGACAGGAAACTGCTGCCTGGGGAGATCATGCACTCCTGGTGTACGGAAAAGAAAGTATTAAAAAACACGGTATTTATAACCAGGTGACCGCCTCACTTGAAAATACCGGGATTAAGATAACGGAACATGGCGGAGTGCGCTCCAACCCAACCCTGGACCATGTCCGGACAGGCATTGAGAAAGTACAGAAAAACGGCTGCACTGTTCTTGTTGCCGTGGGTGGCGGCTCAGTCATTGACAGCGCAAAAGCCATCAGTGCCGGGTCTCCGGTCAAACATGACGTCTGGAAATTTTTTACAGGGAAAAAAAGCATAAAAAAAACACTGCCGCTGATAACGGTGTTGACCCTTGCCGCCGCAGGATCGGAAATGAACTCCGGCATGGTGATTACCAATGAAGCCACTCACGAAAAATTTGGCTTCGGCAATAAACGCCTCTATCCGAAAACCTCCATCCTTGATCCCGAGACAACCTTTACCGTACCACCTGATTATACGGCCTATGGCGCGGTTGATGCAGTGGCCCACGTGTTAGAATTCTATATGACCGCAAGCGACCCGGCAACGCCTGTTCAGGACCGGCTTATGGAAGGTTTGATCCAAAACAGCATGGATGCCTGCAACCGTTGCCTGCTGGTACCTGATAATTACAACGCCCGGGCCGATCTTATGTGGACCGCGACCCTGGCCTTAAACGGACTCACCGCTGCCGGTCTTGGCCGGGTTGGTTTTCCCATGCACATGATCGAGCATTCCCTGAGCGCCCTGTATGACATTCCCCACGGCGCCGGTCTTTCTATTGTCATTCCGGGCTGGCTCACATGGTTTTCTTCCATCAATGCGGTACGGATCGCCCTTCTTGGAAAAAAAGTATTCCCTCTCGCTGAGGCCGATAATTATTCCGATGAGCAGATGGCCCGGCGCACCGTTGTCAAACTCCGCAAATGGTTTAATCGGATCGGCAGTCCCACATCTCTTGGGGAGGCAGGTATTCCGAAAATCGATATTGAAAAAATCGCCGATAATGCCATATCCCTGGCAAAGGTCTGGCGCCTCCAGGGGTATACCCGAAAACGCATCGAGGAAATTTTACATCTCTGCGCATGAAAAGCTGAAAAGCATGGTAGAGGAAAATTTCCATTCCGATACAGCCGAAACAAAAGCAGAGTGCCCCGCAAAAGCCTTCCTCTTTTTACTGACAAAAAAACAATGACAATTCTTTCTCTGTAGGGTACTAAATACGGAGTTATCTAATCCAGCCATTCCATTACTGTTTCAGGATCTCTATGCAGCAAAATTCTTTCACCAGCCAGCCGGTTTCTCCCGAATGGCTGAGCGATTTTGATAAATACCTGATCGGTGAAGGTACCCACGAAAGGACCTATGAAAAGCTCGGTGCGCACCTACTGAGCATGAACGGAAAAGCAGGTGTTGCTTTTGCAGTCTGGGCACCTAATGCCCGTAAAGTTAGTCTCATCGGTGATTTCAATGAATGGGGTTCCTCAGCGCATCCAATGCATCCTTCCGACAGTGGAATATGGACACTCTTTATTCCCGGCCTGACTGAACATGCCGTTTATAAATATCATATTACCGCTCGGGATGGGCAATCTTTCGACAAATCCGATCCCTATGGGTTTGCCATGGAGGAGCGCCCGAAAACGGGTTCCGTTGTCGTTGATCTGGATACCTATCAGTGGGAGGATGACGACTGGATCAGTTCCCGGGAACAGCACCAGGCCCTGGAAAGACCTCTTTCCATTTACGAAGTCCACCTGGCCTCGTGGAAAAAAATCCCTGACAAAAAATGGGGCAGGCGTTATCTGTCCTATCGTGAACTTGCAGATACGCTGATTCCTTATATCCTTGAAACCGGATATACGCACATTGAACTTCTCCCCATTGCCGAACACCCTTTCGACGGATCCTGGGGCTATCAGGTTCTTGGCTTTTTTGCACCAACCAGCCGATTCGGTACGCCTGCCGATTGCATGTATTTTATCGACCAGTGCCATCAGAATGGAATCGGAGTTATTCTCGACTGGGTTCCGGCACATTTTCCCAAAGACGGCGCCGGCCTGAACTTGTTTGACGGAACCCACCTCTATGCCCATGAACATCCCCTGCAGGGAGAACATCCTGACTGGGGTACCATGATATTTAATTACGGTCGTAATGAGGTTCGTTCGTTTTTAATCTCCAACGCACTGTTCTGGATAGATAAATACCACATTGACGGCTTACGGGTTGATGCCGTCGCTTCAATGCTTTATCTTGATTACTCCCGCCAGAAGGGACAATGGATCCCCAACCGCTACGGCGGTCGGGAAAACCTTGCTGCTATCAGTTTCCTGCAAAAAACCAATGAAGTCGTCCATGGTATTTATCCCGGGATATTGACCATTGCCGAAGAATCAACGTCCTGGCCAATGGTATCACGTCCCACCTATCTTGGCGGTCTTGGTTTCAGTTTAAAGTGGAACATGGGCTGGATGCATGACACGCTTGACTACATGTCAAAAGATCCTGTTTACAGACATTTTCACCATAATCAATTGACATTTGGAATGCTTTACGCTTTCCAGGAAAATTTTATCCTCCCCCTGTCCCATGACGAGGTTGTTCATGGTAAGGGTTCAATGCTGGGTAAAATGCCTGGTGACGAATGGCAGAAGTTCGCAAACCTGCGTGCTTATTACGGATTCATGTGGTCCTATTCCGGGAAAAAACTTCTTTTCATGGGCAATGATTTTGGACAATGGCAGGAATGGAACCATGACCGAGGCCTTGAATGGGAAGCGCTCAAGGCCCCTTTACATGCAGGCCTGAAACGACTTGTCCGAGATCTAAACCTGGTTTATCGCAGTGAACCTGCACTGTTTGAGAACGATTTTGACTGGAGCGGATTTCGCTGGATAGACGCCAACGATTCGGATAATTCAGTTTTATCCTTTATCCGCTCCGCCAGAGACACGAGCAATTTCTTGATTATCGTCTGCAACTTTACCCCTGTGCCGCGCGAAAATTATGTCATTGGAGTTCCGTCAGAAGGTCGATATCGAGAAATTATAAACTCGGATCAGGATGTTTATGGCGGCAGCGGACTTCATCAAAATGATACAAAAACTACCAGGCAACAGTCAGCCCACGGCATGGCCTATTCCCTGGAGTTGACACTGCCCCCTTTGGCAACGATGATACTTAAGTTGGACAAATAAGCGATTAACAATGTTCTAAACCATTTACAAACACAACCTTTACACACGAATCAGCATCATGAAACTGACACAACGCACGATTATTCTGGCAGTCATTGGTTTGATCCTCTATTTCGCTTTGGCGATGATTCATTCCAGCATTAAAAAACATCATCCGCTCTCCGAGCACGGGGATGCGACGGTAGAACACCAGAAAAATGCAGGGAAATGGAAAAAGCAGGCCCTGATGTATCAAGAAAAATTAACAGCAACACAGACGAAAAATGAGGCGTTGCAAAAGCAAATCAACCAGCTTTTGCTCGAACAAAACACCCGTCACATTAAACTCCCCTCAACCGAGGTGATTGAAAAGCTGAAAAAAGCACTTCATGAAAAGAAGGCACTAACCACAGAACTTGCTGCCTGCCGGAATCAACTTCATCAAAAAAGCGGAAAAAAGGCTCTGCTCAAAGAACCCGCACCAAAAAACGAACAAAAAGATGTCAAGACTCCGGAAAAGAAAACAAGTGAGACTGATGTTCGCATACAACAGCTGATTGAAAGCCAGGAAATACTGGCTGGAAAATATCAGCAGCTTGTCCGGGAAAATGATGGTCTTAAGAAAAACTATGAGGCGACTCTTGCTCAAAATAAAGAATTGAAAACAGAGCTGCATAAAACTTCAACAGCCAACAAGCATCTTAATGATGTAATAGCAACAATTGAGTCGAAGACAAAAAAACTCACCGGGACGGCCAATGAAAAAATTACTGCCCTTACACAACGGGTTGAACAGAGTGCCGCAGAGCTTGCCACTGCCAACGATATCATAAAAAAACTGAAGGCTTCACTTGCTGAAGCTGAAATCAAACTGGCTGCTTTTACAAAGCGAGGAGAGCAGAGTGCCGCGGAGCTTGCCACTGCCAACGATACCATTAAAGAGCTGAAGGCTTCACTTGCTGAAGCTGAAATCAAACTGGCCGGAAATGAGAAAATTGCCCGGCAAAAAGAAAACGAACTGGAGCAGTTGAACGCAGAACTGCAGAAGCGGATTGCTGAAAGCGGAAATCTAAAGGCAAGATTAACCGATACCATCTCTCAGCTCGCTATTTCCAGGGAAAGCTTGAAAAAGACTGACCTCAAGGCTGAGGCAATGCTTCGTTACGGCCAGCAGAAAGATCAACTGCTTGCTCCCTCAACCCGCCAGATTACAGAGCTGGAGCAGCAACTTGCTGAAAAAGAAACCGAAATATCGCAAGCCAGGCAGGAGCTTGCCAACATCAAAGAACAACTTGAAGCCCAGGCCGATATTGAGGCATCGACCCGGAAACAACTTGCTTCAATGCAGCAACAGTTGACGGAAAAAACAACAGCCCTTGAAGATAAGGAGAAAGAACTGGTCGCATTGCGGGGCACGCTTACCACCCTGCAGCAGGAAAAAGAGAAAGAACTTGCAGATCGTCAGCAGTTGGTTCGAGACGTCGCCTCTATGACGGAATCAACCGAAGTTCTGAAAAATGAAATAACCGCGCTCAAAGGCCAATTGGAAGAGGCAAATGCCACCATAACCGAGTTGACCAAGTCTCGTGATCAGCTTAAATCGAGTCTGGCACAGGCACAGGAAGAACTGGCAAAAACTCAGGCTGAACGTAACAGCCTGCAGGAAAATTTTACGACCCAAAAAACCGCTCTTGCCGAAGCTGAGGATCGGATAGCCAAACTCCAGACCGCGCTGACGGAAACCAGTAAACAACTGAAAACCACTACAAGTAAAGTCGCTGCCCTTAAAGAGCAGGAAGCAAAGGTCAACGAACAACTCGCGGCTCTGCAGACAGCTGCTCAGGAAGTTGAAACCATGAAGGCGGCTCTCCAGGAAAAAGAAGCCGCGGTTGCCGGGGCTGAAAAGAAAGTCGCAGACCTGCAGGTCCTGCTTGATCAAAAAGCGACGGCCATAACTGATCTTCAGTCTCAAATTACGACTTTACAGGAATCAGTGGCCGCTCTTGAAAAAGAAAAAACTAATTTAAGCACTCAACAAACGGAAAGCCAAAACAAGCTGGCCGCTTTTGCAGATCTTGAGCCCCAGGTTGCCACACTTAAAGAATCGGTTGCCGCCCTTGAAGAGGAAAAGGCAAACCTGGCATCCCAACTTGAAGCTGCCAAGTCTTCCAAACAGGCCCTGGAAAGCATCCAGACTGAGCTTCAGGCCAAGACGGATGAGCTTTCCGCAGCCCAGGCGCAAATAGAAGAACTGCAAAAAAAGACGCTGGAGATTGAGACCCTTACGGCCAGTCTTCAAGAAAAAACAGACGCTTTAACTGCGGCTACTACTAAAATTGCGGAGTTGAAAGCCGCAGTTGCAAATATTGAATCCAACAAGACCGCTCTTGAAGAATCGACCAAAGCTTTACAGCAGGCCCAGGAAAAGATCACTGAACTTGAAGGTAAAATTGCTGCGTTGACAACTGTGGCTCAGGAAAAAGAACAGCTTAAGCAACAGCTTGCAGAAAAAGAAACCGCATTTAGTCAAATTCAGCAAAACGTTGCAGCGCTCAACTCAGAAAAAGAAACCCTGTCCACCCAGCTTACCCAAAGCGCAGCTGTTGCCGCGCAACTTGCCGAACTTCAGACTCGATTTTCTGCAAAAGAAACGGAAATACAGCAACTGCAGTCACAGATCAGGGAACTGCAAGGCAGTTCGCAGGAACTTGTGGCCTTAAAACAACAACTTGAAGAGGCGACACAAAATATTGCCACTCTCCAGGAAAAAATAAAATCACTGCAGGAAGAACGTGATCGGCTTTTGAAACAATCCAAGGACTCGGATAACGATGGTGTCTCCGATGCTGATGATAAATGTGCTGACACCGCAGCCGGGGCGTCGGTTGATGCAACCGGTTGCGAAAAAGACAGTGACAGCGATGGGATAGTCGACCGGCTTGATCTCTGTCCAAATTCATCTCCTGGAAGCACGGTAAATAAACTTGGTTGTGAACAGGATGCCAATATAGTCCTTGCGGACGTTACCTTTGCCCTGGGAACCGCAAAGCTGATGGATAATGCCAAAAAACACTTGGATGGTGTAGCCAAGGTGCTGGCTCAATTTCCCGAGATGAAACTTGAAGTCGCCGGGTATACCGATAATATCGGGGATAATGATCGTAACCAAAAACTTTCGGAACAACGTGCTCAAGCGGTAATGAACTACCTTGTTGAGCAAGGAGTTTCTACTGGTCAGCTTACTGCTAAAGGATACGGTGAAGCTGATCCCATTGCTGACAATGGAACATCTGCTGGACGGGCAAAAAATCGTCGGGTGGAACTTCACAGAATAAACTAAACCAGTAAAACTGCCTCAAAATGATGAGGCAGTTCCTTTCCAATCAAAACAAACCCTGGTCTCTGATAAGACCAGGGTTTTATTACAGCTGAAGAATTACCAGGTTGATCAACCCTATCAAGAAGCCGAGCAGAGCACCAAACAGATTGATATACTTGAACTGTTCTTCCATAATGGAGAGCAGGAGATCTTCAAGCTTGAGCAGATCAAGCGAGTCAACCTTATCGGTTACCAACCGACTGATATTCAATGATTTAACCAGACCGGGAACCTCATGTAAGAGCATTCTATTGGCAGACAGGACAATATAATCAGTGATACCGTCCCGTACACCCGAGGGCATAAGTCGGGCAAGGATGCCTACAGGACGTTTGGCGAGGGTATCAAGCATACGGTCAACCATTCTACCGATCAACCTCTTGCTTCCATTAGCCCGCAACACTATCAATAGCTCAGAAACAAAGGCTTCTCTCGTCTGTTTTCCATGCTTTTTCGGGAAGAGTTGCGTAACAATCTCTCCCATGGGTTTACGCCCCTGATCAAGTATTTCCTCAAAACTCTCACGCAAGAGAAATGACAGGACTTCAAGGGTTTCAGGATTGCGCAAGGCACCAAGCAACTGAACAGCCAGGGATCGGCATATCTGGCCAAGCCGGTCATTACTGACCCGTTCAAGAAGCTCTGCAATGGGGGTCTGCAACATTTTTCTCGCCTGTTGCTGCAAAACAAACACAAGCTCTTCCTTAACCTCATCACTTTGCAGCCATTCTTCCAGATCTTCTTCATGGTCAACAAGATAGTCCCTGATCACACCATCCAGACTTTCTATATCAATAAAGCCCTTGGCCATGGCCGCCATTGGGCCAAGGGAAGAAAGAAAATGATCAATACCGCTGATAACAGCCTGGATTATTTTTTCGCGTACCTTTGGTTCAGCTATGATTCCGGCCAACCTCTCGAGCAATGCAGGGGTCTGCTCTTTTAAAGCAATTAGAATAAGTTCGATAAAGGGTTTTGGAAGCAGGTCCCGGATAGACCTTCCGCTGTGTGCCGCTTCTTGCAGATGTTGGGAAAAATACCCACTCAAACGGTCCTCAATTCTGCTACTGTTGAGCAGTCGAGACAGAAGAGTATCAGCAAATCCGTACACCTGCTTTCGTTTGCCGGCAGAGATAAGGATATTAAGTTCCTGTCGGCTGTAATATTCCAGCTGCTCACTTACAGCCGTGGTAAAAACAGAAGAAAAGGATTCACTGTCGAGATAGGTGTAAATGCCGTCTTTCATCTGATATTTGAGCGTGCGCAGACCAACCTTTGCATAGGCACGAAATCTTTTCGGGACCAAGGTGAGGATGGCCCCAAGATCACTCTCTAATACGTCATTCACTCGGCTGTCGACCAGCCTGTGCAAATGTTCCTGAAACGGTTCCATGGAAAGGGCGGTTCCGATGTCACGGGCGGTCAATAAATGCTCGCCGACCATGACACCGATATTTTCGGCAAGCTCATGCCGTTTTGATGGAATTATCCCAGGTGTCATGGGCACGCGCAGGCCAAAAACATGACATGCCTTCAGCGGACGAAAAAGCATGCGGATGGCTATTTTATTGGTCAAATAGCCTATAAAAGCACCAATCACCGGTGGGCCGAGATAAGCAAACACAACAGAATTCATATTTTTTTAGAGTTCAATGTTAAAAGAAAACCTAAATCCTGCAGTTGTTCGTGCACCAAGAGCGTCGAAACTGATGCAGATGCAAAAAGGCGAACCGGTTACGACACAGGCGTACTTCCGTAGTCGAGCACGGAACCAGCGAAGCCGACACAGCGTATATGCCTGTATCGACACTTTAATTCCAGACAATCGCAGGATTCAGGTAAAAAAAATGTTACGACGTTACATCTTATTCAGCAAAATATTCGCTTTGCGTACCCGGCCAACTTTTACAACAGATCGAGCAACTCAACAGGGGTTGAAATAATGTGATCTGCCCCGCTTCTTACTAACTCATCTTCGGTTCGAAATCCCCATAAAGCGCCTACGGCACACATTCCTGCACCTTTTGCCGTCTGCATATCTATTGACGTATCACCAAGATAAAGGAATTGGCCCGGCGCAACAGATAACAGCTTGGCAGCCTCTAATGCCCCAGTGGGATCAGGTTTTTTCGGTACTCCTTTGCGCTGGCCAAGGATGGGATTAAAGGAAAAATCCGCAAGCAAGCGTTCAACACAAAGTTGGGTAAAATCATGGGGCTTATTAGAGAGAATTGCAAGCTGCAGACCACTTGCAACAAGCCCGGCAAGCATCCGGTCGATCCCGTTATACGGGCGGCTTTTCACATGCCAGTTATTGCTGTATTCCTGCCTAAAGGCCTCCGTTACCTTGGTAATAGTCCGGCTGTTGCGTTTATCATTGGGTAAAATACGCTTCACCAGTGTCAACAGACCGTCACCGACAAAATAACGATAACTGTCAACCGGATGCACCTCCATATGCATGGCGGCAAGCACACGGTTGGCGGAATCAGCGAGATCCTCCAGGGTATCAAGAAGTGTTCCATCAAGATCAAACAGCACGGCCTTATATGTCATCATCCATCCCTCGTTTTCAACAAATAATTCCACACAAACCCGTAAAGATTCTTTATCGGCAACCATCCTGACAGTAAAAATCACCTCACTGCGTTCAAGACGGTTTGTCTTTGTCTGCATCAGGCCTGCTCATATGCGACAAACTTTAAGGCACAACCACGTGCTCGTCCAGTAGAAATACACTAAATACATGTTTCTCCGTCCGCCTGTTTGATGTTTCCCTTGGAATACTGTTTTTTTTGGGTTAATCTTATTTTATTACAGCGTGTTCCCTTAAGAGGGCTGTGCAAAAATAAATAGTACCTAAATCCTGCAGTTGTTCGTGCACCGAGAACGTTGAGACGGGTGCAGATACAAGGAGGCAAACGAATTTCGGCACAGGTGTACTGTTGGTACATCGAGCACGAAATTCGTGA
>JANTGH010000048.1 GCA_024763055.1 Desulfobulbaceae bacterium
AACCCAAGAAACAGCAGCTCAACTACATGCGTCATTGCGTGCTGATGGCCTACCGGAAATATCCCGATCTTCGCGCCTTGTTTGAGCTGAATACCAAGATAGAAGCCTACAACCGTTCTATTGAGTGCGCCAAGGATTCCATGATCCGGGCCAATCTCAGGCTCGTGGTCTCCATTGCCAAACGCTATATGCATCAAGGCCTGACGCTGGCTGATTTAATCCAGGAAGGTAATCTCGGCTTAATGCGCGCCGTGTTCCGATTTGACTATAAAAAAGGCAATAAATTTTCCACCTATGCCTCCTGGTGGATCAGGCAGGCCATTACCCGGGCCATTCTTGATAAAACCAGAACCATCCGTCTTCCCGTCCATTTTCTTGAATTACGCAGTCAATTCTTCAAGGCCTTTTATTCTTTGCTGAAAGAGCTTGGCCGGGAGCCGACCCCGGTGGAAATCTCCAAGATGACCGATTTGCCCATGGACAAGATCCTGGCAATCCTCGAGGCCTCTCGTGAACCGATTTCTCTGGAAACACCGGTGGGCGATGATGACTCGACTCTTGGTGATTTCTTAGAAAACCAGGAATCGGAATCTCCCTATGATGCCGTTCAGAACCGTGAGCTTTCCAGCCGGGTGGTCGAAGTACTGTCAACCCTGACCGAGCGCGAAGAAAAGATTATCCGTTTGCGTTTTGGTATCGGCGAAGCCGCTGAATATACACTTGAAGAAATCGGCAAGAGATTTAATGTTTCCAGGGAGCGTATCCGGCAGATTGAAAAAAAGGCCCTCAACAGGTTACGCCATTCCAGCCGGCGTGAAAAACTTCGCTATTTTCTTGATTAAGCCCTTTGCAGTCGGCCGGATTGGTGTTTGATTTTTTTTTATTATGCCCCTTCTTTTTCAGGAAGGGGTTTTTTTATTTTATACTACAGACGATGCGGTGCAGCGTATGAGGTCTGAAAAATAGAGAATGGCATGGATACTTTTATAGAACAGGCCGGTTTCGGGGACATCCTGGAAAAGGTTCGCGGTGAAAAACGACTGAGCATGAAAGATGGCGAACGACTGTTTGCCTCAAATGACCTGCTGGTCCTTGGTTATCTTGCAAATATTGTCCGGGAGCGAAAAAACGGCAATCAGGCATTTTTTATCTATAATCAGCACATTAATTACTCAAATGTCTGTACCAACCTGTGTAAATTTTGCGCGTTCGGCAAGGAAAAAGGCCATGAACAGGCCTATGAGATGAGCATTGAGGACATCAAGGAAAAGGTGAGAGAGCGCCTTGATGAACCGATAACCGAGATTCATATGGTCGGCGGTATTCATCCGGACCTGCCCTTTTCCTATTATCTTGATGCATTGAGAGGAATCAAAGATGTGCGGCCGGATGTCCATATTCAGGCCTTCACCTGTGTTGAGATTTATCATCTGGCGCAGCTGGCCGGAAAGTCCGTGGACGACACTCTTGAGGAGTTGAAAGATGCCGGTCTGGGGTCCATTCCCGGCGGCGGTGCAGAGGTGTTCAGTCCGCGCATCCGGGAGTTGACCTGCGAGCGTAAATTATCCGGTGAGGGCTGGCTTGAGGTGGCACGCACTGTTCATGGGCATGGACTCAGCAGTAATGCGACTCTGTTATATGGACATGTTGAAACACCTCTTGAGCGGTTGGAGCATCTTGATGCACTGCGTAGAACTCAGGATGAAAGCGGCGGTTTTCTTGCCTTTATACCGCTTGCCTTTCATCCGAAGAATACCGGTATGTCCGAGCATTCTGGCACCACCGGCATCAATGATCTGAAAAATATTGCCGTGGCCCGGCTCATGCTTGATAATTTCCCCCACATCAAGGCCTACTGGGTGATGATCGGGCCCAAACTTGCCCAGGTTGCGCTTTCATTTGGCGCTGATGATATGGATGGCACGGTCAAAGAAGAGGTCATTACCCATATGGCCGGGGCCGAGACCGAGCAGGCCCTGGGTCATAAGACGCTGATCCGGCTGATTAAGGAAGCCGGCCGCAAGCCGGTCCAGCGTGATACCCTGTACAATGTAATCGAGACTTTTTGATTGCGGATCATGGTACGTTCGATAATTGAAAAAGTGGAGGCCGGCAGCCGTATTGACGGAGATGAGTTTCTGAGGCTGTCTGAAAAGGCTGATTTGTATCAGCTCGGTTTCCTTGCGGACAGCATCCGGAAACGGCTGCATCCGGACCCGGTTGTGACCTATGTCATTGACCGCAATATCAACTACACGGATATCTGCATCTCGGCCTGTAAATTCTGCGCTTTTTTCAAGGCTCCGGAAGATAAGAAAGGCGTTCTGTTGACCAAAGATGAACTGGCACGGAAAATTAGTGAGACCCAGGAATTAGGGGGAACCCAGATATTACTCCAGGGCGGGCTGCATCCGGACAAGCCGCTGGAGTTTTATGAGGACATGTTGCGGTTCATGAAGACCACTGGTATACACGTCCATGGATTTTCACCGCCTGAGATCTGCCATTTTGCCGAACTTTCAGATTGTTCCACCCGGGATGTTCTCAAGCGATTGATTGCGGCCGGTCTTGATTCCATGCCCGGCGGCGGGGCCGAAATTCTCTCCGATCGGGTGCGCCGGATGCTTGCCCCGCGCAAGTGTTCGGCCGACCGCTGGCTCAAGGTGATGGAAGAGGCCCATACTCTTGGTATGCGGACTACCGCCACCATGATGTTCGGTCATGTGGAAACCATGGAAGAACGACTGGAGCATCTGCAGCGGCTTCGTGATCTCCAGGACCGTACCGGCGGTTTTACCGCATTTATTTCCTGGCCTTTTCAACCGGATAATACTGCTCTTGCCGCAACCGTAGACATCAAAAAAAGCACAGGTTTTTCATACCTGCGCATGCTTGCCTTAAGCAGAATTTTTTTAGATAATTTTGATAATATCCAGGCGTCCTGGGTCACCCAGGGGCCGAAGATCGCGCAGGTATCACTCTTTTTCGGGGCCAATGATTTCGGTTCAACCATGATCGAGGAAAATGTGGTTGCCGCCGCCGGAGTTCACTTCCGCCTTTCCGAAGGGGAAATCAGACGCCTTGTCCAGGCTGCCGGATTTGAACCCCGGCAGCGGCTGATGGACTATACCCCGGCCTGATTGATTCGGCCTGCGCCCGGTATGCAACCCCCGATTGTTCTCCATCGTGCACCCTGGCTGCTTTCCATGGCCGGGCCTGTCATCGCTGATGGCGCCGTTGTTCTGCAGGATGATACCATCATTACTGTCGGTTGTTTTCACGAGGTCAAAGTTCAGTTTCCCGAGGCGAAAATTGTTGATCATCCGGGCTGCGTTTTGATGCCCGGGTTGATTAACGCCCACATTCACCTTGAACTCTCCCATCTGGCCCATCTGGCTAAAGATATACCTGGCCATGATTTTACCGGCTGGCTCACAACAATGCTTGCTGAGCGCGAAAAACTGGGCGTGGTCGGTCCGGCAGTGGAAGAAGCGATGCGGGCAACCTTGCAAGACCAGTTTGCAGACGGGGTCATTGCTGTTGCCGATATCGGCAACACCAGTCTTAACCTGGCCCTTATCGGCACCTTTCCCGGCCTGCTCTTCCCCTTTGTTGAATATCTCGGTCTGACCAGGGCTTCTCTTGTCCCGGCATTAAAGAAACTCGGCCGCCAGGATGATCAGGTAGCCTGCACAGCCCATGCCCCTTATTCGACCCATCCTGAGTTGATCCAGGCGTTAAAGCGACGGGCTGATGCATTTGGTTTTCTCTTCCCCATTCATGTGGCTGAACCGGCAGCTGAAAGCGACCTGCTTTGCAAGGGTAGGGGTGAGCTTGCCCGGTTCCTGCGCGAACGGGGATTTTATCAGGATGTTTTTCAGCGTCCGGGAATTGACTTTGGAGGGTCGGTACAGTATCTACATAGCCTTGGCGTGTTAAATGAAAAGACAATCTGCGTGCATGGAGTCCATGTGAGCGCAGAGGAAATCGGTTTGTTACGAACAAACAGGGCCAAGGTGTGTCTCTGTCCCGGCAGCAACCGGTTTTTACAGGTGGGCAAGGCCCCGGTAGCCGAATATCTTGACCAGGGAATCCTGCCCGCCCTTGGCACTGATTCTGCGGCCAGTAACCAGGAACTTTCCATCTGGCGGGAAATGCGGATTATAGCCGAGGATCATCCGGAAATCGATCCGTACGATATTTTAAGAATGGCAACGGTCGGCGGGGCAGGGGCTCTTGGTATAGAGGGACGATACGGCTCTCTGACCAGAGGAAGAAAAGGTCATTTTATAGCAGTTTCCGGTATCCCGGAGGTAGAAAAGGAACAGGAAGTCTGTGAAGTATTAGTTCGCAAAGGAGGACGCCGGCAGATCCAGTGGGTGAGAGGCTGAACGAGGGAATATGGTCCGAATAGGGATGGTTAATTACATAAATACCGCGCCCATCTATGAGATCTGGAAAGAACAGGTCCATGAGGACAACTGGCGGATAATCGAGGGCACTCCTTCGCATTTGAATCAGCTGCTTGCCGCGGGTGAAATTGACCTTGGCTTTGTTTCATCTTACGAGTATGCCGTTCGTCCGGATCGTTATCAGATCCTGGCTGACCTGTCCATTTCCGCTACCGGCCCGGTGGGCAGTGTTTTTTTATTTTCCCAGACGGAACCGGAGGAGCTTTCCGGAAAATCCGTACTGATGACCGGACAGTCTGATACCTCTGCCTGCCTGCTTAAGATTGTCCTTGAAGAGTTTGTTCAGGTCAAACCGGATTATTTTCGTGGCGAGGTGTTTGCAGAACATGTGGAAGGTGTTGAACCTGCAGCGGTGCTTGCTATTGGTGATGAGGCACTGAGGCTTCGTGTTGAAAAACAATATCCGGTGCAGCTTGATTTGGCGGAAACATGGCACCGGCAGACAGGGCTGCCCTTTGTCTTTGCCGTGTGCGCGGTGCGGGAGAAATACCTGCAAAAGCATGCCGAGGAGGTCAGAAAGATCCATCAAACCCTGCTTACCTGTCGGGCCAGGGGGCTTGCCCGACTCCCTGAGATTTGCGAACGGGTGGCCCGTCGTATTCCCATGGATTGCGTGGCCTGCTCCTCTTATCTGCATGCCATGGAGTATGATCTGCAATATATTAAACAGGAAGCTTTGAAAGAATTTTTCACCCTGCTTATTCGGCGTGGTGAGGCTGACGAACATTCTCTGCCGTTGAAGATTTTTTCCTGATTATTTGCTTCTGTATCGAGTAAATTTCATTTAGATATAAAAATTTAACAAAATAAAAAGTTTTAAAGAAAAACAATGGTTGAGCCCTCCACATTTTCCAGGCCGGATGAAAAGAAAAAATTCGTCCGCGATAAGTTTTCGGCAATAAGCGGCCGTTACGATCTGCTCAACTCATTGTTGTCCCTGCAGATTGATCGCTACTGGCGCTGGAAAACCACCCGTTTGCTGCGGCAATTTCCCACCGGTCCGGTTCTTGATCTCTGCGCCGGAACCCTGCCGCTCTCCCTGGAACTGACCAGGCAGGCTCGGGAGCGCAGGGTATTGGCCGTTGATTTCTGTGAAGATATGTTGAAAAACGGCAAAAAGGCTCTTCCTAGTGATAATCGTAAAGATCGTATTTTTCCTGTTTGCGGGGACGGCGAGGAGATCCCCGCGCCTGCGGACACCTTCTACGGCTGTACGGTAGCCTTTGGGGTTCGCAATCTGGCCCGCACCCTGCAGGGACTTGGCGAAATGTACCGGGTACTTCGTCCGGGCGGGAAACTACTTATACTCGAGTTTTCCCGGCCCACCAATCCCCTAATCAAGCCGGTGTATTCCTTTTACCTTAATAAAGTTCTGCCATGGGTGGCCGGGCTTGTTTCCGGAGATAAAGAAGCCTATGAATATCTGGCCTCTTCCATTGCCGGTTTTTATGAACCCGAAGTGCTGCTTGCCATGATGCGTGAGGCCGGATTTACCCAGGTAGAGCGAAAACCGCTCAGCTTTGGTATTGTGTCCATTTATATCGGGAGCAAGTAACCAGCATGGCTGGACCGGATTTTCAGGACACAGCCACAACAATGACACCGCTACGCTGTTATGAAAATATAATATGTTCCGGAAGCTTTCGTTTACCCGCAAGAGCGGGTATGCAACCTTGTTTATTTGGCAAAGATTGACGAACTCGTAAAAAGTCACAGTTTACTCAAAGATGGCTAAGTATAAAACACAGATATACAAGGAGTGGTGTGTCGGGATGGGTCACGACTATACAGGTAGTATGTCTTGAGTCATCCCGACACACACGACACAGTAGATCGAAGTTTTTACGACGCCATCAAGATTACCTTGTTACACCGCAGCGGTGTAACAAGAAAGAGCTGTCTTGTGGCATCGCTCTGCGGTGCTGCACATCGTTCGGCGCTCTGCGCCATTTTCGGATAAATTATGGTGGAAGAAAGAAAAAAAATACTCCTGGCGATAACCGGGGCAACCGGAATGCTCTATGTTCCCGAGCTGCTTGGTCTTCTTGAAAAACAGCGGGTTGAAGTGCATGGAATTATTTCCGCCAGCGGCTGCCAGGTGCTCAAATTGGAACTCGGTCTCAAGGTTGAAAATCTTCCTGCCGTCAAACACTGGTTTGGGGTTGATGATTTTGCCGCTCCGCCTGCCTCGGGTTCAAGCCGGTATGCGGCCATGGTCATTCTCCCCTGTACCATGGGAACACTTGGCGCCATTGCCGGGGGATACAGCGGTAATCTTATTCATCGGGCCGCGGACGTTACCTTGAAAGAGCGGCGTCCCCTGGTGCTGGCAGTGCGGGAAACCCCGCTCAACAGGATCCACTTGAAAAACATGCTGACTGTTCAGGCGGCAGGGGCAACTATCTGTCCGCCCATGCCGTCTTTTTATCTGAGGCCGAAGACACTTGCGGAGATGGCGTGCAATTTTGCTGCCCGTATCTGTGATCAGATCGGAGTTGATGCCGATGTTCCCAGGTGGAGCGGTTTATAATCAGCTGAGGAATACTGTTTTCTGATAATCATGTGGAAGAAAATTCAAATCCTGCTTGAAATGATCAAGTTCAAGCATACCGTGTTTGCCATGCCCTTTGCCCTGATGGGCGCTTTCCTGGCTGGACGGGGGGTGCCGTCACCCATGGTCTTTCTGTTGGTGGTTCTGGCCATGGTCGGTGCCCGCACCTGCGCCATGGGCTTTAACCGCATTGTTGACCGTCGTTTTGATGCCGCCAACCCGCGAACAAAAAAACGGGCCATTCCCGCCGGGAACGTGAGTCTTATGGAATCCTGGGCAATGGTTATTTTCAGCGGCGCGTTGTTTTTCCTTGCCTGCTTTCTGCTCAATCCGCTGGCCCTGACCATAGCTCCTTTTGCCCTGGGTCTGACCCTGATCTATTCCCTGACCAAACGTTTTACCTGGCTTTGTCATGTAGTATTAGGCGTGGCCCTGGCGTTTTCGCCTCTTGGCGGCTGGGTGGCCGTTGCTGGTTCACTTACCGGCTATCCCTGGGTGCTGTCTCTTGGCGTACTCTTCTGGGTGGCTGGATTTGATTGTATTTACGCCTGCCTGGACGCCGATTTTGACCGCGAAGCCGGGCTCTATTCCATGCCCGCTAAACTTGGTCGCAGGCGGGCATTCCGCCTGGCTGTTTTTTTTCACGTGCTGGCTTTTGTGTTTTTTACTCTGACCGGCCGGCAGAGTGGCTTGGGAATTTTTTATTATATCGGCATTGTCCTGACCGGCGCAGCGCTTTTTTATCAGCACCTGGTGGTCAATCCCAAAGACCTGTCCCGCATCCAGGTTTCCTTTTTTTCCATGAACGGCCTGATCGCCCTGACTCTGTTCATGGCCACCTGGCTTTCACTGCTGACGTCCTGATTTTTTTATTGAGGCTTCTTTTTTTGTTGTGTAACAGCAGAGGAATGCCCTGATGATGTTATTAAACATCAGTATAACCCTTTGCAGGGAGACTACCGAAAGCCTTGCCGCCCAATCGTTTTTCACTATCTTCAAAATATCATATCTGCCTGAAAAAATAATGATATTGCACGATAAGGAGAAAGGTACTATGTGCATTTCAGGCCGCCGGTGTAGCATTTTTCTTTAAATGGAGGTTTTTCGACTGATGTCACCATCCGATGATCCCTTCCCGTCCGGTTTTGACACCTTTCGAATTGCCAAGTATCTGGTTGCGGAGCTGACCGGTTTTGAAACGGGGTTAAAACTTATCAGGGAAAGCTGGACTGTTAATCACAAGTTCGGCACCAAAAAATCTTCCACGCGATGATTGCCATTTAGAGAGGGTGGTGTTATATATGAAACCATGATTACGGTAGTGATTGATACAAATATCTTGGTTTCGGCCTTAAGGTCAGACATGGGGGCTTCATATGCTCTTATATCAAAATTACCTTCAGAAAAATTTCAATTCGCTCTTTCTGTTCCACTATATATGGAATATCAGTCAGTTCTAACACGCAAGGAAAATATAACAGGTGCAAGTAGCAAAGAGGAAATTTTGGCCTTTTTGCGTTATCTCTGCAAAATTTCAGTTCGTCAGAAAATTTTTTATTTATGGCGGCCCTGGTTAAAAGATCCCAAAGACGACATGGTGTTGGAATTAGCCGTAGCTTCGACAAGTCAATATATCATTACCTATAACTTGAAAGATTTTTCTAATATTCGAAAGCTTGGAATTGAAGCTATTACGCCCGGATATTTTCTCGAAAAGATAAAGGAGGTGTAAAAAAAAATGGGTAGCACATTAACATTACGGCTTCCAAAATCACTTCATAAAACGATTAAAGAACAAGCCAAAGCGGAGGGAGTCTCTATAAATCAGTTTTTGGTTACTGCAGCGGCAGAAAAGCTCTCAGCATTACTTACTCAAGATTATCTGGAAAAAGAAGCAAGCAGAGGTAAAAGAGAAGATTTCATCAAGGTACTTAAGGCTGTTCCTCATGTGAAGCCAGAAACATATGATGAACTCTGAACAGCAATATAGAAATCGGCGATGCCGAACCATGGGCTGAAGCCGACCGCCAACAGCTGGGCGGTTTTGAAACGGGGTATGGGAGGGGGCAAAAGGCAAAGCAGAACTCCGTAAGCGGCTTCAGCCGCGAAATGACGACCATGGAGAGGCAGACAGGCCCGCATGCCCGTCCCGCAGAAATGGTGATTGCTCTGAAAATGGCGCAGGGTGCAGGGGCGGCCTCTATTCGCGGCTGAAGCCGCTCCTACGTTTTTCTTGTATCATCGCTCTGCGGGTAAGCAGAAGCCGCAGGAGAGAGAAGAGAACACATTGTGCCCCGACGGCGAAAAAGAACGAAGATGGCGGGATACTGTCTTCGACCGTCAACAGATCTCCCAAAAAAAACACTATCTTTCAAGAACAACAGACTGGAGCGGAAAAAAAATATGGCAAAATGTACACTGTGCAACGCGCGCAAGGGTAAGAGAAAGTGCAGGGTTACCGGGACCTTAATCTGTAGTCTCTGCTGCGGAGAAAACCGGAACCGGGAGGAGTGCGGGGGGTGTTCTTTTTCCTCCGGCTCCGCAACAGAGAGAAAATATCAAAAGGTGCCGCGCTACAGTACCCAGGAGATGGCCGATTCTCCGGAACTTGAAGCCATATCAAATGTTATTGAAACAGCCCTTTGCGAAATATGGGTGGCGGACAGCGAGCATGTCGACGATAGCGCCGTGGCCGGCGTGATTGAATCAGCGCTGGATCACTATCATTTCGGCGCAGATGAACCGGATCCGCAAGGCGGGGTAATTGCGGCAGGGCATCAAGTCCTTACTTCGGCGATCAGGGAAGAGCTTGACCAGGTTCCCGCTGAAAAGCTGGTCAAGGTTCTGGCGGCGGTCTACCGGTCCATTCGGAGGAGAACCAATGGCGGATGCAGCTATCTTCACTTCATAAGCAATTTTACCGGAGTCTATCCGGGTAAAACCGACAGGCCCCTGCCGAAATTTCAAAGCGTACAGGGAGCCCGGAAAAAAGTATAGCGCCGGATCGTGCGCGTCGACGCCTTGAAGGGCACTTTCAAATAAACAGTCTGCCTGGATATGATGAATGCTGAATATCCTCGTATGCTGTTTTATTTTTTTTCTTGGTCAAGTTTATTTTTTATCCGCCTGCGGGCTTCCTGAGAGAGAACTTCACCGTTTTTTTCATCAGCCTCTTCAATGGCCTGGAGTACGGTGCGCAGAAACAGCAGCTGTTTTTTGTAACGCCGGCATAGATAACACATCATCAGGTGGATCCGGATGCCTATGCGGCGATAGATCGGCAGCTTTCGATCCATTGATTCGGAAATCAATTCCGTTATCTGCTTACAGCTGAATATCCAGTGGCGCATGCCGTATCCTATTTCTCTGTGTTGAACCAGTTTACTTCAAGGCAGCGTCTGAGCAGCATTCGTGCCCGGTAAAGGATGACCCAGCAGTTATTTTTTCCTGTTTGCAGAAATTCACATAATTCTTGGGTCGTTACTCCCTGCAATTCCCGTAATGTATAGGCAAGAGAGAATCTTTTGGGCATATCATCGAGGCAGGCATGGATGGCATCCATGAGTTCTTTACGTTCATAAACATTTTTAGGATCTCCCCCCCAGTCTCCCGGTTTGACCAGCCATTTTTCTTTTACATCAAACAGGTTATCTAAACCTGAGGCATAGGCATCAAGATCCTCTTCACTTTGCTCGGGTTTCAGTTTTCTATAATAATCAACAACCTTGTGCCTCAAAATACCGATCAGCCAGGTCTTGAGTGTAGACCGGCCGGAAAATTTTTTTCGAGAGCGATAGGCGGCAAGCAGGGTTTCCTGTACCAGATCCTCGGCGGTAAAGGAATCCTTCACCCGTGCCCGGGCAAATCGATAGAGCGTGTCCCCATAGTGATCCAACCAACTGATCGGATCAATTTCCTGCCCCGGTTCCGTTCCCATAATCCTCCTTTGTTCTATGATTTTTTACAGCATATCATGAAAATTCGACTTGAACCCGAATTTTTTAGGAGAAGGATAAATTTATACGAAAGGTCGCGCTGAGACTTCAATTTCCGGTCTGCTTTCATAACAGCGTAGCGGTGTCATCGTTGCGGCCGGGTGGCTTGAAATTTCTAAGTCTACGCTTATCTGGTCCAGCCATGCCGGTTACTGTCCAAGGACAAAATCTTTATATACCTGCCAGCCGGTTTTGGCTTGCAGTAATGCCAGAATGATGAGTAACAGGTTGGCGCTGCCATGGATAAGCGGGAGAATGATGCGCTTTTTTTTATGGGTATGCATGTACCAGCCACTGATAAGACCGAACAGCAGCAGCGGCAGAAAAATAACAAGTCTTTTGCCATGGTTCCCCGTGATAAAAAAGCCATGCCAATACACCTTCACCATAACCAGTCCAAAAACAAGGCCAAAGAACCAGAGGAGCAGGGTAACGGTTCCCAGCCATACATGGCGCTGCCATTTGAATAATGATCTTTGCCGCAGATGGAGCCGTCGAAAACGACCGGCTCCAAGCAGCAGTACATACAGGGCAAGCAGGGTAGTGACAGATTGAAGGATGGGATGGATAATCAACATATTCCGCTCTTCATTGTTCGGATTCCTGTGCCGTTTCAGGCTGTTTTCATAACAGCGCAACGGCGACATCGTTGTGGCTGTGCCCTGAAAATACGAAGTCTTCGCTTATTTGCTCCAGCCATGCCGGGTTATTTGAAATCGTGAACCACGACAAAGTCATTGGCGGCCCGGGTACCGTGACAGCCGATACATCCCTTTGGTTTTCCGGCCTTGAGAGGCTCTCCCCTTGGGCTGTATTTAACCCAGAACCAGTCGCCATCCTTGGGATTGTAGCCCTTGACCTTGTACATGACGGTAATTGCTTTGAGTTCTTTGGCGGGGCTGTAGTTTTCCTTGACTTCAATGGCGCCGTATTGCAGGGGAGGTTTGGCTGAATTCAGGGCCTTTTTATTGACAAACACCTTATGCAGGGGGCCATGCGGCGCTCGGCCTTTCTGCATACCCTGGTGATCAGGCCAGTACGACCATTGTGTGTAGGGAGACACCTTGGAGATATAGTTCCACAGGGCATTTCCATCCGGGCCCGGCATATCTTCCGCCAGGACAAGTGTGCCGAGACTCAGCATAAGAGCAACAGTTAGACATCCAGTGATTACTTTTTTCAGCATTTTTTTCAGCATGATTGACTCCTTTGGTTGTATTCAATACATGATGGCAATATGCGTTCCCTGCAGGAGCACCCTTTGTCCTCCTAAACACTCCAAGCAATTGCCTGTGTAGGGTATATGTCGCAGGACAAATACAGATCTTACAGAGTTTTTTATTTTGTTTGGGTGGACAGGGGAGGTGAACAGGTGCGGGTTTCAGCGTGGCCGTTTTTTTCTATTGCCTAACTCCGATATAATATCCTGTCCGCTTGCGGCGGGGTTGTTCACTTTTTTTTGTAGAAGTTCCTTTACCTTTTGTCCGCATCGTTTCCCTTTGCAGGGCCCGCCGCCAATCCCGGTTTGCCGGGCGATTTTTTCATAGGTGTCGGCCCCGTTTTCAATGGCTTCGATCAGGCGGATAAGTTTGATCCCCTTACAGATACAGCCTGGTTTGAGCCGGGCAAGCGTTTTCTCATCAGGCTGCATGATTTTTTTCGTCGTTTTTATGCAGTTGTCCGAAGATATTTGCGGCAAGGACCGGGCCGATGCCGGGGACAGTTGTCAGATCATCAACGGTTGCCGATTGAATACGCTTGAAGCTGCCAAGTGTTTTGAGGAGATCCTTCTTTCGTTGCGCCCCGATCCCGGTGACTCTATCCAGGGGTGAGCGCAGGGTATTTTTTTGGCGAAGACGGCGATGAAAGGTGATGCCGAAGCGATGGGATTCGTCACGGATGCGCATCAGGTAGAGCAGGGCAGGGGTATGGGCGGGCAAAAGGATCGGGTTTTTTCGCCCGGGACGAAAGAGCTTTTCTCCCTCATCCTGTTTTTCTTTGGCAATGGCGACCAGATCTATCTGCTGGAGAAGATCAAATTGGGCAAGCACCTCCACCCCGATGCCTAATTGTCCTTTGCCTCCGTCAAGAAGCAGCATGTCCGGCAGGGTGTTTTTTTTCAGGCCGGTTTCCATCCTTCGTTGCAGGACCTCGTGCATCATGGCATAATCATCGGGTTCATCCCTGCCGTTGATCCGGTAATGACGGTAGCCTGGTTTTTCCGGTTCTCCCTGAAAGAAACAGACCAGGGATCCCACCGCCTGCTTGCCGGCAAGATTGGAAATATCCAGGCATTCAATGCGGTCAGGATTATTCTGCAGGCGCAATTTTTTTGTAAGCGTTTTTGCCAGTATCTGCCAGGATTTCTGTTTCTTGGCCTCCTCGGAAAAGACCTGTTCCGCATTGGCGGCAGCCATGCGCATGAGCTGCATTTGTTTGCCGCGCCGGGGAATGCGCAGGGTTACAGGCCCCTCCCTGAGTTCGGCCAGCTGTTCCCTGACAAGTTCCCCATCTTCAATGGCAAGCGGCAGCAGAAGTTCACGGGGCGGATGCCTGCGGTTTGAGTAATATTGCATGATGGTCTGGCTTAATATCTGTTTATCTTTTCCTATGGGATCGGTAATGAAAAAATTCTGGGAACCGCTGATCATCCCGGCACGGACAAAAAGCAGGGCCAGTCCCACCGAGGCCCCGTGCCGGGCAAGGCCGAAAATATCCTGGTCAAGGATGTGGTCTGCAGCCACTACCTGGTACTCGAGGGTACGATTCAAGGCTGCAATCTGATCACGAAACAGGGCTGCCTCTTCAAAGGCCAGTGCCGCTGCCGCCTGATGCATCTTTTTTTTAAGGCTTTTGATAACCTGCCTGTTTTTCCCCTCAAGGAAAAGCAGTGCCTCACGGACCATGTCCTGGTATTCTTCCTCATCAGCACGGCCGGCACAGGGAGCCGGGCATCTTCCCATCTGGTAGTTTAAACAGGGCCTGTTACGCTGGCGTACCGTCTTACACCTGCGGAGCGGAAACATGGAAAAGAGCAGCTTTAAAGTGGTGCGCATGGAGCTGGTCGAGGCAAAGGGGCCAAAATAGCGGCTGCCATCTCTGATCCGTCTGCGGGTAACCACAACCTTTGGCCACCTGTCTTTGAGCGTTACTTTGATTAAGGGGTAATTTTTATCATCCCTTAAAATTACATTGTAGCGTGGACGGTGTTTTTTAATCAGCGAGGCCTCAAGGATCAGGGCCTCTTTTTCCGTAGTGGTGAGGATAGTTTCCACCTTGCGGACATGGCCAAGCATAACAGCTGTTTTTGAATGGATCGGCCCCGCAAAATGGGCGTACTGGGATAAACGCTTGCGAAGATCCCGGGCTTTGCCCACATACAGCACTTCCCGCTTTCCCTGCATCAGGTAGATCCCGGGCCCGTGGCTGAGAGTGGCAAGAAATCGGGTGTTCAGGGCTGGATGAAGGGTTCCCTTGTCGGCGGTCATATCCTGTCTTTTTTTATTTACTGTTCGATGACGGAAGTGTTATGAAACGCGGCCTGAAACAGGGCTCTGGTATATGGATGTTCAGGAGTGGCAAAGATCTGGTCGCATGCTCCATGTTCGACAATCCTGCCCTGGCGCATAACAGCAATGCTGTCGGCGAGTGAGCGGATCACCCGCAGATCATGGGTAATGAAAATATAGGTCATGTCGTGTTTGTGCTGCAGTTTTTGTAACAGTTCAATGACCTGGGCCTGGATAGTCATGTCGAGAGCGCTGGTCGGTTCATCAAGAATGAGCAGCTTCGGTCTGAGAACAAGGGCCCGGGCAATGGCAATGCGCTGGCGCTGGCCCCCGGAAAATTCGTGCGGAAAGCGGGCGGCCATATCAGGTTCAAGTTCCACCTCTTCCAGCACTTCGGCGACAAGCTCTCTGCGCTCTTTTCCGGTACCGATTTTATGCACTTTAAGCCCTTCGCCAATGATCTGTTCAACGGAAAGCCTGGGAGAAAGCGAGGAAAAGGGGTCCTGAAAGACAATCTGCAGTTCTTTTCGCAATGGACGCATCCGGGAACCTGACAGCGTAGCCAGATCAACAGCCGTTTCGGCGTCCCGGTTGAAAAGGATTTTTCCGCTGCAGCGGGCAAGACGAAGTACACACATGGCAAGGGTACTTTTGCCTGATCCTGATTCACCGACAATTCCAAGAGTGGTCCCTCTGGCAATCGATAGATCGACGCCATCCACAGCCTTGAGGATGTTTGTTTTTCTGGTAAAAAACCCTGTGCTGGTTGAAAGAGTAAATTGACAGTGGATATCACTGAGCTCAAGAAGCGTCTTTCCTCCGGAACGAGGCTTTTGAATTTTTTTGGGAAGAGACTTGAGCAGATGGATGGTATATGGGTCTGTCGGCCGGTTGAAAATTTTTTTGTTAGCGCCCTGTTCAACAATCCGGCCCTGGTACATGATGGAGACTGCGTCGGCAATCTGCTGAACCATGGGTAGATCATGGGTGATCAGCAGGATCGCCATATGATATTCCTGTTGGATGTCCGTGATCAAATCAAGGATCTGCTGCTGAATGGTCACATCAAGGGCCGTGGTCGGCTCATCGGCAATAAGGAGCTTGGGTCTGCAGGCCAGGGCCATGGCGATCATGATCCGCTGCCGCTGGCCCCCGGAAAGCTGGTGCGGATAGGCGTTCATCCGGTATTCGGGCTCTTTGATGCCGCAGCGGGCAAGGAGCTGCAATCCTTGCTGCCATGCCTCGGCTTTGTCCATTTTTCTATGCAGCAGCAATGGTTCAAGCAGCTGGTTGCCAATGGTGTAGACCGGATTCAGAGAGGTCATGGGCTCCTGAAAGATCATGGCGATCTCATTGCCTCTGATCCTGCGCATCTCCGGCATGGGCAGCCGCAACAGGTCCTGGTTTTTAAAAAATATCCTGCCGCTTGTTTCGATTAGGCTTGTTTCTTCAAGAAGACGGAGAATGGTCATCGCGGTCACCGACTTCCCCGAGCCCGATTCACCGACCAGGGCATGGGTTGTTCCCTGTTCGATTTGTAGAGAGATGTCGCGCAAGACCTTTTTTCTGCCGCCGGGTTCCTGATCGGAGAGAAAAGAAAGATAGAGATTTTGCAGTATAAGCAATGGGGCCATAAAGTATTTCCCAAAAGATATTTTCTGCATAAACTACCCCATGACAAAAGCCTCGGCAACCGGAAGATTGCTGCGATGGGAAGAAAAGAAAGCCGAACCTTGAAATTGAAGGGTAAATTGAATAGCATGACCTGCACGACAACATGGACAATATTTCTTGGCCAGGAGGTCCGGTTCCCCTGTTTTTATCTGCGTATATGGAATTTTTTTGAATGTTTAGAGGGTTAGGTGTGACTTTTACTTGTTTGTGTCCACGGCCGATCGTTGCGCGTGGCGGCTGGAAATTGGCCCGGCCCTGTTGGTGTACATGAAAAAGCGTCGACCAGGCTTCGCCCGATATGTCGATGTGGCAAAATTTATTCTTGTTCTTGCCGCTTGCGGATATCTGATTTTTCGCGGCAGTGAACAGTTGGGCTACAACTGGCACTGGCAGAGTATTCCCGGCTATCTGTTTACTGTTCATGAAGGACATTTGCAGATCGGTCCGATCACTGCAGGGCTGCTTATTACCCTGGAAATCACCTTTTTCAGCCTGTTGCTTTCCGCGCTTGTCGGTTTTGCCGTTGCTCTGCTTCGCCTTTCCGGGTCTTTTGTTGGTCGCCTGCTGGCCATGATTTATCTCGAAACAATTCGCAATACGCCCTTGTTAGTGCAGATTTTTTTCCTCTATTTTGTTATGGCTCCGATTCTTGATATTGGTCGTTTTGCCACAGCCGTATTGGCGCTTAGTTTTTTTGAGGGCGCCTATGCCTCGGAAATAATCCGATCCGGTATTGTTGCCGTACCGGTCGGTCAGTGGGAGGCCTCCCATGCCCTTGGTCTTAATCGTTTTGATACCTATCGTGCGGTGATTATTCCTCAGGCCATCCGGCGCATTCTTCCTCCCCTGACCAGCCAGGCCGTATCGCTGCTCAAGGATTCAGCCCTGGTCAGTACCATTGCCGTTTACGATCTTACCATGGAGGGAAGAACGATTATTGCTGAAACCTTTCTCACCTTTGAGGTCTGGTTTACCGTTGCCGCCATCTACCTTGTTCTGGCCTTAGTAATGTCTTTTGCCGCCGATCAGGCAAAGAGTTATTTTCAGACCGCATGAACAAGCAGAAAACACCAGCAGGGAACGATCCCATCATAGATGTGCGCAGGATATGCAAGACCTATCCGGGCCCGGTCATTGCCCTTGATGACTTTTCCATCACAGTTGACCGGGGCGAGGTTTTGGTTGTTATCGGGCCTTCAGGCTCCGGAAAGTCAACCTTTCTGCGCTGCTTGAACGGACTGGAGGAAGTTGACAGCGGTGAAATTATTATTGACGGTATCCCTCTTGATGAGGATGAGAAAAAGCGACTGCAAATCAGGCGTGAGGTTGGTATGGTTTTCCAGTCGTTTAATCTTTTCCCCCATCTTACTGTGCGTAAAAATATTGATCTCGCCCAGCGGCTGGTGCGGAAAAAGAGCCGGATAGAGGCCTTGGAATTTTCCCTGCACCTTCTTGACCAGGTAGGTCTTGCCGATATGGCGGACAGGTATCCCCATCAGCTTAGTGGTGGTCAGCAGCAGCGGGTGGCTATTGCCAGGGCCCTGGCAATGATGCCGGCCGTTATGCTTTTTGACGAGGCGACTTCGGCCCTGGATCCGGAAATGATCGGAGAGGTGCTTGATGTAATGCGCGGACTGGCCCGCAGGGGCATGACTATGGTCGTGGTGACCCATGAAATGGGTTTTGCCCGAGAAGTGAGTGACAGGATTGCCTTCATGGAAGAGGGACGGCTTGTTGAAGAGGGATGTGGAGAAGTTTTTTTCAGTCATCCCGAACGGCTCCGAACCAAAGAGTTTCTACGGCAGATATTATAAGTGTAACTGTTTTGTTTTATCGAAAAAATATATAACGACACAGGAGGTTGTATGACGAGTTGGAAAAGCACAGGTCTAATGGCATTTTTATTTGTCCTGTTCTGCGCGCAGGTGAGCGGAGCAGGGGAGATTCAGAAAAAAATAACCGCGGAGAGTACCATTGAGCAGATTACAAGGCGAGGTACCATCCGGGTCGGAATGGACGTCTTTGTTCCATGGGCCATGAAAAATAAAAAGGGTGACCTTATCGGTTTTGAAATTGATGTGGCCCGGCAGCTGGCAAAGGATATGGGAGTAAAGGTGGTGTTTGTGCCTACCAAATGGTCCGGCATTATTCCAGCGCTTATTGCCGGGAAGTTTGATGTTATTATCGGTGGTATGACCGTTACTCCAAAACGGAATATGAAGATCAACTTTACCCGCCCGTACTACTATTCAAGCCAGGGGCTGCTGGCAAATATCAAGATGACAAGAGGTTTTGGCTTAAGCGATTTTAACAACCCTGATATCAACCTTGCCGCAAGGCTTGGTTCCACGGCCGCTCTTGCTGCAAAAGAGAATTTTCCTCGGGCAAGGTTACGACTTTTTGACGATGAACCGGCCGCTGTGCAGGAGGTTCGCAACGGGCGCGTTCATGCCATGGTCGCCTCCAAACCCCTGCCTGCTCACATGGCTGCCGACTCTCCTAAATTGCTTAAGGCCTATGGTGAACAACTCATGAAAGAGCCCATCTGCTTTGGCGTACGTAAAGGCGATGTGGATACCCTTAACTTTTTTAATAATTGGATAGAAATCGAAAAAAGCAAGGGCTGGATACAGAAGCGTTATAATTACTGGTTTGAATCCACTGTCTGGAAAAAGGAGATGTAGCCGGTTTCAGGCAATAAAGAGCCCGTCGTCTTATGTTGCGTACCCGCAGAAACAAAAATATTGCCCTGGATATTTTTCTGCTTGCCCTGATATTTTCGGCGGCAGGGTATCTTGGTTACCGGGTATCAATACAGTTGCACTATACCTGGCGCTGGTCTTTGATCTGGCAGTATCTTTTTCGCTTTGATCACGAGCAGCATCGGTTTGTGGCCAATTACCTTATTCTCGGCCTGCTGACCACCCTGCGTCTGAGTATTTATGCCTGTTTTCCGGCTTTGCTGATCGGGCTTTTCATGGCCCTGATGAGAACAAGTCGCAGTCTGTTCCGGCAGCTGCTCGGACGCACCTATATTGAGTTGATGCGCAATCTGCCGCCGCTGGTGATTATCTTTCTTGTCTATTTCTTTCTTGCCGACCAGATTACACCTTTGCTTGGTATTGATTCTTTCATTGAAAATATTTCTCCGGAGGCTGGTTACTGGCTAAATGTCCTGGTGGCGCCGCCTTCATCGTTTTCACCTTTTCTTTCCGCAGTCCTTACGCTTGCCGTCTTTGAAGGAGCCTACATAGCTGAAATACTGCGTGGCGGTATTGAATCCGTCAACAGGGGCCAGTGGGAGGCCGCCCATGCCCTGGGCCTGACCCGGGGTCAGAGCATGAGGCATATCATCCTTCCGCAAACCTTTCGCCAGGTGCTGCCTCCATTGGCCGGACAGTTTATATCGCTTATTAAGGATTCCTCGATCGTCTCCGTTATATCAATCCAGGAACTGACCTACCAGGGAACCCAGTTGATGGCCTCCACCTATATGACTATTGAAGTCTGGCTGCTGGTTGCCCTGATGTATTTTGTTCTCACCTTTCCCTGTTCAATGCTTATTGGTGGAATTGAACGATCATTTGCAAGCGACTCGGCCTGATTAGCCTTGTTTAAGAGAGAAAGTACAAGTATAAAAGTATCACTCCTGTGAGGTGGAAAGTCAATAAAGATGGACTCGTAAAAAATCTTAAACGGTATTAGCCTGCAATGCATAATCAATTTATTCTATCCGTTCCCCCGTCTGTATCGGGGCTTTTTGCGACACCGACAATAATTATGTTGCCATGAAATTTTTCAGAAATTTTTTGTTTGTTTCCCTGCGAAAAGGACTCTGCCTGCTTCTGCTTGTGGGCCAATGTCTCTTTCCCGTGCATGGCCATACCATGACCATTGGAGAGGAACGGGAAATCAGTGAGAGACTTCTCTATTCCGTACGGTCCGAGTTCAGGCTGCTCGATGATCCGGATATCAGCCAATATATCAATAATCTTGGTGGCCAGGTGCTGACAGTCGCCGGACCCCAGTATTTTAACTATCATTTTTTTGTGGTCCGCAGTGACCAGTTCAATGCTTTTGCCGCGCCCGGTGGCCTTGTTTTCTTTTATACCGGTCTTATTCAGACCATGAAAACCGAGAACCAACTGCTCAGCGTCCTGGCTCATGAGATCGGCCATGTGGTCAGCCGTCATATAGCCCAGCGTATCGACAAGGGTGGCAAGATCAGTGCCATTACCATGGGGCTTGCCCTGGCCAGTCTGGCCCTCGGCAATCCGGCCCTGTCCCAGGGCCTGTTTACCGGTTCTCTCGCTGCCGGGCAGGCATTGAACCTTCATTACTCGAGACAGGATGAGGAACAGGCTGACCGACTCTCCTTTGGCTGGTTGCAGAAAATGCACCGTAACCCAATCGCCATGGAAGAAATGCTCAGGACCATGCGAAGAATAACCCGTTATCGTTCAGGCAAGTTGCCGCAATATCTCCTCACTCACCCAAATCCCGAAGCACGGTTGAATTATGTTGAATCTCTCGTTGAAAATGATGAGAAACAGAAGCTTCCGGGGTATTATCATAAGACCGATAATTTTCGTTTTTTACGCTTTAAGTATCGGGTAATGCTCCAGTCCATGGATCTGGAACAGATGCGTATTGTCTGCACCAATAGAGCGACCGGCCCGGGTGACTCGGAACAGCGGATCATGGCCCGGTACGGACTTGCTCTAATTGCCCTGGAGGAACATAATTATATTCGCGGTAACGAGTTGTTGAAAAAGGTAAGGGAGGCCTATCCGGAGCAGGATATCTTAGAGGTTGATATGGCTGTGCTTAAACTGGCAAGCGGTGAGGTGGATAGGGCCGTCTCACTTCTTACGCACGCGGTTAAAAGAGACCCGACGGACATGTACGCTGTGTTTGAACTGGCCAAGGCAAAATCAAAACAAAAGGACTTTGACCGGGCGGAAAGTCTCCTCAGCACCGTGGCCCATGTCATGCCCGACTATTCGCAACTGTATTATGAACTCGGTCGAATCAGGGCTGGTCAGGGCCGGGGGGGGGAGAGTAATTTTTATCTTGGTAAATACTACCTTTACGAAGGAAGGATAAAACAGGCCAAGCAGTATCTTGGCCGGTCGGCAAGGGATACCACCCTTCCGGATTCCCTGCGCGATGAGGCCAAGGCCATTCTGGAACGATTGAAAAAACTGGAAGAGCTGTAAAAAAAAGGGACTGAAAAGATGTTGAAACGTTTTTCAATTTCCCTTGAAGATGATCTGCTCGAAGGGTTTGATGATTATATTGTTCGGCATGGGTATTCAAATCGCTCCGAGGCCGTGCGTGATCTTATTCGCAAGGTTTTGGTCAAAGATGAATGGGCGGATAACAGCGAGGTGGTTGGAGTGGTGACCATGGTCTATGATCATCATAAATCCCAGCTCCAGGAGAGGATAACTGAACTGCAGCATGATTTTTATGAACTGATCACCTCAACCACCCATATTCACATGGATCATCATAACTGCCTTGAGGTGACCATTGTCAAGGGCAAGGCCGCACAGGTCCAGAATCTGGCCGGACGCCTGATCGCTCTACGGGGCGTGAAGGATGGCAGTCTGACCATGTCCAGTACCGGCGGTCGGCTGCAGTGAAGTCCGCAAACCGCCGGATCTCTGCGTACCCGTGGCACGGAAGGGTGAGTTGATTATACGGGATCTTGTGTAGATGCATCTGGATGTGCTTTATAGGATTATAAAGAGAGAAATCGATTTTCTGTGCCGATTAAACACGCAAACAAAGCAGATCAGAAATGTAACGGTAGAGGTCTCGCAGGCTCGCTTATCTCGTTATGCTCAAAATTTTTTCCTGGGAAGAGTCGGCCTGTGGTAAAATTTTTCGCATACTTTACCTTGTCGTGCAGTTAGATAAGCGCAGACTTTGAGCTGCCCCACTAAACAAAAAACCTAATTTTTCAAAGTACGCTTAAGTCTACTTACATGGATGGCAAGTATTGGCCAGGCCTGTTTTGGTTTTGTTATCTTTTCTTCCGCCGGCAATTATGAGGGAATTATTTGTTTCTCCGCCAGTTGGGGTGGGTGATGCCGAATTTATTGATTTTATAGTTCAGCGCCCTTGGACTGATTCCCAGCCGTTTGGCCGCATTTTTCTGCACCCACAGGCTTTCTTCCAGCGCCCGCATGATAAGGTCTTTTTCATGGGTTTCAAGAGGTTCAACCTGGGGAGCTGTTAGCG
>JANTGH010000049.1 GCA_024763055.1 Desulfobulbaceae bacterium
TTTCTTCTTGCTCTGACATTTGTCTTTCTGCAACCGTTTCCCCTGTTGGCGGAAATTATTGACCGCTGTGTCGCTGTGGTTAACGACGACACCATAACCCTTTCCGAAATCAACGAGATAGGCAAGCCGCTTTTTCAGCGGGTGGCGGAACAAACCCCTTCCAGCCAACTCGGTGAAGCCCTGCAGCAGGCCCGCAAAACCATTATCGAAAAACTCATTGATAAAAAATTGCTGATTCAGGAGGCCAGAAGATACAACATGAAGGTTTCCGATGAAGAGGTCGATAAAGCACTGCAGCGTATCCTCAAACAAAACCATACATCCATGGATCAATTTCGCAAAGAAATGGTTTCCATGGGGCTGGACGAAAAACAGTATAGAGAAGACCTCAAAGATCAGATTCTCAGCTCAAAACTGGTCAACGCCGCTGTACGATCCAAGGTGATAATCCCGGAAGAAAAAATCATTGATTATTATGATATGCACTACACGGAACAGGTCGGTGACGGCGGCTACTATATCCTGCAAATAGGTTGTTCCTGGGACCAAGGCACGGATGGAGCAGCCTTGAAAAAAGCAAAGGAAAAAGCCCGAAAAAAGGCCGAGCGGGTACACAGCCTTGCCGTTGCGGGTCAAGATTTTAAAAAACTTGCCCGACAATATTCTGATCTTCCTTCCGCCGTTGATGGTGGTGACATTGGTGTTTTTCGTGAAGAAGAAATGGCTACATCCATGCGTAAAGCTGTCGCCGGGCTAAAGCCTGGAGAAATCAGCAACATCGTTGAGACTCCCTCCGGCTACCAGATTTTCAAACTGCTTTCCAGCCAGGAGGGGCAGATCATCACCAAAGTTCCCTACGAATCAGTCAAGGAAGAAATCAGGGAGATCCTCTACCAGCAGGAAATGAAAACATTGTATCAAAACTGGATGAAAGAACTGCGTGGGCAGTCATATATAAAGGTATTTTGAAAAATAGAAACTCTTGGAGACACAAGGTAAAATTTTCTCATTAATCTTCCCCCGAAAACGAATTTTTTGTTTGAGGTCAAGGCATGAGTAGTAGTGATAAGCGGCTCTCCCGGAAGCAAGTTGACGAATCAAAGTCAACAGTTGGTCAACAGTTGCGCCGATTACGCAGGGAAAAGGATATCAGTGTTGAAGTAGTCGCTGAAGCGACAAAGATCTCTATCAACAATATTCATGCTATTGAAGAATCGGCGTTCGAAAAACTCCCGGCCGACACCTTTGTCCGGGGCCTGGTAACCCTGTATGGCAATTTTTTAGGTATCAACGGACGGGAAATTGCCGCGGCATTCCTTGCAGAACGAAAAATAATCAGCCCCGACGTCAAGCGGAATAATCTGACGACGAAAAAAATTTCCTCCTCTACACTGACCCCAAAAAAACTTGCCGAACCCGCCCATGTTTCATCGGCCACGGTTGCCCTGCTGCTGCTCATGGTTATTGTCCTGTCCTTCACCGGTTTCTGCCTCTATACCTCCTGGAATCCCGTTGCCTTCTTATCACGGCAAACAAACAACATGCAGGAATCTATCCAGAAAATCTTTAGTGGTAATGATCAGCAGAAAACTGATATGGAAGCCGCAATTCCTTTAGAGGAACAAAATAAAGAAGATAATACGACAAATAAAAATGAAGAAAAACTCCAGGCGACACCCCTGAAAAATCTCCATGATGATGCGGATCAATCACAATTTCCCTACAGACTCACCGCCCATTTTATTCATGACAGCAGCGTCGTTGTCACCATTGACAATCAAGAACCGACCAGGAAAAAATACACCACCGGCGAGGTAGTACGCTGGAGGGCAATCCAACGGTTGAAGGTTGTCTTTGATGCACCAAAAGCGGCAACCCTGATTTTAAACAATGCTCCATTAACCTTTCCCTCATCGCAAAACAGGCAACCGCCGACCCTTCAGCTGCCGGACGATCTTCTTGATCAATGACCGACCAGCCAAGCCTTGCCATTGTTCTGAGTGTAACCTCTTTTGGTGAAGCCGACAAAATCGTAACCTTATATAGCCGCGAGTTCGGCAAGATAACATCCATTGCCAAAGGAGCAAAACGAAGCAAGCAGCGATTTGTCAACAAACTTGAGCCGTTCACCTGTCTTGAAATTAGCTGCCGACCTCCAAAAAAAGGCTCGCTCTACTTTTTAAGTGAAGCCGACCTGGTAAACGCCCACCTTTCCCTGCGTACCACTTATCCCCGCTACGTTTCCGCCACCTTCATCAATGAACTTGTCCAGCGCTTCAGCGGCGAACAGGACCCTGACCCTGCGGTTTTCGCATTACTTGCCTGGGCTTTTGACTCCATAGAACAAGAAGAAAATCCCGGAAAAACAACCTCTCTTTTTCTTTTACGTCTGCTTGGAATCTGCGGATACCAACCACAACTTGATCATTGCGGTTCCTGCCACAAATCGATTGAGCAAGAAGCGCATTTTACCCTGTATCCGGGAAACGGCACTTTATTCTGCGGGAGTTGCCGCCGAAATATAGAAGGTTCTTCGCTCAGCCTGACAAGGCAGACTTTAAAATTTCTGCACAGCGGACAACAATTACAACTGCGACGACTTAACAGGCTACAGATGTCAAAGGCAACGGCATATCAGGCCCTTGCCGTTCTGTTCAGCTACAGCCGTCACATCCTGCAACAGGATATCCATTCATGGGAACAGCTTAAAAAAATTGCCGCTCCCCCTTCCCGGTGAACACCGCTCAATCAGGCACCGCGAATGAGTTCAAGCAGCTCTTCAGCACTTATGCGGGCCCCGACATCGGCTCCTTCAAGCAGTGAGTTGGCGAGATCCCTCTTCTCCTGATGCAGACGGACAATTTTTTCCTCAATGGTATTCGCTGTAATAAGGCGATATACGGTTACCGGCCGTTTCTGGCCGATCCGATGAGCCCTGTCAGCAGCCTGATCTTCAACTGCCGGATTCCACCAGGGGTCCATATGAATAACATAATCAGCCGCAGTCAGATTCAGCCCCAAGCCACCAGCCTTCAAGCTGATAAGAAAGAGATCACCTTCACCGGCCTGAAAGCTGTCCACCTGCCGCTGCCGCTCCCTGGCCGGTGTTGTTCCATCAAGATATTTATACACAATACCCTGCCCGTCTAAAAATTCACGGATAAGCGCCAAATGACCGGTAAACTGACTGAACACCAATGCCTTATGTCTACTGGCAAGCAATTCCGTAACGATTTCGGAAAAAACCCGCAATTTTGTTGACGGAATTTCGATGTCTTCGGTGATAAGTCGCGGATTGCAGCATGCCCGTCGTAGTCGCATAATTTCCGCTAAAATGCGAAGATGCCGCCCAGCTTTTTCCACATCGCCTTCAATGTTCTCCATGGCCTGCTGGCGAAGTGCCTCATAAAAAACGACCTCTTCCGGACTCATCTCCACCCGCAGGGTAATTTCCGTACGCGGCGGTAATTCTTCCAATACCTCCGACTTAATTCTCCGCAGCATAAACGGCCTGATCAGTTTTTTCAGTTTGAGACGGGCGACTCGATCATGATGTTTTTCTATGGGAATGCCAAAACGGGCATTAAACTGCTTATAGCTACCTAACAGCCCCGGATTAATAAACGAAAATAAATTCCAGAGCTCACCGAGATGATTTTCAATAGGGGTGCCGGTTGTAATCAATCTAAATTTGGCCTTCAGCCGTTTTGCAGCTTTTGAACGCTTGGTGGCCGCATTCTTAATCGCCTGGGCTTCATCAAGTGCAATACACTGCCAGTCCACCTGTTCAAGGAGCTCTACCTCCTGCTGCAACAAGGTATAGCTGGTCACAAGCAGATCAAATTTTCCCAGCCTCTTTATCACCTTCTTTCTGTCCTGACCACTGAACATATGCAGTTTTAAGGTCGGTGCGAAACGACTTGTCTCCTGTTCCCAATTCATACAAACGGAAGTAGGGGCGACAACAAGCGTCGGCCCTTTGCCTGCAAAATACAAAATAACGGCCAGAGACTGCAGAGTCTTGCCAAGTCCCATATCATCAGCGAGACAGGCGCCTATGCCAAGCTGGGCCAGACGAACCATCCAGATAAAACCTTCCACCTGGTAATCACGCAATTCCGCCTGCAGAGTCGAGGGCACCTCAGGCACAAACTCCTGGGCATTACTGATCGCCTGCAATCGCTGCCTCCAGCCGTCATCAACCTTAGTCTGCGCCTGTTTGGTCAACCCCTCAAGTGCCAGCGCAGCCAGAGGATGCACATAGATTTCATTGTCTTCCCGTCCTTCCTCACCAAAAAGAATAAGTTCCTCAAGACGATTGCGAAACTCCTGGGTCAGTGCCAGGAACTGGCCATCACCCATGGGGATAAAACGGCTATGGGATTTTTGAACCTGTTCAAGTAACGATTTCAACTCAATAACTACATCCTGGTCGACCTGCAGGTGTCCACTTAAGGCAAACCAATCCTGTTGACTGGTTCGGATGTTCAAATTCAACTGGTTGACTCCTGTTTGCCTGCGAACAGCAATTTTCTCCCCCTCCGGCCATTCAAGAACGACCCGGTCACGAATCTCTTCAAGTTCAAGGAGTGCCTGCAGACACTCCTCCGGATCAAGCAGATGCCATTCCCGTTCATTTTCCTGCTCAAGATCAATAGCCAGGTCAAGCATAGGACAGCTCTCTTCAACTTCCCGCGCCTTTGCCTCCTCAAGCAGCAGGTTTCTTCTTGCCTGCAGCCGTCGTCCCTTGACTTCGGCCATGATGTTCATCTCACCGGCTCCAGGCTTCAAGTAAGGACCGGAATGTGAAAACGGCTGCACAAACATCTCCAGCCTGAACCCGCTGCCATAGGGAATAATATGAATATGGGGCGTTGGATCGGCAGTAACGGCGGTAACATCCTGACCATCCATGCCCACGTCAATGGCCGAGTGAACAGTCATAAATGACGCAATATTCCCTATGGCGTCAAGAACCTGGCCACTGGCGGCCACCGGTACCCGCAGACCATTCCGGCCGGTTATCTCGGCAACCCGACGATGCTCATCGGTAATACGGACAATTCGATAACGGGTCGGGGTTTCCTGCCAGACCACCACATCACCCTCTCCAATATCCCGGACAAAATGGATAAACAGAGAATCCCCCTGAGACTCCACAACCAGTTCCGGTTCGCCGGCAACCAGCTCCACCGGGGTCTGCTGTGATTTTTCCAGAAAAACAAATGGATGACCGACAATTGCAGGTAGTGCCTTTTCCAGATTAAAGGCAAAACCGCCGTTTTTCCCGGAACTCTCCCCCACCTGTTCCAGGGCGGAGCAGATCTCACGATCCTGCTCGCTGAGATACTCAAAAGCATCCGGCTCCGCCAGTCTGTTCAAACCAACGGCACGCCCCTTGCTCCACTGACCAGACGAACTTCTTTTTTGTTCCTTGGGTGTCAGAAGCAGCATATTGTCGACAAATCGTACCAGCCAGCAAAGCCTGATAGTCTGTTCAATCCCCCTGGCTGCTCTTGTTACCCTGATCAACTCCTGCAGACTCTGTTTCCAGGATTCGTCCGGTGAAATAATATGGGTGATTGTTCGACATCCGAGCTGCCTGCGCAATTTCTCCGCCCCGGGCAGCAATTCCCCATGAGACTCGTCAACGGTTGCTAAAAGTTCCGCCGCTTCCATAGCAAGCCAGAAAAAACCGTTCTCCTCTGCGCGTCGGTGCAGTTCAGTAAGGGCCAGCTGGAATTCAACGGGAATTTCAACACCCATCCAGTGCAGACAAAGAATGGAAATTAAGGTGGTCAGGCTTCGGTCCTCTTCCTTCAACTGCTCCGAGAGAGCCAACATATCCGGGATATCGCCTTCAACAGAACGGACATAGGCATCGAGAAATCGAAACGGCAGTTCCTCTGGACATCCCTTGCAAGTTCGTAATATGGTGGCTACGGCATGAATAACTGTTTGTCGATCGCCTTCATAATTACGTGACAACAGAGTAAGAATGCAAAATACGCCGGTCAGTCCGAAAAAAAAGGTACCTTCCGAACCTGCATACTGGTTAAGCTGCGCAATGTCCTTTTCGAACAGGGTCATGGCCGAATCAGCATCACCTTGTAAAAAGGCCAGGGATCCGGCAAAGCCGGAACCTAAAAAAGAATCCGGATGCTTTTCTACAAGAGACCGGAGAGCGTCAAACCGCCCCTGAAGAAGGTAATATCCGGCCAGCATGCGATGAAAGGGAACCTGCTCAATCGTGGAAATCGTCAACGCCTTTTCATCTTCAAGATATTGAAGCACTTCCGGAAAGTGGACAAGTCGCTCAACAGAATAACGAAAAACCTGATCGAAAAGAAAAAACTGCATCGATCCGGGAAGACTGCTAAACCATTCGGGATCAAAAGGGTGCGCCACGACAAGCACGGCCGGGGATTCCACTTCAAGATGGCCGGCACAATGTTCGGCAAGAAACTGCTGACTTTCCTCGATTTTGTCAAAATCTCCCGTATAAACGCCGATACGAAATTGACGTAAAGCGCGCCAGCACCGGGTCGCCCATTTGCCATACATATAGGAAACCGGCGCCTCTTTCTCAACAAGCCGGGCAAAATCATCAAACCATCCCTCTTGCTGACTCCGCCACAAAAGATTTCCGGCCAGATCTGGAGTACATTGATTCAGCTGATTCAGCAGGCCCGCATCCCGCAAACCGATAACAGTATTTTTAACCTCCACCCGACTGATCTGATAACGACCGGCCAGATCTATACATTTTGTCAAAAATGTGACGGAAACAGGCTCATAAATAATGGCAATGCACTGCAGTAGATAACGCTCAAAAGAATTAAGTCCCGTTAGAGATTGCGCAAGGCTGTCAGATAGATTCATAGAATCTCCACTCAAAGGGAAACAAAAAAATGATCAATATATTAAGCTACTTCGATCTCGTCTGTAATTCAAAAAATAACCGAATATGTCGGCAATAAAAAAGCTCCCTGCACTGCAAGGAGCTTTCTGCGGCGGGTTGAAAAGGTTACCCGTATTAACACTTCTGCGGGCTATTGGAGAATCGAATCATTGGTCCAGATCTCCGCCTTTTCCTGCAAATCGGCAAGCCAGTCCGTCACCAGCCGGTTACGCTCCGCCGCGGCTAACTGTTGTTTGAGCTGTTCCTTTTTCTTGGCATCAATGGCATCCGCATTTCGGCGACGATCACGAACCTGATAAAGATAGAAAACATTTCCAACCACAACGGGATGCTCCGGCAGTTGCATTGCCGGAGCAAGGGAGAATGCGTCGACAATCACTTCCCCCGGTATTGAACCGATCCGTTGGGTGCCCCGTTTAACATAATCGGTTTCCTGGATATTCTTACCGGAAAACTTACCCTGTTCTTTTGCCTTCACCAGTTCCTTATCCGCAGCTTCCCTGGCAAGATCAACGGCTTTTTTTCTGCGATAATCCTTCACCACCCGATCACGAACATCGACAAGAGAAGGCACGGCAGACGACTGGATATCATCTATAAATAAGATCGCATACCCATTAGTCAACTCAACAAGAGAGCTAAGTTCCCCCTTTCCCAATTTAAACGCGGCGTTAAGAAAAGCAGGATCCGCCACGATACCGGCCGGTGGTCGCGAACGTGAAAAATAACCGGTCTGTAAAACGGAAACGTTTTTCTGTTTGCCGTACTTATCGATGCTGCCGGCACGCATGATTTCCTCATAAGCCGCAGAGGATTTTTTAAAAGCCAGCCCTTTTGCCTCCTCCTTTCTCATGGTTTCGGCCAGTTCATCTTTTACCTCGTCAAAAGAACGAACCTTGGCAGGTCGAATTTTCTCAAGCTTAATGATGTGAAACCCAAACGATGTGCGCACCAAGCTGCTGACTTCTCCCGGTTGCATGGAGAACACTGCGTCATCAAACGCCTTGACCATTCGACCGCGAGGGAAAAAACCAAGGTCACCACCGTTCTTCTTTGTCGGCCCTTCGGAGTATTCCTGCGCGAGTTTTGCAAAATCTTCTCCCTTATTGACCAGGGCGAGAACTTTTTCCGCCTCTTTTTTCTTTTTGGCCACTGTCTGCTTGTCGTCCTGCTCACTCACCTTAAACAGTATATGACGAACATGCCGTTGTTCAGGGATCCGGTATCTCTCCAATTCATTCTCATAACGAACCTTGAGGGCATCATCGGTGACCGGCGCCTGATCCATTGCCTTATCAGGAGTAAACAGAAGATACTTCAGACGTATCTTCGGCTCCGTGGCGTATTCTTTTTTATGCTGCTCAAACCAGGCGGAGAGTTCCGCATCTTTGATCTTAACGTTGTCCTCAAAGTCACTGCTTTTCACAGACTTTACCACAAGCTTTATCTCTTCCCCGGAAAAGTCAAGCCAACGCCGTATCTCTGTCTCAGGTTGCACGGCAAAAGAACCAATGGAATCAACAACCAGGCTGGTCAACATTTCATTTCGAATTCCGCCTTCAAAAGAAGTAGGCGTTAATCGATTCCGGCTCAAAACCTTCTTGTAGCGATCAAGATCAAAATGACCATTTTCATTAAAGGCCTGCATTTTTTCAATTTTCCGACGACAGGCTTCCTTGCTGATCTTCAAACCCATTGCCGCAGCCCCCTGACGTAGAAGCTCCTCCTGAACCAGCTGACCGACCACCTGTCCTTTCAGATTGATCCCTTCAAAAAAACCCGGGGGCACCTGACCCCCGAATTGCCGGCGGTACCTCTCCACAGCCTGATCATAAGCTCGTTGATAATCCTGTATGGATATTTCTCTGCCATTTACCTGGGCTATAGAATTACGATTGTTATCAAGATTGGTACCAACACCCCAGAAAATAAAGACAACGGCAATCAGGAGCACCATTCCTTGAATCAATGTTGACTGGGCACGTTTTCGTAAAATATTCAGCATAATTTCCCGACTCCATGAAAGAACATAAAATGCAGCGCATAGTACACGAAATATGTATTATGTTCAATTTTCAGGTAAGTTACCAGCGAAAAATGCACTTCCTGTCTCCTGATAAAATGATTGACCATTCATTCAAAAAAATAATCCAACCATGCTTGACAAAATATATATCTTATAGTAAGAAATTCTCTGTTTTCTCATTGAAAATCAAAAAAATTTTTATTCCATATAACTTTGTCCAAGGAGGATACAAAAAATGGCAACAATTGAACACAATGGCATGAGCTACGAGGTCGATGAAGACGGATTCCTGCTCAATGGTTCCGAAGAATGGAACGAAAACTGGGTAGATTATGTTAAGAGCGTTGAAGGAATCAATGAGCTTACCGATGAGCACCAGAAGGTCATCGACGCGCTGCAGGAATATTACAAAAAGAACGGCATAGCTCCCATGGTTCGTATCCTCTCCAAAACCACCGGTTTTCCGCTGAAACGCATTTACGAGCTGTTTCCGTCGGGACCGGGTAAAGGCGCCTGTAAGATGGCCGGTCTGCCAAAACCAACCGGTTGTGTATAAAAAGTCTGCACGGCTTCAGCAAGTTAAAAAAAGGAAGGCTGGCTTCAGCCTTCCTTTTTTTTTTTATTCAGCCACCATTTATCCTGTTGCCTTCCCTTGTTAACATCGCCACTATTTCCCTATGTACCCTCTCTACCAGAGTTAAATAATCCGCCTGGTTGAGACTCGCGCCCTTCAACCCGCCACGCAGATTAATTTCTGTCAGCCAGGTTTCTCCAGTCGCGGAAACAAGAAGATCAATATGCGCATAAGGGAAATCAGCTCGTCCCATAACCCCCTGACAGAGCTGCCGCTGTTTTTCGGTAAGCATCCAGGGCCTGCTCACACCGCCACAATGAAGATTATGACGAAAATTCTTCGGATTATAACGCTCATAGGCTTCAACCACATCATCAAGCAGCACCACCCGAATATCACGACAGTCAGTATAAAAAGGCTGGACCACAAAGGGAAAGGCCAGGCTACCTAACACCGTCTGGTTGTAGACATCTTCCATGGAAGAGAAACAGAGGATGCCTGTTCCGGCATTGGCCCGATCAAGCTTACAAACCACCTTGCCACCGTCATATTCCCCCACTAAGCGCAGCATGTCGTGCCGGTCATAAATCACATTGGTTCCCGGCGCCATAAAATCACCAAGCAACCTGGTCTGAAGGACCTTGGAACGACTACAAAGCTGGGCGGTTGCCGACGGAACAAGGTGCACACCCCGACTGACAAGGTCTACAAGCAGAGATTCCTCACCGGGACGCAGACGAATACGGCCGACCACAACATCACCGGCCTGAAGCTCCTGATATTGTAAAAACAGGGTCTGATTATCCGTTATAATGTGGGCACACATGTTTTCACGGTGGTTTAAAAAATCATATCCAGAAAATGATTGTGATAACCGGTCATATCGGCACTGCATTTTCCACAAAGCAGCCGTACCTCCCCATGAATATCGGTTTCATTCTCTTCCGGGGTGAAGCTGCCGTCAACATTTTGCCGGTAACGTGTCGTTACCGTAACATTCTGCGCCAGCTCAATAAAATCCTCGGTATTGCCGCAGACAGGACAGGTCAAATGACCACTTGGCCGCCCGGTGGGGATTTGCACCTTTTTCTTCATACCAATATTCTACCTGATTGACGGCCCGACATTCGGACCATATAATAATTCAAGCATACCGAATAACAAAATCGGAAAAACGATTGTTCGCCACCTGTTCCTGCAGATCAACAGCCGTAACCTCGGCCATGGGCGACCCGGCATGCAGCCAGGCAAGCATCCGGTCCACATCCTCAGGCGCTCCCTCAACAAGTACCTCGACGGTCCCATCGATCAGGTTACGCACCCAGCCGCCAAGACCAAGCCGCCGGGCCTCTTTCCTTGTATAATCCCTAAAAAAAACGCCCTGAACCCGACCATGAATAATGGCATGTATGCATTTTTTCGCCATAGCATTCTCTACGTTCTACCGATGATTTTAAGAAATTCATCCTCACTCACCACATAAATACCGCGCTCCTTTGCTTTTTTCAACTTGCCGCCCGCCTTTTCACCGGCCACAAGGTCCGTCACCCGCTTACTCAGCCCGGAAACCACCTGCGCCCCTAACTCCTTGACAATCTGCTTGGCCTCATTACGGCCCATGGATTTCAAGGTGCCGGTAAAGAGAAAAACCCGGCCGGCCAACGGTTGCTCCCCCATGGCCGGAGGAAGAATCGTCAGGCCTTCGGCAAGAAGTTGCTCGATCATGTTCCTGGTCGAAGGATCCGCAAAATAATCAAGCAGACTGTCGGCAACCTGTTCACCGATTCCCTCAACAGCAAGCAGCTCCTCTCTGGATGCCTTCATTACCGCTTCAAGACTTTTGAAATGGCCAGCCACAAGCTCCGCCGTCACCTCACCCACATAACGGATACCAAGAGCGCCTAAAAATCGGGCCAGGGTCGTCTGTTTTGCCTTCGCTAAAGCGGCAACAACATTTTCAGCTGATTTTTCCCCCCAGCCGGGAAGACGGGCAAGATCATCTTTCTTGAGACGAAAAAAATCGGGAATATCCCGTACCAACCCTTTGTCGATTAACTGTTGCACGGCCTTCTTGCCCAGACCTTCGATATCCATACCGCTCTTGGCAGCAAAATAAATCAAACTTCGCAGCCGCTGGGCAGGACAATGAGGATTAACACACCTGGTAACCGCCTCCCCCCCGGGTCGCACCAGCGGATGACCGCATACCGGACAGGTCGTAGGGAAAACGATAGGCTTCTCCCGGCCGGTCCGCTTTTCGACAATAGGCTTAACCACCTCGGGAATAACATCACCGGCGCGCTGTATCAGAACCGTATCACCGATCCGCAGATCCTTACGTTCGATCTCGTCCTGATTATGCAGGGTGGCCCGCCGCACGACCACGCCTTCAACATTTACAGGGTGCAGCAGGGCAACCGGTGTGACCGCGCCGGTGCGGCCCACCTGAAAATCAACCCCTTCAATCCGGGTTGTCGCCTGAACGGCGGGAAACTTCCAGGCCACGGCCCAGCGGGGCGCACGGGCGGTATTTCCAAGTCGTTTCTGCAGACTGAAATCATCCACCTTGATCACCATGCCGTCAATCTCATAGGGCAGCCCTTCACGAAGCGCGAGCAGGTGATGATAACGGGCTTCCACTTCAGCGGGCCCGCTACAGAGTTTAATATGGGGGTTGACCGCGAAACCGAGCACGGCAAGCAGGGTAAACAGTTCACTCTGACAGCTGCAGGCAACAGTATCAGTGTCGGCTACGGCATAGACGAAAAAACGCAGCGAACGCGCGGCCGTCACCTTGGGATCCAGTTGGCGCAGGGAACCGGCAGCGGCATTCCGAGGATTGGCAAACAGCGGCTCTCCGCTTTCTTCCCGCTGACGATTCAGCTTAACAAAACCGGCCCGGTCGAGATAGACTTCGCCCCGAACAATCAACTGTGTCGGAAACGTTTTTTCGTCTCCCTGCAGTTTCAAAGGAATATCCTGCACGGTTTTCAGCTGCGGCGTGATATTCTCTCCCACTAATCCGTCGCCACGGGTGGATCCAACCGTAAAAATACCGTCTTCATACATGAGTTCCACAGCCAGCCCATCCATTTTAGGCTCTGCAATGTAGACGATCGGCGCACTGCTCTTCAGATAACGGCGCAGCTTTTCCTCAAACTCGAACACTTCCGCGACATCAAAAATATTATCGAGGCTGAGCATGGGATACGCGTGCCGCACCTCCTCAAACCGGGCAAGCGGCCTGCCTCCCACCCGCCGGCTTGGAGAATCCGGCGTTACAAGTTCAGGATACTGCCTCTCAAGTTCAAGCAGCCGGCGAAATAACCGATCATATTCACCATCGGCAATAACCGGATCATCGAGCACGTAATACCGATAGCTATGGTAATTAATCCGGTCACGGAGCTTGCGCGCCTGTTCCCTGATTTCGTCAGGAATCATGTCTACCTGTCAGCAAGCAGCACGCCGCCGGTGGCAATATTCTCCCGCCGTTTCTCGTCGATAAAAATAATAATGGAATCTTTTGGTTTATTTGCCTCATGGGCTATGACATCGGTCACGCCTTTGGCGATTTTCTTTTTCTGTTTACGACTGAGTTTACCGGCAACCCGAATGTTGACATAGGGCATAACCATTCTCCTTTGCACTGTTTTTTTTTGCTGCAAAATTCTTGTCAAAATTTAATCATATCAGAATTTCCATTTGAAGTCGAACAGGTTATAGTAGTTGTATCGTTAACCTGCATGGCTGGGCCGAATTCTAAGGCCACAGTCACAAGCACTTATGAAAATCGACGGAATAACACGTTTTCTCAAGTGTTTACCGGACAGAGGAGAAACAGCAATGCAGCATATCATCGTCACCGGCGGAGCCGGATATATCGGCAGTCACACCTGTTTGGAACTGCTCAATGAAGGATACCGGGTCACTGTCATCGATAACCTGTCCAACGCCAACCCGGAAGGGCTGCGGCGGGTTGAACAGCTGACCAAGAAATCCGTGGTTTTTTTTGAGGCGGACCTGCTGGACATTGAAGCCGTGGACAAGGTCTTTACCAGGAGCAACGATGCGGACGCCGTCATCCATTTTGCCGGGCTCAAGGCCGTGGGAGAATCCGTTGAAAAGCCGCTACGTTATTACCAGAACAATATCACCGGCACTCTTAACCTCTGCCGGGTTATGCAGAACCATCAAGTGAAAAATATTGTTTTCAGCTCCTCTGCAACAGTCTACGGAGACCCGGCTACCGTACCCATCACCGAAGAATTCCCCCTGCTTGCCTGCACCAATCCATACGGGCGCACCAAGAGCATGATAGAGGATATTCTGCGGGACCAACATACCGCGGATAACAGCTGGAACATTGCCCTGCTGCGCTATTTTAATCCGGTCGGCGCCCATAAATCCGGTCGTATCGGCGAAGATCCCGGTGGGATCCCCAACAACCTGATGCCCTATATTTCCCAGGTCGCTGTAGGCAAACTAAAAGAGCTGTCCGTGTTCGGCAATGATTACCCCACCCCGGACGGAACCGGAGTGCGCGATTATATCCACGTCGTCGACCTGGCCATCGGCCACCTTAAGGCTCTGGAGAAACTTGACGATAGCCCCGGCGTTGTCACCTATAATCTCGGCACCGGCCAGGGTTACTCAGTACTTGAAATGATCAAGGCCTTTGAAAAGGCCAGCGGCCGAAAAGTTTCGTACCGGATCGCATCCAGGCGGGCCGGAGACATTGCCCAATGCTACGCCGATCCATCCCTTGCCGCAAAGGAACTTGGATGGCGGGCCGAACATGGCCTAAAGGAGATGTGCGAGGACACCTGGCGCTGGCAGTCCATGAACCCAAACGGATACGCCGCAGTCACGGACGAGGAATAGGGACATCCAGACAAGGATAATTATCCTTTAATGCCGTCGCCGGGAGGCAATAACCGCCACTCCCGGGCAAGTTCCTTTGCCTCCTGCAGCAGACAAAAGCCATTTTTTCTGCTCACGACCCGCACTTCAACCCTGTATCTGCCGGCAAAAGCTGCCAGTTGCCGCCAGAGCTTCCGATTGCTGACCGGTTTCCCCTCCCGCGTGGTCCAGCCGCGCTGCTGCCAACCGACAAGCCAGCGATGAAGCCCGTCCCGGAGATACCCGGAGGTGGTATACAGGGTAACCGGCAGTTCTCTTTTAAGCGCCGACAAACCGGCAATTGCGGCCATAAGATGAAACTGATTGGCAGAACTACCCTCTGCTGCCCCACCCAGCACTTTGACATGCTGCTGATAGGAGAGAATCACGGCCCATGACCCCTTCCGCCGGCTCGGTGCATAGGTGATGCCGGAGAAAATCTGAATCCGATTTTCCTGCGGCCCGGGAACAGGAACCCCAGAATTTTCCGGGGGAAGTCCCTTCCTGGCAGCAACCGCCAAGGCGTCGGCTCGTTCGTTCCACTGATCTAAGGCATGGCCTTTGACCCATTTCCAGGTGACCTGATGCCGCAGAATTTCCTGACCTAACTCTTCCCAAAGATCGCGATTTTTTACCGGTTGTTTATCAGCAGTCAGCCAGCCGCGACGTTTCCAGCCATGAATCCACCGGGTAATGCCGTTTTTGACGTAGGTGGAATCGGTAATCAGGGTAACCTGATGTGGTTCTTTCAAGCCCTGCAGGCCACGCAGAGCTGCAGTTAATTCCATACGGTTATTGGTAGTGTTCCGCTCACAACCACTCATTTCTCTCTGCACCATACCCTGCTGTTCGATAACAACCACACCCCATCCTCCCTTGCCGGGATTCGGGCTGCAGGCACCATCGGTATACATAGTCACATCGGGAAGAGACATGATTGTTCACGTCCAGAATGCTTAAACATAAAGAATTTCACCTGAATATTCGGTTACTTGAGAGCCGTCCGCAAGTTTCATAATCAAACCGCCGATGGCATCAATATCCATGGCCTTCGCCTGATAAAGTGGTTTTTTTTGCACATCATATCCATAAAGAACTAAACGACCCGGGGTATCGCTCAGCTCCAGCCAACGTTCAAGAAGGGGACCTTTCTTCGCAACAGCCGTCCGGTCTGCTCCGGCCATCCATTGTTCTTCGGCATAATAAAGCAATCCAAAATTCCATTGCAGCCGGGCCAGAAGCAGGCTGCAGACCTCTTCAAGATCAAAACAGCGCCCGGTTTCTATCCGCAGAGCCGTTGCCTTTCCCTGTAGTTCTTCCGGGAAGACCGTATTATTTACATTGATACCAATACCTATCAAATGAAACCATTCATCATCAGGACCCGCCATCGCCTCGCTCAAGATACCACTGATCTTTTTATCCCCCACGTGAAGATCATTCACCCACTTAATGCGTGCAGAGGGACCAAGGGAGCTGATGGTTTCACAGCAGGCAATACCCGCGGCAAAAGGAATCTGACGGCTGAATTCGGGCAAAAGGGTGTCGGCCCAGAGCAGGGCAAGATAAAGACCTCCGGGCGGGGCATGCCAGGGGCGACTGAAACGACCGCTGGAATCGCTGAGTTTATCGGCCCAAACCACGCTCCCGGTATCCGGAGTAGATACTGAGTTTCCCTCATGGACCAGGTAACGCAGATGATCCATACACCGGGACAAATGATGATGATGCTCAATATAACTGCCGACAGGTGCGCCATAGCGAAGAATCCGCCTGGCGGTATCCGGACTGTACCTCGTGTCTGGTGAGCTCTCTCTGGCGAGTCGACAAAGAGCGGAATGGGAAAGCATGGGAAAATTACACCTCCCCTATTCCCACTCCGCCTTGACCCTGGTGATAATTTTCTGCACGACCGCAAGCTTTTCTTCAGGACAAACCCCAAGAAGAGGAACCCCTTGGTCGATACTGTCGCCGGGGGAGAAATATACGGAATGGAGGATGCCGGCCTCCCCATCATAATAAACAGGAGTATCCCGTTTCATCAGCGACATGGTAATGATTTCGTCACCGGGATTTATCACGATTGAACGGGCGCCTTTCTGGTCGATTCTCGACTGGACATCCATTGAAAAATAATAACGAGCCCGTTCCGGCGCGATAAAGAGATAAAGCACCTCCTGAAGAATAGCCTCAATAATCTCCTTCTTCTTCAAGGGATGGCGAACCGTCAGCAGTTTGGTGCCCGCCTCGACAAATTTTCCTTCAACCTCTTTATTAAGATAGGAAACAGTACCGTTGGTTTTTGACGTAATAACCTTGGGATTTCTTTCACGGGTAATCTCATACAAATTCGACCCCGGAATGTGATTCCACTCACCGCTGACCCCTTGCACCTCGATTCCATCATCGACAAGAAATCGCACCAAGCCCGTGTGCACTGCGTACATATCCACATAATCATAAGGATCAGATCGATATTTGCTGATAATTTCGTCAAAATGGATCTTTTCTGATGCCATGAGTCTCTTTTAAAAAACCAATATTTTGAGGCTGTCGCCAATAGCCTGCTATTCCAAAAATTTCCATAAGCCAAAAAGGCTCAGTGACCGGTTTGCTCTCCGTGGGCAGAGGCATGCTCTTTCGCCTTACCTGAAACAGAATGACCGCCTTCTCCACCCTCACCCTTATGAAGGACAAAAAAAGGCGGGGAGTCAAGGCTGAAATCCATCAACTCACACCGGTAAGCACTGGCCCGGCTATGTACAAAACGCTTGCCAACAGAATTGTAACGCAGAATCTTACCCGCTGAAACCTTGCCGCCAAGCAGCCAGATCTTTCGATCAAAATACTTTCCATGGGGACCATAAAATTCACAGGAAACCTTGATATTTCTTATGTCCTGATCACTGTTGTTTTTTACAACAAAAGCTGCCCGCACCATCCGTTCCCGCTCTTCAGCAAGATGATATTTGAGCAATTGGACATCAGGAAGCAGAGCCGTAGCCACGGGAGATGGCTTTCTTTCGCTGATAAAAAGACCTTTCGAAGTCAGAACCGAGCCGATATTGGTGAGGGTAAAGATCACAATGCCACCAAGGATAATGCACAATGCCAGGTTTGCCCAAAATTTCTTTCCCATTTTGTCCTCCCCTGTGTTACACATATTCCCGGCTTGTCACAGGCCGGGTAACACGCCTTTCTCTTGACCATCTTATCACCAAGATGAAATCTTATACTTAGAGTTTCCCCGGATGGCAAGCGTATTTTACCTGCTGCAACATGCAACACCAATGAGAACGATCGGATAAATGAACAGGGACAACATCTTTCAACAAAACGAAATAAAAGAAGATTTCACCTTTAATGATCAGGTGGCGGAGGTCTTTGATGACATGGTCCACCGTTCCGTGCCTCTTTACGGCATTGTTATTGACGCGATTTCCCGGCTCCTTAACCAGAAATCTCAAGACCGGCTGACTGTTTATGATCTTGGTTGTTCAACCGGAACGACCCTGCTCGAGCTTTCGCGCAAACTGCACCACGAGCAATTACAGCTCATCGGTATCGACAATGCGCCTTCCATGCTGAAAAGAGCCAAACGCAAAGCTGCCATGTTCTCCAAGACCGGTTGTCTTTCCTTCCGGGAGGGCGATCTTACAAACTGCAAACTTCCCGATGCCGATGTCATTCTCTGCAACTATACCATGCAGTTTATCCGCCCGGTTATTCGCAGGCTGGTCATTGAAAAATTTTACCAGGCCCTGCCTGCCGGCGGCATGCTTATTGTCTGTGAAAAAATCCTTGCAGAGGGAGCCTTTCATCGTTCTTTCATCGATATATATCATGACTTCAAACGACAGCAAGGCTATTCCGAGCTGGAGATAGCAACCAAGCGTGAGGCCCTGGAAAACGTCCTTATTCCCTTTACCATGGAAGAAAATATGCAGTTACTCAAAGAGACAGGTTTTACAGAAGTGGAAGTTTTCTGTAAATGGTTCAATTTTGCCTCTTTTGTTGCGCTGAAATAATGGTCATGGACTATCGCTCTTTTTTCCCTGCGGCCGAAATTAAGGCCCTGCAGGATGTCCTGCGAAAAAAACAACAATGGACCAGCCGGCCCAAGAAAGGCTTTCTCCGATACCAGGAACCTTGTGCGTCGGTCAATCATCTCCATGCCCGTTATTGTGATTTCACCGGGGACACGGTCATCATCGGCAGGGAAAACGAAATCAGCAAGCAGGAGCGTGATTGTGTCGAGAATGTCCTGCGCGGATTTATGCCCTGGCGTAAGGGACCCTTTAAAATTTTTGACATCACCATTGATGCCGAATGGCGCAGCGAACGAAAATGGAACAGAATTTTACCGGAACTTCCATGTCTTGAGAATAAGATTGTCGGCGATATCGGGTGTAATAACGGCTATTATATGTTCCGGATGCTTCCGCACCAGCCACGGCTTGTGCTCGGCTTTGAGCCTTACATTCAGCATTATTATTCCTGTCGTACCTTAAATAGCTTTGCCAGGAAAAAAAATCTGCGCATTGAACTGCTGGGCATCGAACACCTGCAACTTTTTCCGGACAGCTTTGATGTGCTTTTCTGCCTGGGGATTCTTTACCACCGGCAATCACCGATTACCGCCCTGCGCGATATTTTCACCTCCCTGAAAGCGGGAGGAACAGTCATTATTGAATCTCAGGCAATTGCCGGTGAGCAATCCATGGCCCTGTTTCCTGAAAAAACGTATGCCAAGGTGCCCGGCACATGGTTTGTTCCCACAGCCTCCTGTCTCCACAACTGGCTGAATCGGTCTGGTTTTACCGACATCAAACAATTTTGCATGCATCCGATGTCTAATCAGGAACAACGAAAAACCGACTGGATGGTCTTTGAGTCCTACGATGATTTTATTGACGACAGTGATCCTTCCAAAACGGTTGAAGGCTATCCGTCACCATGGCGCGTATTTTTCAAGGCAACAAAATAATGAGCTTTCGGGATTAATGAGCTGCCGGGATGTTCATTTTTTTTATTCACTCTTTGCCCGGCAAACAGTAATAAACCCTTAATTGGGAGAAAATAATCTTGAAAAATTAAGCGCTAACCGCTATGGAGGGTTAAGAAAAAACGTTCAACTTAAACTTTTTTTCAAATACACTGTATCAAAACCCGTTCAATATCATTACCATACGAATACCTTGAAAAATTAAGCTTTTCGTTAGTCGTGTTGCTTGACTACACAACGGGTGGTGCAGCTCGAAGTCTTTGCTTATCTGACTGCACGACAAGATCAGTGGAGGTACCACAAAATCGTCTTCGAGGGTTCTACTGCGGCCGTCCGGGCTGCGGACGCCCTCAAATCGAGTATCGGCAAGCTCTTTTGGGGAAAAGAATTAGAGTTTGGTTCAACAAGATGAACTCGTAAAAAGTCGAAACAACGTTTAAAGATGGCTAAGTACAAAAAACAGATATACAGGTAAGCGCAGCGGAGCGGAGACTCCGAGGAGTAGTGTTCTGTGGCGGGTCTTAATTATACATATAGTATGCCTACGAATCGCCACAGGACACACGACGCAGTAGATCGAAATTTTTACGAAGCCATCAAACAATAGTATATAACCTGTAAAAAAAATATTCGCATTTAAAAGGGGTGAAGAATTATGAAGACAAACGAATGTACACTGTTTCACGGTGGACTAAAAGGGGCAGAAACCGTATTTGGTGAAAATGCTGAACAATACGACGTTAACGAGGTGATATTTACTTTTGAAGGCCATCGCCTCAATCGTGATAAAAATCCCATCATGCTTTCGGAAGAAGAACTGCAGCGTGGGGATATCAGCATGGAAATTGCTTCCCGAATGATGAACCGCACGTATTATGAAACTGAAAAAATCCGTCGAGTGCTGCAGTCGATTTTTCACATGGTCAATAAAGGGCATCAGGTTTTCGTTATTGGCATTATTTTAAAAGACAACTCTGTTAAAGGCGGAACGGGTTGGGCCGTTGAACTTGCAAAGCTGTTTAACCGGCCTCTGCATGTTTTTGACCAGAATCAAAACAAATGGTTTACCTGGAAAGAAGGCTCCTGGCAGGAAGATACTCCAAAAATCACCTATAACACCTTTGTTGGCTCGGGGACGAGGTATCTCAGCGATGAAGGCCAAGCTGCTATAGAACAACTTTTCGCCAATAGTTTTCAGGACTGATTTTTTCATAATTATCCCGTGGCGGCAAATGGCGTCTCCCGCGGTTCAGCCATTTGCCGCAGCTCGCCATACATCTTGCATCTCTTTTATTTTCCGGTTATAACTGCCGACATAATTTAATTGGTCAAAAATAATTTTCCATTCACAAAAGAAAGTAGAACTCCACCCATGAATGAAGGCAAGGTACATATCATCATAACCGGTGAAACCGGAAAAGGACGCACATTATTGATGGACAGAAAAAACATTCGCAAAGGGTTCATCTCAATAATCCTTATTACCCTGTTCCTCTGTTTCGGTACTCTATCTGGAATTCATAATTGGAATACAAACCGGGCATTGAAACATCAGATTGCCAAATTGTCGCAATCCCTTGACTCCGGAACGGGACAACTGGTACAGGAACTTACCAGTGCAAAGGCCAAACTCGCAAAAATCCATTTAGAAAACTTGAAGGTCATTGACCGCTATGAATCACAGATCTCTGAACTTCAGCGGGAAAAGGCCAAACTGTTTGCAGGCAGCATCAACCGGCTCGACGAACGCAGCAAAATCATCAAGACGGTGATGGAAAAGATCGGCATCAAATTTGAAATTGACGAAGACCCCGACCATAGCGGGGGGCTCTTTATTGAACCGAATGCATATGCCTGTGACAGACTGCTGAGCGACAGCGACCGATACCTGAAAATTCTGCAGAAACTTCCCCTTGGCCGGCCCATGCCGACAAAGATCAGCTCAAGATATGGCCGCCGCATTGATCCCATCAACCACAAAAAGGCCTTTCATGCCGGTATAGATTTTAAGGGGCGTACCGGTGACAAAGTCCGGTCCACCGGCGATGGTATTGTCAAACGATCCGTATATAACGGTGGATTCGGCAACTGTATTCTTCTCAGTCATGGCAACGGCTATGACACCCTGTACGCACATCTCAGTAAACGGCTGGTCAAGCGGGGTGATAAGGTCTCCCGCGGCCAGGTCATAGGCCTGGTTGGCAATACTGGACGCAGTACCGGATCGCACCTGCATTATGAAGTGCACTATCATAGCAAAACCGTTGATCCCATGAAGTTTCTGCGCGTTGCCAAACTCCTTCCTTCTAAAAAATAACTTCTTACCTTAAGTATCATGGCAATTTTTAACAAAAAGGACACCCTCGAAGAGGAAGCCAGCCGGGTTTCAAAAGAGGCAATATCCTGCATCATATCCAAAGACATGCGGATAACAGGTGAGATCATCTTTAAAGGAAAGGCCCGTATTGATGGGACCGTAGATGGAAACGTCAGGGGAGAGTATCTGGTGCTCAGTGAAACCGGGCGTATTAACGGTGACCTGGAACTTGGAGCCTTGATCTGTCATGGGGCTGTTGAAGGAAATGTCATTGCCAAACTGGTGACCGCCCATAGTACTGCTTCCATCCTGGGAAAACTGACTTCGGCAAATCTAACGGTGGAGCCGGGAGCAACCATTGAAGGTGAAATTCACGCTTCAAGCAAAGAGTCCGCCGAAACAAACACGAGGCCTGGCCCGACAGGGACAAACAAAGAACAACAGAAAAAAGAAGAGAAAAAGACGACGAAGTAATTTATCCTAAATCCTGCAGTTATCCGGCATTCGAACGTCGATACAGGCACATCTACTGTGTCGGCTTCACGAATTTCGTGCTCGATGTACCAACAGTACACC
>JANTGH010000050.1 GCA_024763055.1 Desulfobulbaceae bacterium
AAATTGGCCGGCCACAACAGATAAGCGTAGACTTCGAACGATGAAAACCCCTTGCTCCGGCATGGGCAGGCCCTGCCTCAAGGGATTTTCGGATAAAAAAGAAGCGGATGTTTCTCGTTATTAACGGTTACTTTACCCAGGATGTGAATTATTGTCGAATAAATACCGGTTTTAGACAAGGATTCTTACATTAGGGAACCTTGGTAACGCATGGCAACGATGGCCTGTTATTTACCGCGAGTTTTTTAGAAGATGGGGGAATGAACTTTATGCCAGGACTGGATTGCAGGTAATTTTGAAAGGTAACGTATAATAGTGCAGAAAAGGTGGGGTGGACATGCGCCATATCAGCATGCTGTCATTTTTTAACAGATTGTACCACTATACTGGAGTAAGCAGACCGGATGTTGCCATAGTTGGTCATAGACAACCCGCGGTTTAAACCTCAGATGTTAACCGGCCTGGCTTTGCCCTTTAATCCAGCCAAGACGAATATAATATTGCTGGCCGCAGTCCTGCCATTTTTTACAGGAATGGGTTGTTTTCACGCTGGGACGAGCAACAGGAGAATCGCTGTTATTTTGAGGCAGCACTCGACAAATTCCCTCGGCACTGCTTTTCATACGGAAAAATTTGCAACGTATACAGGTCGAATCAGTCATGATATTTTTTAGTTGGTTATGATTTATATCGGATTGGCAAGTGAGAAACCACCTCAGTTCTTAAGGCCTCTCCATTATTTTTTTGTCAAAATTAGCCCTATTAATAAAAAATTACAACGGAAAATGTCCGGGAGGAATTGGGATTTTTTCATGGATAGAACGTACATGATCCCCTGGCATGATGAACTTACTGGAATTTGGTCTTTTTGGAAAAAATACTACATATAGGGCGGAAAACATTTGAATGCCGCTATATGTTGTGTTATAAGATTGAAGCTGATTGTTATTGCCCAGTTGTTTATTGACAATTCATCATGTTTATGGACCAGACCTGTGGAGAGGGGGAGAGAATGACCAGGGATATGTTGAAACAGACGTTGACCGAAACTGCCGAGACTGTGTTAGCCAGGCGTTATTATCTAAAAGATAAAAATGGTACCCCGCTGGAAAACTGGGAGTCGCTCTGCCGCCGGGTGGCAAACGCCGTGGCAATTGTTGATCGGGAAGATGAGCAGTATGAATCCCTGCGCGATAGTTTTTTCAACATGATTTACCATCTTGATTTTCTTCCCAACTCGCCCTGCCTTATGAATGCAGGTACGGACCTGGGACAGTTGTCCGCCTGTTTTGTTCTGCCTGTGGATGACTCCATGGATGGAATTTTTACGTCCATCCGTAATGGCGCCCTGGTGCATAAGACCGGCGGCGGGACCGGATATTCTTTTTCCAGGTTGCGGCCGAAAAATTCCGCTGTTCAGTCCACCCAAGGGGTGGCTTCCGGTCCGCTTTCCTTTGCCGCTGTCTTTGACGCCGCCACGGAAACGATAAAGCAGGGTGGGAAAAGGCGAGGGGCAAACATGGGTGTCTTGCGGGTTGATCACCCCGATATCCTGGATTTTATTCACGCCAAGGAAGATCAGACCCGATTTACGAATTTTAACTTCAGTGTGGCCATTACCGACCAGTTTATGGACGCTGTTCGCAATGATCGGGAATATGACCTGGTTGATCCATCTAACGGTACGGTTGTTAAAAGTTTACGTGCTCTCAAGGTCTTTGAAGAGATCGTTGATCTTGCCTGGCATAATGGCGAGCCCGGCGTTCTTTTTATTGACGCGGCAAACCGTGCCAATTCAACGCCCCAGCTCGGCCAGTTTGAGGCAACCAACCCCTGTGGAGAACAGTGGCTGCTTCCCTATGAATCCTGTAATCTTGGTTCATTAAATCTTGAAAAATATGTGAATGATGGTGCGGTAAACTGGGACAGGCTTGGTAAAACTGTTCATCTTGCTGTCCGCTTTCTTGACAACGTTATTGACTGCAATCGATTTCCTATTCCTGAAATTGCCGAAATGACACAAAAGACCAGAAAAGTTGGGCTTGGAATCATGGGCCTGCATGATATGCTTATACAGCTCGAGCTTCCCTACGCTTCAGAAGAAGGGCGGCAGGCATCTGCAGGTGTCATGCAATTTATTCGCCGGGAAGCAGAGATGGCCTCTGTACAGCTGGCTGAAGTGAAAGGACACTTCCCTGCTTATGACAAGCACCAAAATGATTATCCTGCCCGCCGGAACGCCGCCCTTACCTCTATTCAGCCAACCGGGACTGTTTCCATGATTGCCGATTGCGCCTCAGGCTGCGAGCCTTATTTTTCAATCGTCACAGAGAAAAACGTTATGGATGATGACCGTTTTCTTATGGCGAACAAGCATTTTGAAATGGTCGCCCGGGAGGATAATTTCTACTCGGACGCCTTGATGGAGAAGGTGGCCGAGTCCGGAACAGTTATAGGTCATTCCGAGATCCCTGAGAAATGGCAGGAGATTTTTCGCACAGCCCAGGATATTACGCCGGAGGAACACATCAAAATGCAGGGAGCACTGCAGAACAGCGGAGTAGACTCTTCCATCAGCAAAACCATCAACCTGCCGTCAACCGCCACCAAAGATGATGTCCGCTTTGCCTACATGTTGGGGTTTGATCTTGGCTGTAAAGGGCTGACGGTCTATCGTGACGGCTCCCGGGAGCATCAGGTTCTGAGTACTGTTTCCAAAGATCAGGAAAGTACGGCCCTTGTTTCATCGCAGGGCATTGTCCAGAAGAAAAAACTACCTGATGTGCTTTCCGCCAAACGTTACCGCTTAAAAGACGCAAACCGCAATACCATCTATCTTATTGTCTGCTTTGATGATGATGAAAATCCCATGGAGGTCTTTGCCAAGTTCCCGTTTGACAACCGGGTAGACTTAAAAGATAAGTCCACCATGTGGACCACGACCTGTCGGCTGGTGTCGCTGGCCCTGCGCTACCAGATCCCGATGGATGAGATTATCAAGCAGCTCGATCGTTCCAGTGGTCATATGCTCGATTTACCTGCTCAGCTTGGCAAGCTGTTGAAATCATTTATGGCCGGGACCCAGCACGGCTTTGCCTCAACCTGTCCGGAGTGTTCGGGTAAACTTATTTTTGAAGAAGGGTGTGAAATCTGCAGAGATTGCGGTTATTCCAAGTGTTCATAATCCGCAGAGGGCAATTTTTTTTATAGGAATTATCCATGGCTAAAATAGGACGAAATCAACCCTGTCCCTGTGGTTCAGGAAAGAAGTACAAGCATTGCTGCCTTTTGTTGGCCCGGTCCGGGCAACCGGCCCCGCCGGTGCAGCCTTCAGGATTCTCTTTGCGTGCGGAAATTGCAAAGATTCAGGCTGCAGCCAAAAGCAGGGAAAAGGCATTTTTTGAGACCGGGGTCTTCATCCTGTTTGCCGATGAAAAGGGGGACGGGTGGCTGCTTGAAGTTGTTGAATGCGACGCCGTCCAGGTGGCTCGGGACGGACAGCCGGTGGAAATTGACCTTGTTGAAAATTCAGAAACCATTGAAGTCAACTGGAGTCACACCTATGCACTTCGTGACAGACAGTTCTTTGTAACCGCCTATGACGATAAAGAGGTAGAGGAACTCAAACGCGCCCCTGCCCAGCAGATACATGCGGCGATTAAGCGCATCCGGAAGCGGTATACACCCGAGGTGTTAGGCATGATCCATGTGGATACGAAAGATGGGGATGAAAAGATTCCAGGAAAAGAGGACACGGTTGACTCTGTGACTGACTGTGTATAGTCATGCGTTCAAGAGGGTGTTGGTTTCGTTTTATCCCTATGATCCTGGTCATGGGGATAATTTTTTTCCTTTCCAACCAACCGGGCGATACCCTGCCGCTCCCTGATGTTCCCAATCTTGACAAATTGCTGCATGCCGGGATTTATAGTCTTCTGGCAGCAACAACCCTGTTTGCCGTGCAGAACGAGTCGACCCTTAAGAAGCCACGCCTGAGCGGATTTTTTGTTCTTCTTTTCTGTCTGCTTTACGGGATAAGCGATGAATGGCACCAGTCTTTTGTCCCTGGCCGTACGCCCAGTATCTGGGATATTGCCGCCGATACGACCGGAGCGGTTTGTATGGTCTTTTTCTGGTTTCGGTTTTCTGTTTTCAGGAAGTTTGCCCTGAAGATCGACAAAACAGGATGAAAAACACCCAGAGATCAGTGCCACCGATGTGTACTCTCCGTCAGTTCCGCATGTGACGCTATCCCCGCTCCCGCAACAGCTTTGCCATGTCCCTGGCAAAATAGGTGATAAGAATGTCCGCGCCAGCCCGGCGAATGGAGAGCAGGGTTTCCGCCATTACCCGCTCGCCGTCTATCCATCCCTTTCCGGCGGCTGCCTTGATCATGGCATATTCTCCACTGACGTGATAGGCGGCAATCGGCAGGTCGAATTCATCGCGCAGACGGCTGATGATATCAAGATAAGCAACCGCCGGTTTGACCATGAGGATATCGGCGCCCTCCTCCACATCAAGGGTCGCTTCCCGTAATGCCTCCCGGCTGTTGGCCGGGTCCATCTGATAACTGCGGCGGTCACCGAACTGGGGCGCGCAATCAGCGGCATCCCTGAACGGCCCGTAAAAAGCGGAGGCGTATTTGACCGCGTACGACATGATCGGCACCATGTGAAAGTCGTTTTCATCCAAAGTGGAGCGAATTTCACTGATCCGTCCGTCCATCATGTCCGATGGCGCGACCATGTCGGCGCCTGCCCGGGCATGGGACAGAGCGGTTTTGGCAAGCAGCTCGAGTGTGGCATCATTGTCCACTTCATGACCGACAAGGCATCCGCAATGGCCATGGTCCGTATACTCGCAAAGACAGACATCCGTGACAACGTTCATCTCCGGGGCCTGGTTTTTCAGCTCTTGTATGGCCCGCTGGACAATACCGTTTTTCGCATACGCTCCGGAACCAACAGCATCTTTTTTCTCGGGAAGACCGAACAGAATAACGGAGTTGATACCAACATCCATGCATGCCCTGGCCTCTTTTTTCAGCTGGTCCACAGATATCCGGTAGACGCCGGGCATGGATGAAATCGCCTCTTTTTTCCCTTTACCGGGCATTATAAAGAGCGGGTATATCATCTGTGACGAAGAGAGCCGGGTCTCACGGATCATGGCCCGCAGGGTTTTGTTTTTTCGCATTCGCCGCGGCCTGTATTCTGGAAAAATCATGAGAGTTCCTCTCTATTTTTTATCACCGGCGTCAAGCCCTATGGCCAGCGCCTTGACTTTTTTATGGAGATGACTTCGTTCCATGCCGATCTGCTGGGCTGTCCGGGAAATGTTGCCCTTGTTTTCCATCAGCCGGGATTTGAGATAATCATGTTCAAACTGTTTGCGCGCCTCTTTGAAATTAAGAGGTTGATAATCGGCAATAATTTTCAGTTCTGTTGTCGGTTGCTCCACTACCGGGCCAAGAAACATGCGCACATCTTCGGGTCGGATCGTTTTTTTCGGAGTCATGATAAGAAGTCGTTCAACCATGTTTTTAAGTTCACGGATATTTCCCGGCCAGTGGTGCTGCATGAGCAGGTTGATGCTTTCAGAAGAAAATTTTTTTTTCTGTAGCCCATTTTGCTGAAATTGTACAAGAAAATTATCAACCAGTACCGGAATGTCTTCACGGCGGTTTATGAGGTCCGGAACCAGGATAGGGACGACATTGAGCCGGTAAAAGAGATCGGCACGGAAATTTCCAATCTCAATTTCCTTGGCCAGGTTTTTGTTGGTTGCTGCCAGAATGCGCACATCGACATGGATGGTCCTGGCGCCGCCGACACGTTCAAATCGCTGCTCCTGGAGAATGCGCAGAACCTTGGCCTGACTTTTCAGGCTCATGTCGCCGATTTCATCAAGAAAAAGAGTGCCACCGTTGGCCTGGTCAAATTTACCCTGTCGTTTTTCTGTAGCCCCGGTAAAAGAACCTTTTTCGTGGCCGAACAGTTCAGACTCAATCAGATCATCCGGTATGGCTGCGCAGTTGACTTCGACCAGGGGGCGCTTACCACGGGATGATTTACGGTGAATGGTCTGGGCAACAAGTTCTTTTCCGGTACCGTGCCCTCCAAGAATCAAGACAGAGGCATCAGTGGGCGCGACTCGGTCAATCTGTTCTTTCAGGTGAATGACGGCCTGCGATGTCCCGCATATTGCAGATTGCCTGGGGCTGGCAGCCTTAAGCAGCCTGTTTTCCTGTTCCAGGTCGGCAACATGGAGTCCATTGTTAATTGCCAGGATGATTTTGTCATAGGAAAGTGGTTTTTCAATAAAATCAAAGGCTCCATTGCGTGTGGCCTGTACCGCGGTCTCAATGGTACCGTGTCCGGAGATCATAATAACCGGGACCGAGAAGCTTTTTTTTATTATCTTCAACGCTTCGATGCCATCCATGCCGGGCATCCAGATATCAAGCAGGACAAGCTGAACTGATTCACTGCTCAGTTTTTCAAGCCCTTCTTCGGCCGATGCCGCAGTGACAGGATTAAAGCCTTCGTCGGCAAGAATACCTGACAGGGCTTCTCGTATGGAGGCCTCGTCATCTATTATCAGGATAGTATCCGACATGATTATAAATTAGTTTTTAACGCCACAAATTAACAGTACACTGATGCTAAAACAATGATATCTGGAGAATTGATACTATCAGGAATTCAGGGGAAGCTCAACTGTAAAGACGGAGCCGATCGGTGCATTGTCCTGTACGGTAATGCTCCCGTTATGTTCCGCAATAATGGTATGGGTAATGGCCAGACCAAGACCGGTCCCGGATTTTCTGGTAGAAAAGTAGGGTTCGAAAAGTCGGGTCTTGACATGATCGCGAATGCCGGGGCCGTTATCAGCAACGGAGAGAAGAACGGAGTCTTTTCCCCGTTTGAGCGTTATGTAAATCTCACCTCCTTCCGAGAGTACGCCGACCGCGTTGTCCAACAGATTGATCAGCACTCGTTTTATTTGTACCGGATCAAAAAGAAAAAGAGGGATGTCCGCTGCAATGTCCGTGGAGAATTTGATATGCTTGTGGGCTTCTTTATAGAGAATGAGGGTATCGGTGATGATGGTGACAATGTCACTTTGTTTTTTTCTGACCCGTGGCATGCGGGCAAAATCGGAAAACTCACTGACCAACCTTTTTATTTCATCGACCTGGGTAATAATTGTTGCCGTACACTGATCAAAGATATCCCTATCCGTGGTGATGATCTCGAGATAACGTTTACGGAGCCGCTGCGCAGAGAGCTGGATAGGGGTCAGCGGATTTTTTATTTCATGGGCAATACGCCGGGCAACCTCCTGCCAGGCGGCCAGCCGTTGCGCTTTTTCCAGATTAGTCAGGTTGTCGAAAACAATTACATAACCAATAGGTTGTTCCTCATCATCAAACATCCGGGTGACATTAACAAGAAGGGAGAGCGTTTCGCCCGGCCGTACAGTCAGTCGAAGGTGGCGTTCAATGGAATGCTTTTTTGAGAGGTGCAGTTCACGGAGAAAATTTTCAAGAACCGTCACATGGGACCGGGCCAGCACTTCATGAAAGTCCCGACCCAGGAAGGAAGAAAGATCAATTTTCAGTAATTTTTCGGCAAATCGATTGATAGTGGTAATCGTGTAATTTTCATTTATGGCAATAACGCCTGCGGCAACGTTTTTCAGTATGGTTTCCAGGTATTGCCGGCGTTGTTCCGAAATGGATGTGCTTTTCTGTAGAGCCTCATGGGCCTGAGCCAGTTCCCTGTTTCCGGCCAGCAGATCAGCTGTCATGCTGTTAAAGGAATCCACCAGCAGGCCCATTTCGTCATCGGATTCTTTTTCAATGGCGAAGTCCAGGTCGCCATCTGCAACCCGGCGGGTTGCCAGGGCCAGTTTGTTGATCGGCCCGGTTAATGTGCGGGCAATATAAAAGCCGAACCAGATGGCGCCAAAAAGAATCAACAGGGTAATGATAATCAGCATGATGATCAGACTGAGCTTTATCGGAGCCTTCAACATTACCAGTTGCCTGTAATCGGTAATTCCCTTGGAAACAGCCTGCATGAGGGCAATTTTTTCAGCGGGAATCAGCAGGGTGGTGACAAGGAAGAACAGTTTGTTGTCATGGGTGGAAAGGTGCAGAGGGACAATGGCCTGGACGAGTTCTCCAATTGTTGTGTTCAGGGTAACAATTTTTGTCTGGCCTTTTTCCTGGGCCAGGCGCACGGCCTCAGAGGGTGTCTCCGGTAGAACAATGGAAAGCAGCCGTGGACCCCTTATGGCAACGCGTTTCCGGCGGGTATTATCGAGCAGCGCAAGCCCGTCGGGAGCCCCGGGCGGAGCAATGGCAAGGGTCCTCTTGAAAAGTTCCTCAAGTGCGCCTGCGTCATCGGTCTGTACTTTACCGTTCTCCATGAGAAGGGCAACCTGGCGCCCCATGTTCTCGGCTCTCTTCTCCGTATCATGATAAATGGTCTGTGCCAGCTTCAGCGACGCCTGCAAAGAGTCTTCTACATTCGAGTTGAACCAGTAATCCATGGAGGTTGAGACAAAACGCAGGGACACAATAAACAGGATAATCGTTGGCACGAGTGACAGAGCAATAAAGGAAATAACAAGGCGGGTCCGAAGCTTTGATCCTAATATTTTTTGCTTACGTTCAAAGATCAGCTCGACCAGATTACGAAGAACCAGGTACAGCATAAGCAACAGGAGTAAGCCATTAATGTTTATCAGGGCAAAAATAAGAACTGTACTTGAGATGGGCAGGGAGGTTTCCCCTTTGAGCAGGCCGCTTTGTAGATAACCAAGCAGGGGGATCAGCAGGGCACAGAAAATAATAACATAGCGGATAAGGCGTTTTTTCTTTTTTTTCTGTTCCCGGGTGAGCATGCAGCTGATTTAAGAAAGGGTGAATTATTACATCGGATTAATAGTGGAATTCCACGGTGCGCCAATCTGTTTCGAAATCCCAGAGGGAGGTGAACGGGAGGATGTAATGCATGCCTAACGGCAGGGTCGTTTCTGCAAGAGTGGCCTTGATTTTTAAAGCATAGGGTGCATCAGGTACCAGCAATTTACGTTCTATGAGCGGAAAACCATTGACTTCGGCCATGAGTTGCTTCGCCTGCTCAAGCGATCGGGTTGCTACAAGTTGTCCTTTTTTTTCTGAAAATATGACTGCATATTGTTCCTTAATGGAATCATAGGTCAGGGTATGGGTGATAATGGTCTCAATAAGCGTGGAGTCGAACCATGCGCTGCGGACTTTATCAAGTTCAATGTGAAAATTGAAGGTAACGGGCAGGCCATTACGTACTCCCTGGACCATCTCTTTAGTGAAACAGTTCTGGACAGTGGCAAACAGCAGGAGATGACTGTCGGAGGTGGTGATAATAATATCCTTGAGATCGGGGTCCTTCTTCTGTTTTGCATGAAGAGGCGATGAGAGAAGCAGGAAAACCGCAACAAACAGAAAAATAGAGAGGATATATTTCATTACTGTAGGGAAACGCTTGGAATATAGAGATATCATAAAGGAATAAACAGAGATATTATTTTAACTGTCTCTAACGATACCTGAACAGATTGTTGTTGTCTACGGAAAAGAAAAACAGCGTGTTTGGCAGATGACGAGGCAGTCATTGAAAGGTGAGAAAAATCGCAGGCTCAAGGGAGATAGAGGATGTGGTTTGCCCTGTTGTTGCGAGTGTTTTGTTGCACTCAATTTTCTTGTTTGACGGTTTATTTTTAATATTGAATGCTTTGATAAAAGGGGTAAATTATCGGTCGATTTATGGCTTGTGCGTTTAAATACAAAAAATTGTACCCTTAGTTCTTGACGCAAGCGTTATTTTGCTTTAATAAACTTGTTTAATATAAACGTGATTGTTTTTGTAGAATTCTTTGTATTTGTCGTTGTATAATTTTTTATTTGGATCAAAAGGAGAGAGAAAAAATGAGAGAAGCTAATTGGGGTTGGAAAAAGACCCGGGCAATTTTTGCCGCCGTTGTCATTTCATCGGCGTGTGTCGGCGCTGCATCCACTGCAATTGCCGGTACCCGTGGCGGAGAGTCCATGGAAGACATGAAGGCCATGATTGAACAGTTGAAACAGACCGTACAGACTTTGGAACAGAAAATGGCCGTCATGGAAGAGAATCAGGCTGAGACGAACAAGACGGTTAAGGAAGTGGCTGCCAAGGAGAGTCAGCCCAGCGGTCTGCAGTTGCCCGCAAATACAACCATGAAGATTTACGGGTACGCCAAACTTGACGCGCTTTATACCGATACCGACGGCGGTGGCAAGTATGCCTATACACCCAGCGCTGTACCCCTTGATAAAGATCAGGACAAACTGGCCGATAATTCCTTTATCATGCATGCCCGTCAGACTCGGCTCGGCTTTGCCACCTCAACCGACACCGCATACGGTAAATTCAACACCAAGATTGAAACCGATTTTTACGGCGCCGGTGGGAACGAAAGGATCAGTAATTCTTATGGCCTCCGCCTTCGCCGTGCTTATGGCGAACTTGGCCACCTGCGTGTAGGCCAGGATTGGTCGACTTTTATTGATCTGGCAGCGTATCCGGAAACCCTTGACTTCGGCGGCCCTGCCGGTTCCCTGTTCATCCGGCAGGCCCTGATTCGCTGGACCCAGCCGTTTGAGGGCGGTTCCGCTATGTTTGCCATTGAAAATCCTGAAACAACGTTTCTTACCAAGACAGACGATGGTGACGTCTCTATTAATGGTGGCAATAACGCCTTTCCAGATTTTATTGCCAGAGTCAATCTTGATCCCGGATTTGGCCATTATTCACTGGCAGGTATGTTGCGTCAACTGAGTATAGATTCCGGTATCTATGATGACAGCCAGCTGGGTTATGCCTTCAGCGCCAATGCCATTATCCCGACCATTGGTAAGGATAACCTGCATCTTGAGATCAACTATGGTAATGCCATGGGACGCTACATGGAGTCAGCATTTGATGATGCTTTCCTCAATCCTGTTACCCATGATATTGAAACCAATGATCAGTATGGCGGTTTTGTCAGCTACCAGCATTTCTGGATGGAAAATCTTCGTTCAACCGTTATTTATTCGTATGTGGAACGTGATAATGATCTGGCATATGTTACTGATAGTGCAGACAGCAAATATCAGTCCGCATATGCCAACCTGATCTGGAGTCCTATACCAAGAGTCAATGTTGGTCTTGAGTATATCTGGGCATACAGGGAAGTGGAAAATGGAGATGATGGTGATATGAATCGTGTCATGGGTTCATTTCAGTACAAGTTTTAAGAGCTTTTCCTGAGTATATTGCACTCTACCGGCAGATCCGTTTCGGGTTTGCCGGTTTTTTTATCCCGTTTTTATCTTTTGTTTCTATTGCCCTTCCCTCTGCTGAAAAATCTTTTTTAACAAGAGTTATTTGACAGAAGTCTATCTTTTTCTTATATTGTATCCTTCTAATATTTTAGGATTTTTCCACTATAGCTGAGTGATGTGATGAAAAAAACTATTCTGGTTACCGGGGGCTGCGGCTTTATTGGCGTAAATTTTGTTCGGCTTCTTCTTGAGACCCGCGAAGATCTGCAGGTTGTCAATCTTGATAAACTGACCTATGCCGGTAATCTGCAGAGCCTGGCTGATATTGAGGACCATCCCCGCTATACGTTTGTACGTGGTGATATATGTGACAGTACCCTGATTGAAAATATCTTTACGCAGCATAATATACAGAAGGTGGTACATTTTGCCGCCGAATCCCATGTTGATCGCTCGATAACCGGCCCTGATGCCTTTATCCGAACCAATGTCTTCGGCACCTTTACTTTGCTTGAGGCCGCAAAAAAGTACTGGCTTGATCAGGGAAAAGGTGATGAGAGCAGTCGGTTTCTCCATGTCAGTACCGATGAAGTGTATGGTTCGCTTGGAATGAAGGGTTATTTTACAGAAGAAACACCGTATGATCCACGGTCTCCCTATTCCGCCTCCAAGGCCTCGTCCGATCATTTTGTCCGCGCCTATTTTCATACCTATGGGCTGCCGGTCCTGATTACCAACTGTTCTAATAACTATGGTCCCTATCAATTTCCTGAAAAACTGATTCCCCTGGTGCTCAATAACGCCCTTGCCGGCAAGTCACTTCCTGTCTATGGAGACGGCGGCAATGTGCGTGACTGGCTCTATGTGCGGGATCATTGCGAGGCTATTCTGCAGGTTCTTGACCGGGGGAGAATTGGGGAATCATATAATATCGGTGGGCATAATGAAAAAACAAACCTTGAGGTGGTCGAATTACTCTGTGACATGGTGGACGCCAGGGTTGGTTTATTGAAGAATGGAGAGTCGAGAAGATCGTTGATTACCTTTGTCAAGGATCGTCTTGGCCATGACCGTCGCTATGCCATAGATGCCGGGAAGATAGAGCGCGATCTTGGTTGGCGACCAAGATATGTGTTTGAACAGGGGATAGAAAAAACCGTAGACTGGTATCTAAAAAAAAGGAAGTGGTCGGAATCGGTCATGGATGGCTCGTACCAACACTATTATGAAACCATGTACGGGAAGAGAACGTGAAGGTCACAGCTACAACTATACCCAATGTTTTGGTTATTCATCCGCAGGTCTTTGCGGATGAGCGGGGTTTTTTCTTTGAGAGTTTTAACCAGCGGCGTTGGCGGGAGAAAGTGGGGCTTGATACCCGCTTTGTTCAGGAAAATCATTCCCGTTCGACGAAAAATGTTCTGCGTGGACTGCATTACCAGATCAGGCAGCCTCAGGGCAAGCTTGTACGGGTAATTGTTGGTGAAGTTTTTGACGTAGCCGTTGATATCCGTAAAAGTTCACCCACCTTTGGCACCTGGGTGGGGGTTGTACTGTCTGCAGAGAATAAAAAACAGTTTTGGTTGCCGGAAGGCTTTGCCCATGGATTTGTGGTATTGTCCGATGTTGCTGAATTTCTGTATCTGACCACGGATTATTATGCGCCGGAACATGAACGGGCAATATGCTGGAACGACCCCCAAATATCCATTGACTGGCCGATGTCCGGTACGCCAATTTTATCAGCCAAGGATCAGGAAGCTGTTTTGCTTAAGGACGCGGAACTCTATCCATAAATTTTACTCAGGTTATAATCTCTTTTCTACGCTTTATATGAAAGGTGGTGCTGCGACTTCAACTTCCGGCCTACTTTCATAACAGCGTAGCGGTGTCATCGTTGCGGCTGTGGCCTGAAATTTTGGTCCAGCCATGCTGGTTACATAAAATCACCACTCTACCCGCAACACATTATCAAGCGGGTTGACCCTGGCCAGTCGTATTCGTACGGTATCTCCCGGCTCAACGGGAAAGGATGGATTGACAGGGAGATCCACGTCAAACAAGCAATCAGTCAACAGGAGGTTAACCCGTCGCGGTCCCTGGCCGACGACCAGGGCCGGCAGTGTTTTCCCCTGCATGGGTTCAAGATAGCGGAGAATCCAGTAGCGGTGACGCTGTTGACGCACCCCGTTGGCACGGCTGAGTTTTTGTCCAATGAGTCCGGTAAATGTTTTACATTCATCGCCGGAAAAGAGAATGCCTTTTCCGGATATAATATGAGCCAGTTGGTGCTGGATAATGAGGTCAAGGAAACGACGGATTGGTGAGGTTACAGTCGTATAACAGTTTAATCCCAGACCGCTGTGTGTTTTTGGATGTATGGTCAGCTCACCCCGGGACAAAAAACGGCGTTGTCTTGCGATATCCTGCATGGAATTGTGAATTCCGCTGATAATGCGTTTTCTTGGCGGCGGCTGGGAACGGAACAGACCCGGAGCTTCCTGACCGGCAAGATAGGCGGCGGCAACACTGTTAGCCAGTATCATCAGTTCCGAGACCAGGGTCCTGGCCGGGGTATCCACCGGCATAAGACGAACTTTGATGTTGTCGGGATCGCGGACATCTATGTTGACATCGGGCAGGGAGAGCAGTAGAGCGCCGTTATCAACCCTTTTCTGCTGCAGTTGTTGACTTAAACGGTTCAGCAGGAGCAATTCCGGCTCCGAGTTCCGGTCCTTTGTCAGAATTTCGTCCACTTCCATATAGCTGAGCCGGCGTTTGACCTGGATAACACTGCGGGCGATGGAAGAATTTATAATATTTCCCTGCCTGTCCAGATTGATGAGAAAAGACATCGCCGGTCGTGGCTTGTCCTTAACCAGGCTGCATACATATTGGGAAAGAGAGGTGGGAAGCATGGGTATATGCCCCTCAGGAAAGTAGAGAGATGTGCAACGTTCCATTGCTTCGGCAAATAGAGGATCACGCGGTCCAATAAAATAAGCGACATCAGCAATGTGTATTCCCACTCGTATGGTGTCTCCACGGTCCTCAACGTGAAGGGCGTCATCGTAATCCCTTGTTGAAAGGGCATCAATGGTGAATGTATTTAGAGGCCGTAGATCTTTTCGCCCGGGGTCGGCGAGCAATTCTTCGACGTCAGGTTCATTAATGTTTTTTGCCTGATGCAGGCCTTCTGCGGAAAACACAATCGGCTGCTTTGCTTTGAGCAGGGCAAGATTTTCATCGCGTTGCCAGACGCCTGCTTGTACTAACACCGTATAACCATCGTGGGGCCCGTTCAGTGCCGCCTTTTTCAACAGTTGCCTGACCAGATCGGCCTGCTCTGCCTCGTTCCCTGTCAGCAGGTATTCGGCTATCCAATCCAACACCTGCGGCAGTTCAGGCCAGTCGTCAGTAGTAACGTCAGCACCTTGGTATATTTTTAAGAGATATTGGGCACCCACATTGAGCAGGGCCTCTTTTTCCTGCTCTTTTTGCGCTTGATGTTGCAACTGTTCAACCTGTTCGGGAGTGTGGACCATTACCATGCCGTTTTTATATTTAAAATAAAAACGGTCAGTAAACACGGCTCGTAGAAAAGCAGCGGTTTGATCATCGGTGAGTTTGCCGCCAAATTGCAGCTCGGCCAGAAAATCGGCGGGGAAAGAAGGCTGTTTCTCCTGAACAGCGAGTTCCCATATTTCAATCAGGGCGATATCTTTAGTCAGGCGGGACCGGCTTTCCGATGCAGTTTTAAGCAGGTGCAACTGGTCCGTGCGGCTGAGTTTCAGGTCGTGTCTCATTGAGGAGGCGAGAAGAATTCTGGATGCGGGCAGATTGAGTTCCCGGCCGTTTTGATTAAGGAGTCGGAAACGTGTACCGGTGTCCTCGATAACAAGAGCACAGAAAAATTTTCCACCTTCAATATATTCAACAATGTTACCGGGTACAATCATGGAGTTTGCGGTTTACAGTTTAAGGGTTACGGTTTACGATTTAAACGCTTGGACTCCAGAGGTAATGCTTTTTGTAACTTTCAGTTACTTTTTTGATTTTCAGTGCCATGATGGATAGCAGGAATAACCCTCTTTGTCATTACTTTTACCGTAAACAGAGAACAGATGACAGGAAACAGCTGCAGGAAAAGTTTGCTTCGCTGTTAAATGTTGTACCCACTCTCTATGAAATATTTTTTATTATAGTTTGTCAGACTATGCACGATAAACAATAAAAAAGAATCACAGGCCGCTGAAAACTCTTACTCTTTTAAATCTTGAACCGGTTTTTTGGTGATTAAATATGGCCACATCTTCAATAGCGGGGTCCTCTTCGGAGACTTCTTACCGGTCGGGGGTTGTTGCCATCATCGGCCCTCCGAATGCCGGCAAATCAACACTCTTGAATCGACTGCTCGGTCAGAAGATCGCTATAGTCACTTCAAGACCGCAAACAACCAGAAACCGGATTCCTGGTATTGTTAATGGGCCGGATTACCAGATGATCATGCTCGATACCCCCGGCCTGCACAAACCCCGAGAATTGATGAATCGGGAAATGGTTCGTATTGCCATGGAAAGTCTTGCCGAGGCGGATGTAGTTTTATTTCTGGTCGATGCGGAGGCAATGAATTTAAGACAACTTGAAAAACGGAAGCAGGAATATAAAGAGTATCTTGCCCGGATACAGTGTCCGGTATTGCTGGCCCTTAACAAAATCGACCTGCTGGAGCACGATCGACTGCTGCCGATTATCAACTGGTACAGGGAGCTGTATTCTTTTTCCGAGATCGTCCCTATCTCCGCACTCATTGGTGATGGGGTGAATATCCTCGTGCGGCAACTTACCTGCAGGCTGCCCGAAGGGCCACAGTATTATCCCGATGATATCCCAACCGATATGAGTGAGCGTTTTATTGTCGCCGAGCTTGTTCGTGAGAAGATTTTTTTATTAACCCGGGAGGAAGTTCCCTATTCAACGGCTGTACTGATCGACTCGTTCCAGGAAGGTCAGGGGAAAAAACCGGTGATTATCCACGCAACAATTCTTGTTGAGCGTGGCTCGCAAAAGGGGATAATCATTGGAAAGGGCGGCACAATGCTGGGCCGTATACGCCGGGAGGCGGGCAGGGATATCGAACAGCTTCTTGGTTGCAGGGTTACTCTAAAGCTCTGGGTCAAGGTGAAAAAAAAATGGACAACCAATGAGCAGCTTCTCAGGGAGCTCGGGTTGTAAGGTTGCTTCTATTTCTGTTCACTTTTTGTTGGCTGGCCAACGATATTCAGGCTTTTTAAGATAATAAGCGCTGTTCGTAACTGGTTGTCAAGGGCGAGCCGCTGGTTGACTTTCTGCTGTTCTTTATTTGTGTGCCCATTGCTTTTCCGGACCGCCTCTTTTTTTCCATCTCCGTTACTGAAGTGACCGGGCAGGTCTTTTTCCCGTATCTCCCATGGTTGCGGTATCTTTGCTTTCTTGATTTGTTCCTGAAAGGGAACGATGACATCAGGTGTTATACCTGTTTCCTGAATGGAGTCACCGCTTGGGGTGTAATACCTCGCTGTTGTCAGACGGATACCGGCTCCGTTCGGCATGGGAATGATGGTCTGCACCGACCCCTTGCCGAAGGTGACCGTACCGATAATGATGGCACGACCATGGTCCTGCAGGGCTCCGGCAACAATTTCCGATGCGCTTGCTGACCCGCCGTTAACGAGAACTACCATGGGAAAGATATATTTACCACTGTTGTTATGGGCCTCAAAGATCATATCCTGCTCCGGGTTCCGTCCTCTGGTCGAGACGATAACACCCTTTTCAAGAAAGATGTCTGATACCTTTACAGCTTGGTCGAGCAGTCCACCTGGGTTGCTGCGTAAATCAAGGACGACCCCCTTTAACGGTTGTTTTTTGGAGAATTTGCGTAACACATTGCGTACATCTCTTGTGGTGGCTTCCTGGAAATTAGTGATCCTTATGTAGAGCAGTCCCGGTTCAAGTTGCATGGACTTAACTGAATGTAGAGGAATAACATCACGCGTCAGGGTAAAGTCCTTAAGAGCCTGTCCACCTGGACGATGAACGGTAATAGTGACCTTTGTTCCCTTTTTTCCACGTAATTTTTTGACGGCCTTCATCAGACCCATGTCTTTGGTCGATTCATCATCGATCCGAATAATCTGGTCACCTGCTCCAATGCCCTGCTTAAACGCCGGTGTTCCCTCGATGGGTGAGACTACGGTCAGAATACCGTCACGAATGGTGATTTCAATACCGATTCCACTGAAGCTACCTTTCGTTTCTTCCTGTAGTTCTTTGAAATCATCGGGTTGCATATAGGAAGAATGGGGATCGAGCGAGGTCAACATTCCATTTATTGCACCGATAATTACCTTATTGGTATCAATTTTATCTACATAGTGCTGCTGCAGGAGAGTGAGGACATTGGCAAAGGTTTCAAGGTCTTTATAGGTCTGTTGTCGTTCATTGAGATCTTCGGCAAGCAGAGTAACCGGGAATATACAGCACAGGAGAAAAAGAGGAAAAATAAAATTTTTCATGAGTATCGTTTTACTAAGAGTATGAAAAGAATACGTAAGAAGAGAAAAACCGTTTCCATTTGTTTTTTCGAAGCAATTGCAAGAGAGAAAACGAGCTTGATGTAAAATAACAATCATTTCCATTATAGCAGTTTATACCGGTGTTGCACAGAGTTATTGCGCCAGGCGATTGGATTTCCTGTTTGTTGAATTCTGTTGTTGAATGTGGTCCATCGCAGGATGTGGAAGTGGGATAAGCTCTGGATAAGAATTAGCTTGCAGCCAGAGCAGGGGGTCAATCGGCTTGGAACCATGTCTGATTTCAAAGTACAACCCTTTGGAAAACAGGGTGGCGATATCACCTGTGGTACCGATCTGGTGGTGCGAGAGAACCCGCTCGCCTTCCTGGACGGAAATATCATCAAGGTGAGCGGTAATCGTATAATATTGAAGACCGTGGTCGATAATGACCATGTTGCCATAGCCGAGTTTGTAGCCGGCAAAGATAATTTTTCCGGTATAAATGGAAAACACAGGCGCATTATCATCGGTGCTTATGATAATGCCTTTACTGAGACCGTTTTCAATCGGATCCCCGAAATGAACAATCAGCCTGCCTATAACCGGTCCTTCCATTCTGCCCTTATTGTAGAGAAATCCTTGAATTCTCTTTTTTTCTTTCCTCTTCAGTTTGGTCAGCGTCCTGGTCAGGTCGTTTTCAGCCCGCTGCATCTCCCGTATAGCCTGCTCATACAGCCCTTTTTTGCTTCTGATCCTGCTTAAAAGTCGTTTTTTTTCCGTACGGACATCAACCAGCTTCTGCTGTTGTTTTTCAGTCTGTCGGACAAAATTCAGCATCAGATTTCTTTCCAGTTCCTGGGCCTGCTTGGCTCTGTCCAATTGATCAATGGTCTGACGATATTTGTCAATAACCGATTGATCGTAATCAAGCAGTCGTTTGAAGGCGTCATTAAAGAGCATGAGTTCGGGCAGGCTTTTATTGGAAAATGTCACATTGAGAAATCCTGTTTTTCCCATCAAATAAAAGGAACGTAATCGTTTCTCAAGGTGCCGGCGGACATTTTCACTGACGAGCTCGGCCAGTCGCAGGTCTTGTACTTTTAAGGCCAATTGCTCTTCCCGGGTATGTAACTGTTCCTGGAGTCTGGCGAGCTTCTTTTTTTGAACGGCAAACTTTTCATCGATCTGTTTGAGCTCATCGAGCAGGCTGACTTCCTGTTCCCCCTTCTCACGTATCTTTTCTAAACGGGTACGTATTTCCTGGTTCAGCTTGCCGATATTTATGGATTGTTTTTTAATGGCCTGGTTATGGGAGGTTTTTGCGCTGCATGAATGGTCAATACAACCCAAAAATTGGAAAAAGAGAAGAAGGCAGGCGGAAACAGGAAAGAAAGACAGCCGGGTTTTCATCATACCTGTAGGATTTTTCTGGTGGAAGAAAAACTGCCGCCGGCACAGAACAGGGTAGAAAGTCCAAGGATGATACCAATAATCGGCAGTGGAAAGAATGTGAAGGGAAAGAAAGCAAACAAGGTGGAGCCGCTGAATTGTAACTTTATCCAGTTAAAAAAGATGTACAGAGCCGTAAGGCCGAGACCGGCACCAATAAGTCCCTGCAGGGCGCCTTCGAGGAAATAAGGCATACGGATGTAGGTGCCCGAGGCACCGAATAACCTGAGCAATTCCAGCTCCCGCTCACGAGATGCCAGTGTCAACCGGATGGTGCGGGCGATCATAAAGGTGGAGGTCAGGATGAGTAGAGATCCCGAGAGAATGACGACAATGCGCATGAGTCGAACAAATGAATAAAAACGTTCAATCCACTCCCGTCCATACTGTACCTTGAGAACGCCGGGCAAGCTCAGCAGGTAATTGGAAAAACGTTTAATCCGGGTAAGGCTGTTTAAGGACCGGACCGGATAGACCTCTATTGAAGGCGGCAGAAAATCATCGGGCATGTCGGCCAGGACATCACGATCAGTGTCCAGTTCTTCTTTGAATCGTTTATAGGCATCTTTGCGGCTGACAAAAACGATTTGTTTCACAGTATCAAATTTTAGGATTTTTCTTCGATATTCTTCCTGCAGGGCAGGCGAGGGCTCCTCATCAAGATAGGCGACCAGGCGCAGGTCATCACCAAGTTGTTTGCCCGCATTGATCATATTGGTATAGGTGAGAAAGAAAAAAGAAAAAATGAGTACGGACAGGCTGATAGTCAGGAGATTCAGAAGCTGTGAAGTCCAGGTCAGTAGAAGGTTTCGACCTGTTTGGAACAGAATAGTCAGGAAAAAATTCATTCGTGGAGCGCCTCTTCGGTCTGTAGCAGTTCTCTTTTTATACCGGCGCCGATTATATATCCGTTTGCCAGTACAACAACTCTGTGTTCACCAAGGCCATAGAGTCTGGAGTCGTGGGTTGCTATCATGATGGTAGCCCCACGGTTCCTGTGCTCATTGAAAAGATCCATTACCCGTTCGGAGTTTTTTGTGTCAAGGTTGCCGGTGGGTTCATCGGCAAGGATAAGATCCGGTTTGTTGCAAAGCGCTCTGGCAATGGCAACCCTTTGCTGTTCACCCCTTGACAGATCTCCGGCTCTGGTGTTTTTTTTGCCCTTAAGTCCAAGCCGTTCCAGTAGGGTTCTGGTCTGCTTGCGGATAAATGATTTTTGCCGCCCGGTGATTTCCATGGGAAGGGCTATATTACGGGCCACGGACTGCCCGGGAAGAAGTTTGAAATCCTGATAGACTATTCCGATACGGCGTCGTAAGTGCTGCATCTTTTTCCCGGGCAGCTTTCCTATATCCATACCGTCTATTTCCACAAGACCCCGGTCCGGGTGTTCGATCCTGCAAAGAAGCCTGAGCAGGGTTGTCTTGCCGGCCCCGCTCAGTCCGGTAAGAAAGAGCAACTCCCCTTTGGCGACGGTTAAGGAAACATCCTTTAATGCCTCGATATCGGGTGGGTAGGATTTACCGATCTTGATCAGTTCGACCATGACCTTGTCTGGTTGATCTTGTCTTGTCATGTACGTCGCTCAGGAAAAGATATGATCAAAGATGGAAAACGATTGCTGTATGACGGGGCTGTCTTCGGAAAGCCGCAGGTAGGAATCACCGCTGAGTTCTTGATTAATCAATTCATCACTTGAGCTGATAATACCTGCAAGCGGCATATCAGCGGCCTCGGCAACGGCCTGATTTATTTTTTCCATCAGGGCCGGGGGGATGGGGTCCGGTGCCCGGTTGACTATGAGATGACGGGCCTTAACGTCAAGTTGCAGCGGTCCGGTAATATCGGCAATCCTTCGGGCTGTGAGAATGCCTCTGGCCGATGGATCGGAGAGAATGAGCAGATGGTCGATAGTACGCAGGTTCATCCGGCTTAAATGTTCCATACCGGCCTCGTTGTCAACAATGATGCAACCATAGTTTTCAGCAAGTTTGTCCATGGTCATGGCCAGATACTGATTGGCGGCACAGTAGCATCCAGGGCCGTCGGGCTGGCCCATGACTAATAAATCAAAGCCGGATTCCTCGATCAATGCCTGGTGAATTTTCATTTCCATGAACTGATCCCGACTCATTCCGGAAGGTATATCCCCTTTAATCTCTTTTCGTATTTGACCAAGAGTGGTGTTGACGTCTAAATCGAGCAGTTCGTTGAGGTTGGTATTGGCGTCGGCATCAACAACAAGCACCGGGGTCATCTTTTTTTTGAGGAGATATTTGAGGAGCAGGGCAGACGTTGTTGTCTTTCCTGTGCCTCCTTTTCCGGCCATGGCGATTACCTGGGTCATAGTTTGAAACCTGAGCTGAAAAATTAGGGTACACAAATAAGCGGTTTATTCTATCCGGGGTCTCAAAACAGGCGCATAACAGGGTTATGAAACTGTTTCTGCTCCACCGAATATAGAGAAAAAGACAAGCAGATCAATACTACCTAAATCCTGCAGTTATCCGGCATTCGAACGTCGATACAGGCACATCTACTGTGTCGGTTTCACGAATTTCGTGCTCGATGTACCAACAGTACACCTGTGCCGAAATTCGTTTGCCTCCTTGTATCTGCACCCGTCTCAACGTTCTCGGTGCACGA